>JAPOUS010000090.1 GCA_026708525.1 Cellvibrionales bacterium
TGCTATTGGGAATAGGTTGTCATCAAATGGCATCAGTACGAGATGGAATACCAGATAAAAAATCATTGAAACCAGTGTCATCAAGCCGGCAAAATAGCTGAGGCTAGGATGGAATCTCGTAAGAAGCCGGTGGTAAATAGCGTCTGGCAACGCCCAACGGAAAAACTGAGTAAGCTGCGCCTTTATCGATGCCTCTGGGCGACAGGTATTATTGCAGCTAACATCTAAGGCACAGCACAATGAGCAAATTGGGGCGTTATAAAAAGGGCAGTGATGCATATCAGGCGCTTCAAATGCGTGTTCACACAAGCAGCAAGAGGCGGTGTCTTTTATCGTTTTTAGGTGGGTACTCGGTACAAGGTAAAAGCGCCCTTGGGTCAGCCAAGTCAGCAGCGGAACTATCGAAAAAGGCAGTAAGAGTACAATAAATGGTGCAAAGGATTTAATGCTTTCACCAAACCAGCCGAATTGTGCCAGCACACCAAACGATGAGGCGGTAAGCATAGATAAACAGCCAACAGGATTAATATCCACTAATTGACTGCGCATAAAGTGTAATGATTTTGGCCGCAATTTTAGCCAGCGGTTTAGCGTAAGATCTGCGACTATGGTACTTAGCCAGCCCAATACTAAGGCCGAATAGCTCATTAAAATACTTTCAAACGATTGGTATAGACCAATCTCCATTAAAATAAAGGCAATGGTGACATTAAAAACAAGCCAAACAACGCGTCCCGGATGTTGGTGGGTAATGCGAGAAAAAAAATTAGACCAAGCAATGGAGCCTGCGTAGGCATTGGTGACATTAATCTTTATTTGCGAAAGAATGACAAATAAACAGACGATAATGAGTGCAGGCACAGGATGAATTATCATTTTTTCAGCGATATGCAAATACATATGCGTCGGGTCACTCGATAAGGTTGGGCTTGCTCCTTGCTGAAACGCTAAAAATGCCAGGAATGACCCTAAAATCATCTTGATGGCCCCAACAATGACCCAGCCTGGGCCTGCAAAAATGACAGCAAGCCACCAACGCAATGTTGATGAAATGGAGTTAGGTTTCGGCAAAAACCGTAAATAATCAACCTGTTCTCCATTTTGCGCCATCAGTGGAAAAATAATGGTGCAAGCGAATCCTACTAAATGCCAATTGAAGTTTGCATTGTGATTAATGCCGGTAAAGGTTTTCCAGTCACTCACTGCGTGCTGTTCATGCATTAAAATAAAGCCTATTACAATAAGCTGAAGTAATACCCAAATGGGTTGAGAGAGCAGTTGAAATTGGCTGATTCGCCTGATGCCGTGAGTGACTAAAGGGATAATCGCCGTGGCACTGAGTAAATAACTGATGGATAACGGCAGGTCAAATAATAAAGTCACTGCTGTTGCCATAATGACAGCTTCAATAGCGAAAAAAATAAAAGTAAAAGCCGCGTAGATAAGCGATGAAATGGTTGAGCCGACATAACCAAAACCCGCTCCACGGGTAAGTAAGTCAATGTCTAACCCATTTTTTGCTGCGTGGTAACAAATTGGCAACCCCATGAGAAATATTAAGCTTGATACGATGCTTATCGCCATCATGGCATTGCTAAAACCAAACTGTAATGTAATAGCGCCACCAATGGCTTCCAGTGCCAAGAATGAAACAATACCAAGCGCCGTATTAGCGACTCGCCCAATGGAATACTTACGTGCTGATTCGGCTGTGTAGCGCAGCGCATAATCCTCAAGCGTCTCGTTAGCTACCCATCGATGATAATGGCGCTTGTTAGTCAACGGCGTCATCAAAACTTAATCTTTAGTTAACTCTCTCCTTTAAGTTAATTGCAGGTTCTATACCAACCTCATTTTTATATGTGCCCTTATGTGTTTATCGGCAGGTCAATACGCCATTTGGCTTAGTCGTTTCGTCTTTTGGCGAATTTTTTTCTTTTTTTATCGAGATAAAGTAAGCCGTGTGATTGATGGATGAGAGGAATAAAGCAGATGCTAGTTAATAAAAGTACAATAAAATCGCTAGTGGGGTGCAGTGCGTTGTTAGGCACACTAGCGATTGGGTTGTCACCTGAAATCGGCCAGGCTGGTGCAAAAATCAGTATTGATGAAGAGACTTTTGTCACTTTGGGTGCTGGGTTGCGAACAGGATTCACCTTGACAGAAGATGCAGCGCCGGATGGTAAGTCCTACAAAAAAGATTTTTCTGTTCAGAATGTCAGGCTCTATATTGGCGGGCAATTAACGGACGATTGGAAATTTACCGTCAATACCGAAGAAATTTTTGGTGAATATGGCGTGTTGGATGCCATGATTCAATATGAGCCAAGCCCGTATTTTAATGTGTGGGCAGGTCGGGTATTAACACCTGCCGATCGTATTGAGATGAATGGCCCTTTTTATGCCTTAACCTGGAATCAATACACCATTCCTTTTTATGCATCAGATAACGATCCGCAAGGGCGAGCTGGATTGTATAACCGTGATGATGGTGTCGTTGTTTGGGGTGCTGTGGATAAGTTTCAATATGCTTTAGGGGTATTCGAAGGTTTATCAACCGAAGTCAATACTACCGATTCACTGCTGTATGCCATGCGCTTTGCGTATAACTTCTTAAATAAAGAACAAAATCCCGGGTATTACACAAGCTCAACCTATTATGGCGGATTAGGCGATATTTTAACCCTAGGGTTTGCCCTGCAAGCACAAAAAGATGGGGTGGGATCTACGGCTAAAAATGCTGAAGATTTTTTGGGTTACAGTGTTGATTTGTTGTTTGAGAAAGTCTTAGGGAAATCGGTAGTAACTTTTGAAGGAGAATACAAAGTCTTCGATAACGATTATGTAGTCGCAGATGGTGATATTGATCCATTTACGTTGTATGACGGCACAGCCATGTTCACCTCACTCGCCTTTTTACTGCCTGAAAAAACCGGCCCGGGTAAATTCCAACCTTATCTACGTTATACACAAAATACGCCGGATGAAGGCGATAGCAGCAGCCTTTCTGAGTTGGGTGTCAATTATGTGATCAATGGTCACAAGCTTCGCTTGAATGCCAATGTGACCTCCGGTGATGCGAGCTTTACGGGAACAAAAGCAGATGAATCCATTACGACCGCTTCTTTTGGCGTGCAGTATCAAATTTAATGATAATTAGGAGATAGGCTATGAATAAAAAATGGTTGAAAAATATTGCAATGGGTGGCGCGTTAAGCCTCGGCCTGGGTTTGGCAAGTCCAATTTTAATGGCTGCTGAAACCATCAAGGTTGGGGTATTACATTCGCTTTCTGGCACCATGGCAATCAGTGAAACCACCCTGAAAGATACGATGGAAATGCTAGTCGAAGAGCAAAATAAAAAAGGGGGGTTGCTGGGTAAAAAACTTGAAACCGTTGTGGTTGATCCTGCGTCAAACTGGCCCTTATTTGCCGAAAAAGCGCGAGAATTACTCACCAAAGAAAAAGTGGACGTCGTTTTTGGTTGCTGGACGTCTGTTTCGCGAAAATCCGTTTTGCCGGTGTTTGAAGAGTTAAATGGTCTCTTATTTTACCCTGTGCAATATGAAGGTGAAGAATCCTCTAAAAATGTTTTTTATACAGGGGCGGCGCCAAACCAACAGGCCATTCCTGCGGTAGATTATTTAATGGAAGAAGCTGAGGTTACGCGTTGGGTATTGGCAGGTACAGACTATGTATATCCGAGAACGACCAATAAAATTCTCAAAGCGTATTTGGCATCAAAAGGTGTAAAAGACGAAGATATTTTAATTAACTACACCCCTTTTGGTCACTCTGATTGGCAATCCATCGTTTCGGATATTAAAAAATTTGGATCAGTGGGTAAGAAGACAGCTGTGGTTTCTACCATTAATGGCGATGCGAATGTGCCTTTTTATAAAGAGTTAGGTAACCAGGGTGTATCAGCTGAGGATATTCCAGTGGTGGCTTTTTCTGTGGGTGAAGAAGAGCTTTCGGGCATGGATACTAAGCCTTTAGTCGGCCACTTAGCAGCTTGGAACTACTTTATGAGTGTTGATAATGAAGACAACGCTGCCTTTATCGAGAAGTGGCAAGCATTCACCAAAGATAAAAAACGCGTGAGTAATGATCCGATGGAAGCGCACTACATTGGCTTTTACATGTGGGCAAAAGCGGTCGAAAAAGCCAAAACAACGGATCCAGCTGCTATTCAAAAAACGATTATCGGGGTGAAAGTGCCTAACTTAACAGGTGGCATGTCTGTGATGTTGCCTAATCATCATATCACTAAGCCAGTATTAATTGGTGAGATCCAAGAAGATGGCCAGTTTGATGTTGTTTATGAAACCGATGGGTTAGTTGCAGGTGATGCATGGTCGGATTATCTGGAAGGCTCCAAAGATTTAATGTCATCTTGGGAAGATCCTATCCAGTGCGGCAACTATAACACGAAACTCAAAAAGTGCGGTGTGAAATAACGCCTCTTAAATTCCACGGTGGGCTTGGTATTCATAGGATGCGAGTCCACAGTTCAGATAATAATAGGCAGTTCATTATGCCAGCGTCTCTTTTTTTGATTGTATCCTTTATTTTTTTCTCACAAGCCGTTTTTGCTTTGGATAAAACCCTCCTCATACATGGTAATTTTAAAGAAAAAGGCAGCCTTGTTGATGTGATGGGGCGTCATGTTTCTCCCAATATGGATGTCATATTAAAAGGATTAAGCAAGGGGCGGTTGCTTTACCATAAAAAAAAATTATCAACTGATTTTGGTTGAAGAAACTCATAATTTTTGGCGGGTGATACCAGTCACTGATAGCTTTATTTTGGGAGCGCCGATAAAAGTAACCGATAGCGAGGTATTTAAAACGCAATATAAAAAACCTTACAAAAAAATACGGATTAATAATCGGTTAAGAAGCCAGATACGGCTGTTGCTTGCCAAACGTGGGTTGGTGAATTCTGACCCCAGCATCAGAATTGAAGCCGTGAATACCCTAATTAAAAAACCAGATACAACATTGTATGCGGTTATTCAGGAACGATTAGCCAATGAAAAAAATGCCGATATTCTAGAAAAGCTTAGATTACTCAATGCCATGCTGGCGCTTAACCATCCTACCAGTAAACGCTTTGAATCCAGTATTGAACACTTATCAAAAAGTTTAGAACCCTCGAGCTTAACCAGTCTCAATCAGTTTTTAGAAAAACACCCCAGCCATAAACAAGCCTTGGCGGCAGTGAAAGCCATAGAAGAAAAAAAACATCTCTATTCGTTATTAGAAAACGGATTTTTTGGCTTAAGTATGGGCTCGGTATTGGTGCTAGCAGCCATTGGTCTTGCCATTACTTTTGGTGTGATGGGCGTCATTAATATGGCCCATGGTGAATTGATTATGATAGGTGCCTATACCACCTTTGTGATTCAACAATTGATGCCTCAGTTTATCGGTATATCCATTATTGTTGCGATTCCTGCTGCCTTTGTTGTTGCAGCTTTGGTCGGTATCACCATGGAAAGGTTGGTTATTCAGTATTTGAAGGGAAGACCCTTAGAAACTCTGTTAGCAACCTTTGGCATCAGCTTGTTGCTGCAACAAACGGTTCGTTCAATTTTTTCGCCATTAAATCGAACCGTGGTGACACCTGATTGGTTAAGCGGGGTGTTTACTATTAACCCCGTCTTTGGCCTCACTATTAACCGGTTGGCGATTATCTTTTTTTGTCTAGTCTTGTTTGGTTTACTTTGGTGGTGGATGCGTCGAAGCCGATTAGGGCTTCAAGTTCGTGCCGTATCGCAAAACCGCAGTATGGCAGAAGCATTGGGTGTGAATGCAGATAGAGTTGACATGCTTACCTTCGGTTTGGGGGCTGGTATAGCAGGGGTTGCAGGGGTTGCATTGAGCTTGATCAGCAATGTTGGCCCTAATATGGGACAAGGCTATATTATCGATTCGTTTATTGTGGTGGTATTTGGTGGTGTCGGTAATTTATTTGGCACGTTATTAGCGGGTTTAAGCCTGGGCGTGGCAAATAAATGGTTGGAACCTTTTGCAGGTGCCGTACTAGCCAAAATACTCTTGCTTATTTTTATTATTTTGTTTATTCAAAAACGACCGCAAGGGTTATTTCCCGCGAAGGGTAGAGCGCAGGAGATGGCGCAATGAAGCAGCAGTCTTTTCTCAATACCGAATCTATGGATCGTGTGTTAATCGTTATATTATTTCTCGCTGCCATTATCGTTCCCACCGCTAATTTAGGCTTTAATCAAGATCATATGCTGCATATATCTTCCTATACTGTCAGTCTATTAGGGAAGTATTTAAGCCTTGCGCTATTAGCGTTAGCTGCTGATCTGGTCTGGGGGTACTTGGGCATTTTAAGCCTGGGGCATGGTGCGTTTTTTGCCTTGGGTGGCTATGCCATGGGTATGTATTTAATGCGCCAGATTGGCGACCGTGGTGTTTATGCTCACCCAGAACTACCAGACTTTATGGTGTTTTTAAATTGGCAGGAGTTACCCTGGTTTTGGTATGGTTTTGACTCCTTAGGCTTTGCCTTGTTGATGGTGGTCTTTGTACCTTCACTTTTAGCCTTTGTCTTTGGTTGGCTGGCATTCCGCTCCCGAGTGAGTGGAGTGTACTTATCCATTATGACTCAAGCCTTAACCTATGCATTGATGCTGGCATTTTTTCGAAATGAAATGGGATTTGGGGGGAATAATGGCTTAACGGATTTTAAAGAGATTGCAGGCTTTGCTATTACAGCTGATCTTACTCGCGTCTGTTTATTTTTGTTGACGCTTTTTACACTCATCGTTTGCTTATTGTTTTGTCGGTACTTAGTGAATACGCGTTTAGGATTGGTTGCTATCGCTATTCGTGATGCAGAAAGTCGTACTCGGTTTGTGGGTTTTAATACGGTCTCTGTCAAGCTGGCGATCTTTACTCTCTCTGCTGCCATTGCAGGTATAGCCGGTGCTTTGTATGTGCCCCAGGTGGGAATTATTAATCCGGGAGAATTCTCTCCATTGCATTCTATTGAGCTTATCATTTGGGTCGCGATTGGTGGGCGAGCGACACTTTATGGCGCCATTATTGGTGCGTTAGTGGTTAATTACAGTAAAACGATGTTAACCGGTGTATTGCCAGAAGTTTGGCTATTTGCCTTAGGTGGTTTGTTTGTATTAGTGACCTTGTTTTTACCGAAAGGCTTGGCAGGAATAAGGAGCAAGCGATGAACCCCATTTTACATCTTGAACAGGTTAGTGTCAGTTTTGATGGCTTTAAAGCGATTGATGATTTGACCTTTTCTATTAATAAAGGCGAATTA
>JAPOUS010000248.1 GCA_026708525.1 Cellvibrionales bacterium
ACGATCACAGACGCATACGCCGTTTAGTTCAACCGGCTTTTTCTCCAAAAAACATCCATAAAATGCAAAACATCGTTGATCGTGTCGTCGATGAGGCTATTGAAACCATCACTCAAAAGCAAGGCGTCTTTAATCTTGCTGAGATCACAGCAGAGATACCCTTAAAAATAACCAGTGAATTAGTGGGCGTTTCGTCCAGTTACCGAAATGAATTTAAAGGGTTAGCCGATGCCATCATGGCAACTTACGCGCCTGAGGGTAATATTGATTATCAGCTTGCAAAATCTGGAATAGAAACCGTCAAAGCCGTTATTTTAGCTAGACGAGAGAACCCAAGAGATGATTTTATTAGTGTGTTAGTGCAAACTGCTGATGAAGATGGCGACCGATTAAGCATAGAAGAAGTTATGGCGTTTGTTGCATCGCTGATGACCGCAGGCCCAGATACCACACAACATTTTTTAAATTTTGCGATTCAAACTTTTATCACTCACCCAGAAGTGATTCCACGCATTAACAAAAACCCAGAAATCATCGACGATGCGATTACAGAAGCCCTTCGCATGAATTACTTTTCTCATAGCGGCGGCGTGAGATTCGCAAGAGAAGATGTCATCATTCATGATCAATGTATAAAGAAGGGTGAAATGATTAAATTTAACGTCAATGCAGGCAATATAGATCCTAACGTCTTTGAAGATCCATTAACCTTTAACATTGACCGTAAGAACTTAAATGATGTCTTTATCTTTGGGTCTGGCTCCCACTTTTGTGTTGCCGCAGCTTTAGCCAAAGCTATTGGTAGAACCTTTGCATTAAAGCTGCTCGGAAATTTTCCAACCCTGCGACTGGTAGAAGAACCTTCTTACGAAAAAGATTTTATAAGCCGAAAAATGGCCACATTTATGGTGGAATACTAAAGGAATATTCCAAGGATGGTAAATAACCACATCATCGCCTTTTGCACTCTCTTCTTTTTAGTGTCACAAAATAGTGCCGGAGAGATTTACAAGTACAAAGACCAAAATGGTAACTGGGTTTTTGGTGACAAGCGTAATGTCTTCAATCAATCAGCAAAAAAACTGACGATAAAAAAGAAAACGCGCGAACTTAATCGGCCAGTTCTCGTTACTCATAAAAAAGACAGCACGCATCAACTGATTGTGATCAACCCCTATCACGCGCCCATTGATTTGCAGGTGCAATCAGAAGCATTTCAACAAGGGTTTTTAAGAAAAACCATTAGCGCCAACACCAAAGAAGTACTTTATGAAAATTATCATTCCGTTCCTGAATACAAGTATCGCTGGATTCTAGGTGACCCAAAGGCCAGCCCGTCAGATGATCCTTACCTTTTTCCTGTCGGATCGAAGCAGGCTTACCGCATCACACAGTCTTTTAAGGGGCGCTTTTCACATACTCGTGAACCCAATGTCTATTCGGTAGATATCGCCATGCCGATCGGCGCCTATATTTCAGCCGCACGTGCAGGCACCGTTATTTGGGTAAAAGATGATTACGCTATGGGCGGGGCTAAAGCCTACTTCCTAGACAAAGCCAATTACATCAAGGTACTTCATGACGATGGAACCTATGCGGTGTATGCACATATTTTGCAGGGTACGGCCGAAGTAAAACCCGGCGATACAGTAATTCAAGGGCAAAAGCTAGCGCGCGCTGGCTCCTCAGGCTACTCAACTGGCCCCCACTTACATTTTGTGATCCGACAAAACCAAGGCTTTACCAGCCAATCGGTACCCTTCAACTTTTTAAGTGACAATGGTCAGGTGTTTACTCCCAAAGCCGGCATGGTCATCAAAGTGCGTTAATGCAATCTTGGAGCTATAGGTTATAATCTTTCCGATAAACACAATAACAATCATCATGAACACCCACAGTCAGCATTTACTCCTTGAGTTTTTTGATTGCGACGCCCAATCATTGGATAATCAAGCGTTAATTGAAGCGCTTATGGTAGACGCAGCCAACGCCTCAGGCGTTAGTATCGTCCAAAAGATATTCCATACTTTTAGCCCTCAAGGCGTCACTGGTGTGGTCGTTATCGAAGAGTCTCACCTTTCCATTCATACTTGGCCTGAGGCAGGCTACGCATCGGTGGATTTTTATACCTGTGGCGATGCCTCACCTGAAAACGCGATCGCTATCATACAAAAAGGATTACAAGCCAAGCGTTTTGAGCTCTTAAAGGTCTTGCGAGGGCAATCGCTTAATCAACAATCCATGCTCATTGCTCAACACTTGTCCAATGGTAATTAATCCCACTCGCTAAAGCCTTTTAAATAATGGATCAACACTAAAGGATGATCCAACGTACTGGCTGGCAACTCAATAAACGCTTTATCTTTACCAAAGGTGAACATGGATGCCACAACGGAATTTGAGAGAAATTGCGTGTTCTCAATAAGCGTTAGTTTATTTAGATTGATTGGATTAGCTGTCGCCATAATAAACCCCCAATCGCCAAAAGAAGGCACGTTAGCATGGTAAGGCAATGCGTAGCCAAAATCTCCTGCTTTAATAGATGCAAAAATCGTCCAAAAGGCTTTATTGGCGAAAAAAGGACTGGTCGCCTGGGTTACCAAGACTCCCTTTTGGGTTAACTGTTGTCGAATCAAACGATAAAATTCTTTACTGTAAAGCCTTGCAAGCGACGCATTATTCGGATCAGGTAGATCGATAATAATGGCATCAAATTGGATAGTATTATCGAGTAAAAATTTAAAGGCATCCTGATTAATCACTTTAACTCTAGGATTATCCAAGCTCTCTTTATTTAACGCCAAAATCAAAGGATGCGACATCGCCAATTGAGTAATCGCAGGGTCTAAGTCTACCAAGGTGATAGATTCAATCGAAGGATATTTCAACACCTCACGCACCCCTAGCCCATCCCCTCCGCCAAGCATGAGAATACGTTTAGGGCTTTCAACAAGAGCTAAAGGCACATGCACTAACGACTCATGATAGCGGTACTCATCCTTGGATGAAAACTGTAGATTACCATTAAGAAATAACCGGAGATCGCTCTTATGTTTGGTCATCACAATCTTTTGATAAGGCGTTTCTTTCGCATACACAATCCGATCGTCATACAGATTATCGCTAAAATGATGCAGCAACGTATTTGAAAAAATAAAGGTTGCTCCAAGCATCGCCGTTACCATAAAGCTATAGATCCAGAGTATTTTTTTATGGCTTATCGCTATTTTTTCAGAAAAAAATAACATGAGAACAAACGCAATAGACATATTCACCAACCCAAAAAACAGCGAGGTTTTAAAGGTGCCAAAGGCTGGCAACAGAATGAATGGAAATATCAGCGTGGCAATCAGCGCTCCTAAATAATCAACAGATAGCACGTTAGAGATGTTAAAACTGAGTTGGTAATGCTTCTCCATTAATCGGCTTAAAAGCGGAATTTCAAGCCCAATCAGTATACCTATGGCAATCGTTAAACCTATGGATACCCACTGAAAACTCTCAGTATAAGCAAAAGCCAGATACAATAAAGGCACACTAAGGCCACCAAGCAAGCCAAGCACCAACTCAAAGCGAATGAAATTAATGAGTAATTTGGCATCACCGACAAAACGCGACAGATAAGAGCCAATTCCCATTGCCGCCATGTAACTGCCAATCGTGAGCGAAAATTGCTTGATGCTATCGCCTAAAAAATACGATGACGCGGTAGCAATCAATAACTCATAAATAATGGAGCAAAGCCCTGCGATAAAGACCGCAAAGATCAGCACATGGGTTTCTTTATGCTTCATAGAATCAAGAATTTACTTACCACCACTAAAGCCACCACCACGATGATTAATACCCCCTAAACTGCCATACCGATGGCTACGCTCGTGATAGGTTTTAGGGCCACCCCAGTAAAAAAACGACGGCCCATGATGATAACCATTGTAGCCTGTATAACCATGGCCTCGTAGGCTATAGAAAAACGCAATAAATAACAGAACAACAAGTACGGCAGATACAACACAGAAATTACCTTTATTGGCAGGTTTCGTTGAGTGTTGGTATAAATAATAACAAATGACTGCGGCCACTAAACTCAGTATCGCCAGGAGAATAAATGGAATAGTGCTACCACGTTGTGTGGCTTCTGAAACATAAATCGCCAGATCACGCGTTTCATTTGTACTGGCGTTGATGTCTAAGTAGTATTTACCCGGCATCTTAAAGGTAATAGGGATAGTAAAATCCTGCTTGGCTTCTTGCCAGTGGCCATCAGAGTCATAGCCACTCTCATGCCATAGTTCATCACTAAAACTAAACAAATGCATGCCTTTTTCGTCCAGTACATCTACTTCGATAGACGTCCATCGGCCAAGCGTCACCTGCTTATAGAATTTAATGTCTTTGATGGTGTTCTTTTTATAAATATGAATAGGGCCAAACCGGCCGCTATCACCTTGAATCATTCTTTGCTCACGAACCGACGAATCGCCTGACATAATGGCTGCAAACAATAAACATAGGGCACAATAAAATCCAAAAATAAACGCGTATGGCATGATGAAATCCTTAACCTTAAAAACGGGCGCCTAAAATAAAAAGGCTTAAAATAAAAAGCAAAGTACCGCTGTAAAAATCACCGTTGTCGCAAGTTCCAATATCCCTGCACCGAGGTTTTTATCTCTGGCAATCTCTGAATTTAAATCTCCTTGCGAGATCACGCATTTATCAAAAAAGAAGCGAAATACGGGCAACAGCAAACAAGCACCTAGCGCAAAGCTTAAAAAGCTGGTGACGTTCGCTTCCCAGCTAATAAAATCACCCGATGCGGCCTTAGATAAAATAATGCCTAACGCAATCAAACTACCGGCAAAAGACACACTGGCCGCAGGGTTGTTATCAAGCACTTCCTGCTGTAAATCAAAAGGGGTTAACTTATCGTAGACTTTACCCATAATCACCAGAAACAATTGCCCTAAAATGAAAAAAGCGAATGCAGTTTCTATACCGCCACCCTCACCTTGAAGGCTGCCTGCGATCATCAATCCTGAAGCGACAAATGAAGCCGCCTGCACAACACCAACACCGATATTTTGTTTTTCTGTAATGAGTGTGCGATTACAAAAACGGGAAAGAATCAATTTATCGTTTATCCAGTGCGAGATAAATAACAACAAAATACCCAAGGCTCCGTATTGTAAAACAATGAGCAAATCCGCCACTAAGCCCTTCGATGGCCCCATCACCGAGCCGATAAAAATAATGCCCTGTCCGATTAAAAAGCCTGCAAAACTAATGGCAGCAGCTGCGTTATCTTTTTCAATTATTTGCCTTTTTATGTCTGCTCCAGCTTTCCTTGCATAAAATATATTCGCAATAAAAAAGATGGCCAAATACAGCACCAGTAAACTGCCTGTACTGAGCATTGCGTCAGCTATCTCCTGAACGTTTAGTTCCTGAACATCCATTAATGGGTTTCCTCTACTAATGCGTTTTTAACCTGGTCAGTGGTAATAGGATTGGCATCGCTCACCATCAACAATAACGCGCTACCATGAACGACTTCATGGGCGTTGGGGTTGGTGATCACGTGATTCTGATTATCGATAAACCCGAGAGCCGTTCCGAGCCCTTTGTCAATTAAGCGACTGACAATCTGCTTCCATTGCAGCCCTGATAAATGAATATCTACGCGCTTGGTTGATGCCCCTTGGTGCGTAAATAAATTTTCTAAAATACGCTCAGTACCGGGTGCTGACATCGCTCGAACAACCAGTTCAGGGTAGCCGCGTACTGGACGAATGACAGCACCTGCGCCTAAGCTTAAAAAACGCTCACGATTTTCATCCAGTAAGCATTCAGCAACAACAAAGGCACTAATCTCTTCACGTTGTAAGCGATCTAACATATCAAGTGTTAGGCTATCTGATCGGGCATCATGTTCATTAGGCGCAAGCACTAAGACAAAAGCCGCCTGATCAATATGCAACGCATCTACATTTACCTGCGTATGCACATCTCGATGAAAGTGCTTTACCCCTTTATCACGTAGGCTGGCAGGCAACCCCTCAGGGTAACGAGATGTTAATATATTGACCGGGTAAGATTCTAAACTTGGCGTATGTTGAATTTGTTCAACCAAGCGTACAAGATAACGTTCCGAGTTTTGCTCTGGTGCGTTAATAATTAAAATATGCCGAGGCATGGTTTGCCACCTCCATAAACCTTTGATCATTTTTTCTCGTCGTTCCTGACGGTACTCTAAAAAATCCCCCGCCAATTGCGCTAAAATCCATATACCCAGCACATAGATAAGAAGCACCGTTGTCAAACGCCCCGGAATGGTCGATGCCGAAAAGTCACCATAGCCTACGGTCGTCATTGACGTCAGCGTTAGCCATAAAGCATCAACAATAGGCAAGGCTTCAAAGTACTGAATCAAAAAGGTATGTAGACAAACAAGTCCCAACAACAAAGCAAACAGCCGAAACAAGCGAGCTTTATGGGATCGTTCAGCTAATGACTTAGCGATTTTGTTTCGCCCTAAACGCTTTAAAAAGAAAAAAGTTCTGCCCATAAGGGTGTGTTATCGTTATTGTTGACGTTTTAGAGTAACATAGTCCTGCAAGTCTCGCGATACGCAATCTTTGATCTGCTTTCGATTCGTTGCATCCACCTGATATTTTTCGGCAAGCCATGCAAAATCCTCAGGCTTTAATGACACCGTAAGGCGAGGTCTCACAGGCTTTCCCGTTACCGGCAAGCCTAAAATGGCACGAATATGCTCACTGGCACTGACACCGGTATGTTGTGCCTCTTCACGAATCACCGACTGAATTTTTTCATCTAAATCAAACGCCAGTTGGATGGCTCGAATCGCTTTTTGTTCAGATTGCCATTTTTCAGGAAGTTTTTTCATGCTAAAAACTACCCAGCATAGCAAGCAGTGATATCAGTTTCTGGCCGTAAGATCGAAATAAACACATCCATTTCATCTTCATCCCAAACTTCAATATCAAGGCTTAACGTATCGTCTGCATTAAAAAAGCTATAATAGGTAAAAGGTTCATCCCCCTTGTTTCGTGGTTTGCCGCGATAATCACCCTCAGAATAACTGCCTTTAGCGCCACACTCACGCCTTGTATAACTTTCCGCTAACCAGCCTTCAAACGCATCGATATCGTTACAGATGAGTTCGCCCTGATGGGATTCATCAAAAAAAGCCTTAAGTTGATCCCAGCCAAAAATCGCCTCGACATCTTTTTTCTTTAATTGGTAGCTAAATTCCA
>JAPOUS010000210.1 GCA_026708525.1 Cellvibrionales bacterium
AATGTTAAAGTTGGCGTGAACTATGGTATGGCCGAAATGGATGCAACCGAAGAGAAGGGTCAAAGCTTCCGCATTCGTACTCAGTTAGTTTGGTAAGCAACGCCATCGTCATAAATGTGTAAAGTTGTCACTTTACTGTCATAGTTTTTTTGTAAAGTGACGGCCGTACAATGGCAACTCAATAACAAATAACCCCTTATGAGGACATGATAATGACCTTTATGAAGCACCTTAAAACAGCTAGCTTTATCGTTGGTGGTTTTTTCGCAGCAGGCGCAATGGCTGCGAGCAAGCCTATGGTTGACCCCAAGCTACCTACCTATCAAAAAGCCAGTGGCGTATCAGGTAATTTATCCAGCCAAGGTTCTGATACCTTAGCTAACCTGATGACATTGTGGGCGGAAGAGTTTAAGCGTGAATACCCTAATGTCAACATTCAAATCCAAGCGGCCGGTTCTTCGACTGCGCCTCCTGCATTAACGGAAGGTACATCAAATCTTGGCCCAATGAGCCGTAAGATGAAAGATAAAGAAATTGAAGCCTTTGAGAAAAAGCACGGCTACAAGCCAACGGCTATTCCTGTGGCTATCGATGCTTTGGCGGTTTATGTTCACAAAGATAATCCGATTCAAGGTTTAAGCATTGCACAAGTGGATGCAATCTTTTCATCAACCCGTAAGTGCGGTGGCATGAATGATATTACTAAATGGAGCCAAGTGGGTCTTAAAGGTGCGTGGGAATCTCGCGGCATTCAGCTTTTTGGCCGTAACTCAGTCTCTGGCACCTATGGTTACTTTAAGAAAAAAGGCCTTTGTAAGGGTGATTTTAAAGATAACGTGAATGAGCAACCGGGTTCTGCGTCTGTGGTTCAGTCGGTATCGACCTCTATTAACGGTATTGGTTACTCAGGTATCGGTTACAAAACCTCAAGTGTCAAAGCTGTCCCACTTAGCAAGAAAGATAATGGTAAATATGTTGAAGCCACTAGCGAAAATGCAGTCAGTGGTAAATATCCATTGTCTCGTTTCTTATATGTGTATGTGAACAAGGCGCCTAACAAACCACTTGATCCGATTACACGTGAGTTTTTAACCCTGGTTATGTCTCAGCAAGGTCAGATGGTTGTTGTTAAAGATGGTTATATCCCATTACCTGCTAAAGTCGCTGACAAATACTTAAAAGTGATTGGTGCAACAGCTGGCTCTAAAAAAGTGGCTGTAAAATAAACTGATCTGCCGCTAAAATACTCAAATAGGGACTAATGATACCGATTGTGCGGATTATCATTAGTCTCTTACGTTTTAGCGGTTTCTTTTCTTATTCCTATCATTATAATGCCCCCTGTCTCACCATGATTGACACTCGAGTATGACGGCTAATCATAATATACAACAAGCGGTTGATTTTAACTCACCCAAAGTGGCTCGCTACAATCATTGGCGGAAAATCAAAGATTCGATTGCGAAATACCTGATCGCCGTTGGCGGCATCGGGGTTATTGGCGCGATTCTTTTGATTTTTTTGTATCTGCTTTACGAAGTAGTGCCATTGTTTCAGTCGGCGAAAATAAAGCCATTGGCAGAATACCAATTACAGTCCGAGCAGCGGTCGATTTATTTGGCTGTTGAGGAGCAGAATGAACTTGCTCTGCGTTTATTGCCAGATGGCCGCGTTGAATATGTCAATATAGATTCGGGAAAGCCAGCTTACGAATTGGCTTTACCCGTGCCTGATGGCAGCCAGATCACAAGCTTTGCATTAAATTCTGATGAATCCCGAATGTTTGCTGTGGGCCTTGATACCGGCGGAGTGTTAATTGCCAAGCATAACTATAAAATTACCTACCCAGATGATAAACGTTTAATCACGCCAGAGTTGGAATTCCCTTATGGCGAAGATGTCATCGAGATCGCCGATGCAGCTATTTTGAATCTTGGCCTTAGAGATAGCGAAGAGGCTTTGACGCTGGTTGCAGCAACGCAGCAAGGGTTAATTGGCAAGCAGCTTGTTAAAGAAGAAGATTTTATTATGGAAACGGTTGAGATTGTGCAAGAAGATCTTAGCTTGCCAAACCTAACCATAGCGCAAGGCTTTATACCGAAGCATTTATTGTTGGATGTTGACGGCCGTTTCTTATTTGTCCAAACCTCTGAAGATACTTTTGCCTCCATTAATTTGCATAGCCAAACCGCTGTGTATGAAAAGCAATCTGCCCCGATTGCTGATATGCAGATGTTGTTGGGTGATATTTCTTTATTAGTCGCATTAAATACTGGACGTGTGTCTCAGTGGTTTGCTGTTAGAGGCAATGATCAAATTCAAATTAAAGAAATTCGAGATTTTAAGGGCGACTTATCAGCACCTGCTAAAGGGATTGAATTAACTTCAGAGCAACGCCGAAAAGGCTTTGCATCGATCACCGAATCAGGCGACTTAACCTTGTTTCATGCTACTGCACAAACCGATGTTCTTAACGCCAAATTGCTAGAGAAGGGCACTGTGGATCAAATGGCACTCAGCCCACGAGCTGATCGCATTGTGATAGAAACCAATGATGGTCGTTTGTTGGTGTTTGATGTTAAAAATAAACATCCAGAGGTTTCTTTTTATTCGCTTTGGCAGAAAGTCTGGTACGAGAGCTACGATGAGCCTAAATACGTTTGGCAGTCATCCGCCTCCAGTAATGACTTTGAGCCTAAGATGTCGTTAACACCTTTATCTTTTGGTACGTTAAAAGCGGCTTTTTATGCCATGATATTGGCAGCGCCTTTGGCTATTTTGGGAGCAATATATACGGCGTATTTTATGACGCCTGTGATGCGTCGTAAGATCAAACCCTTAATCGAATTGATGGAAGCACTTCCTACCGTTATTTTGGGCTTTTTGGCAGGCCTTTGGTTGGCGCCATTTATGGAAGATCACTTAGCTGCGATTTTTTCTATTCTTTTAGTGCTGCCTTTTGGTGTCATACTCTTTGGCTTTTTAATGAGTCGCCTGCCCATGCGATTACAAAATACCATTAGCCAGGGCTGGCATGGGTTTTTGCTTATCCCTGTTATTTTATTGCTGATTAGCTTCTGTATTATGATAAGCCCCTTGCTTGAGCAGTGGTTTTTTAATGGCAATATGCGCTTATGGTTAAGTAACGATCTAGGTATTCCGTTCGATCAGCGTAATGCCATGGTTGTTGGCCTTGCGATGGGTTTTGCGGTCATTCCTACGATTTTCTCGATAGCGGAAGATGCGATCTTTTCTGTGCCTAAACATTTAAGCTATGGTTCGTTGGCGCTTGGCGCTACGCCTTGGCAGACCATGGTCGGTGTTGTCTTGCCAACGGCAAGCCCAGGTATATTCTCAGGTTTAATGATTGGCCTCGGTCGTGCGGTGGGGGAAACCATGATTGTGTTGATGGCAACAGGTAATACGCCGATCATGGATCTTAATATTTTTGAAGGGATGCGAACCTTGGCTGCCAACCTGGCAGTGGAAGTACCTGAAGCAGAAGTTGATAGTACCCATTATCGCATTTTGTTTTTGGCTGCTTTTGTGTTGTTTTTGTTTACCTTTGTGGTGAATACCCTGGCGGAAGTTGTGCGTCAGAATCTAAGAAAAAAATACGGGTCGCTTTAAATGAAACAGCAAAAACCGACACTCAAATTATGGTTTAAAAGCGGCGACCCTTGGGTTTGGCTTAATGCGGCGGCGGTAGCCTTAAGTATTATTGCTGTTATTGGGCTGTTAAGCCTGCTGGCGGTTAAAGGTTTATCGCATTTTTGGCCTAAGCCTATCATGCAGGCGACCTACGAATTACAAGCAGGGCAGCCACAAATTATTGTAGGTGAGCATGTTGAAACGGCAAAAGTTTCTGCCCAACAGTTGATTGATGCAGGCTTTAATGTTGATCCAAATCAACGCTTGCATGAACGCTCACTTATTAAGGTGGGTAACCGTGATGTGTTTGGTTCAGACTTTGCCTGGTTTATTGATGACTATTTGAAGGGTATCGAATACCCCAAAGACTTGGTGAATTTAGAACGCCGAGAGTGGGGCAATTTTTATGGCGAGATCACAGGCCTTAAAGAAAACGGCCAAGTTGTGTCTAATACTGATGCAACGCCGGATCAATTGTATGAGGATTTTACTAAACGCTTAGATCGCGCCTTATCGTTGTACGATCAAATTCATCATATAGAAAAGAAGGCCATCGGTAGCATTAATCACAAAATGGAGCGCTTGCGTCTTAAAGAGCGAAAGCTTGAATTGCATCCGCCAGCGGCTGATGAACTTGTTAAAGAGAAGCAATTAATTAGCGATAAGCGAGCCGTTTTAGATAAAGAATACCAAGGCTTACAAACCGAATTGAATGCACTTTATGATGCAGTTAAACGGGACAGCATCACCGCGAAAGTCTCTAATGGGCAAGAAATTGAGATTAATCTTTCGCATATTGTGAAGGCGACTCAGCCGAATAAAATGAATTTTTTCACTAAAATTGGCGCTTACTTTCATAGTCTTTGGGAGTTTTTAACGGGCGACCCAAGAGAAGCCAATACCGAAGGGGGGATTTACCCAGCCATTTTTGGTACCGTGATTATGGTTATCCTAATGTCGGTTATGGTCACACCATTTGGTGTGGTAGCTGCGGTTTATTTGCGAGAATATGCGCCGCAAGGTGCGATAACTCGTGTGATTCGTATTGCGGTCAATAACTTGGCTGGCGTTCCTTCTATTGTTTATGGTGTTTTTGGCTTAGGTTTCTTTGTTTATTTTATTGGTCAAAATGTTGACCAAGTGTTGTTTGAAGAAGCACTTCCATCCCCCACGTTTGGAACGCCTGGTTTATTATGGGCATCATTAACCTTGGCGTTATTAACTTTGCCAGTGGTTATTGTTGCCACAGAAGAAGGCTTGGCACGGATTCCACGTGCCGTTCGTGAAGGCAGTTTGGCTCTGGGGGCTACAAAGGCTGAAACGATTTGGCGTATTGTTTTACCAATGGCCAGCCCTTCGATGATGACGGGGTTAATCTTGGCTGTTGCTCGGGCAGCGGGTGAGGTTGCTCCTTTGATGTTGGTTGGGGTCGTAAAACTTGCACCGTCTTTACCAGTTGATGGGAATTTTCCGTACTTTCATCTGGATCAAAAATTTATGCACTTGGGTTTTCATATTTACGATGTTGGCTTCCAAAGCCCGAATGTTGAAGCTGCAAGACCTTTAGTGTACGCGACTGCCTTCTTGCTGGTTGTCGTGATTGCCGTATTGAATATCGCAGCTGTTATGATTCGAAACCGTTTGCGTGAAAAGTATAAAGCGTTGGAGCATTAAAATAATGACGAACGAAACACAGCCATCCATGATTAATGCGCTAAACCCCAACAATGCCAATTCACGCATTGAAGATGATAATGTTAGTATCGAGGTGGATAATCTAAAGCTCTACTACGGTGATAAGCAGGCACTTAATGGGATCAATTTAAGTATTCCTGAGAAAAAAGTAACGGCATTTATCGGGCCATCAGGTTGTGGTAAGTCAACGCTTTTACGCTGTTTTAACCGAATGAATGACCTTGTGGATACTTGCCGTATCGAAGGTGAAATCCTTATGGGCGGCGAGAATATTTATGACAAATCAGTGGATGTCGCCTCCCTAAGACGAAAAGTGGGTATGGTATTCCAAAAGCCGAACCCTTTTCCTAAATCTATTTATGAAAATGTCGCCTATGGCTTGCGTATTCAAGGCATTAAAAGCCGCCGTGTGATTGATCAGGTGGTTGAAGAATCCCTTCGCGGTGCTGCCCTTTGGGATGAGGTGAAAGACCGATTAAATGATTCCGCTTTGGGTATGTCAGGTGGTCAGCAACAACGCCTTGTTATTGCGCGCACCATTGCGGTGAAGCCTGAGGTTTTATTATTGGATGAGCCCGCTTCGGCGCTTGACCCTATTTCTACATTAAAAATTGAAGAGTTAATTGATCAGCTCAAAGATCAATTCACCATTGTTATTGTTACTCATAATATGCAACAGGCTGCGCGTGTTTCAGATCGAACGGCCTTTATGTATATGGGGAACTTAGTCGAATATGGTGAGACTAACACCCTGTTTACTAATCCAAAAGAGAAGCAGACCGAAGACTATATTACTGGCCGTTATGGTTAAAAAATTCTATAGTATATTAATTGGCAGTAAAAAGCGGGCGATTCTAGCGGGTTGAGATTAACGATTTATTGAACAATTTTAGCAAACACAACGGATAATATTATGGACGGCGAAGGCTATACACACCACATTTCAAGACAGTTTAACCAAGAGCTTGAAGCAGTAAGAACCAAAACGCTAGAAATGGGTGGAATGGTTGAACAGCAAGTGCGTGATGCCGTAGAAAGTGTTCTCTCCCTTGATAGTCAAAAAGCCGATGATGTCCGTAGTAAAGACCATGATATCAATCATTTTCAAACGGTGGTTGATGAAGAGTGTGAGCGTATTTTAGCCCTACGCCAACCCACGGCCAGTGATTTGCGTTTGGTGCTTGCGATTTCAAAAATTGTCTCTGATATTGAGCGTATTGGCGATGAGGCTAGTAAGGTTGCATCGCAAGTCATAGGCCTCCGTGATGAAGTGTCTGAAAAGCGTGGTTTTGTTGAAATTCGCCACTTGGGTGCGCATGTTGGCCAAATGATTCACGATGCTTTAGATGCTTTTGCCCGAATGGATACTGACCAGGCAATCCGCGTTGCATACGAAGATAATAAAGTTGATAGTGAATATGCCAATGCACTCAAAGATATGATCAGTATTATTTCTAATGAAGCGGAAGGCGCTGATCGAATTCTTAAAGTCATTTGGGCGTTACGAAGCATTGAGCGCATGGGTGATCATGCAAAAAATATTGCTGAACATGTTGTGTATTTGGTTAAAGGCTTAGATGTGCGTCATGTTGATGCCACCGAGATGGCTGATCGTATTAATAAAAATTAGTACCTTCTATAACGTTAAAAAGATTAATAGCATCGAGTTTTTAATTCATTTATCTCACTGTTTTAACCATGAGCTGCCAAAAGCTGTATATATAGGCTTAGAGGCGCTCAAGGGCTATGCTGAATACATAAAACAGCCAATGCTGCCAAGCTACATACTGCCTAAATCAGTGACGTTTCAACGCTAGTGTAGTGTCCTAATTTGATTGTAGATTATCCAATGTTTGACGCACTCGCTCTACTTTTTCAAGAATCTCAGCAGCTGATTTTGTCCAGACAAACGGTTG
>JAPOUS010000064.1 GCA_026708525.1 Cellvibrionales bacterium
CATGATTAGCCCTGAGGGAGGGGAAGCAAGTGAAGCAAAGGCTGACGATGAGTCCTATTACCAAATAGGGGTTGGTGCCAAAATTGTTGCAACCATTCATAATATCGAAGCAGGGATTGAGTTAACGGATTTAGCCACAGTGGCTGCTACAGCAGAGAAAAAAGAGCTGGCTGGGAATATATCATTTCGTCGCATCGGCATTAATGGCAAGCTGACTGAAATCATTTTACCTGGATTTACAAAAAAGCTTGAAGTGTCAACTGTGCTTGAGGCGGTTGAAAATATGCAAAAGATACAATTACTTTTGTATTCAGATGATGATGTTTCCATTAAGCCTTCTGTATTAGCTTATTCAGTTGAAGAAATGGAAGAACTCCCCAAACATCTTTTGGGTTGGGTGTATTTAGGACATTATAAAAATAAAAGCTCGTTTCTTACTACCTCTTATAATAAAGGTAAGCAGCAATACAGGGTAAGCGAGTTAGAAGGTAAAACATTGGTGACGGATGTGCAGCGGAATGTGAGAGCCGATCGACCAAGGTGGCCATCTTATAAACTGCCCCCTAGACCCAAAACGGTTAAAGAAGGTTGCGAACTGAAGGTACAAAGAGTTGTTGAGTTAGGTTTTGATAAGTATTGGGCGTTAGTATCAAAAGCCAATGAGTGCCCATTCGTAGAATAAGGATGGCATCGGGTTTGCGGGTGCTTTTAGCACCTGTAATGCATACCTTTAATTTCTATCAGTAGTCATCTATTTATAAATTCTCACATGCTAATGAATCATGGCTCAATGACGCTTAGTTAAACTGCTTGATTTCTGCATACCCATCCCTTCGGTTATTTTTTTTGCCGATAGCTCTCAAACATCCGAATTTATCTCACAAGCATCAGAGCTGTGAAGCATTCTATGCATTTATGCATAATCTCTGGAATAAATATGCCAAATTTTTTTCAGAACAATGAAAAATTGTCGATAAAAAAATGATAGTTCACCTTGAACTAGGGTGAAGTTTCTTCGATTTAATTTTTTTCCGCGCAAAAGAAAATTTACTGGAGGCCTAAAAAATATAACCTATAGTTAATACTACTCTAATAGAAATAATAAAAGGGAATAAGCATGCTTGCTCGTTTGGCGTTAATCATTAGTTTACTCTTTATTGAGAATGCGTTGTCAGCTGACGGTGTTCTTGATCGCGTTAAAATTACCGAAGTAAGAATTTACGAATCGGCAACCCAGCCTGATGAATTAAAAATCCGCCTGTCTGTTGATGGTAATGCATTCGTAGGGGATAACCCCGACGTGCAAGATGAAAATGGCGATCCTATTCCTTGTAAGCTATTTAGTTACACGGAAAGTGTCATGTTACTGGCGTTGAAAGCAAAGTCGAATGACCTTTATGTCGATATCCGCTATGTGGTTGAAGGAACGGACGATGCTCATTGTAAAGTTCGTTATCTAGCCCTGCATGCGGAGTAATGTGATGAAAAATGTGTTGGCCGTATGGCTTCTCCTTATGTCAGGATTTCTTTCGGCAGAATCTTATGTCAGTTATGTGAATATCACAGGTATCCGAGCTTTTGAGCAAAATAATGGACAGTTGCACACGCTGTTGATTGCCAATGATATGCAGTATTTAGTGAATAACCCTGATGCAGGCGTACCTTGCCATTTATGGGTCGATAATAAGACCGTTTTTGATTTAGCCTTATCAGCACTTATTCATGGTCACCCAGTTGAGATTAGTTATCAAGCTCGGGGTGATAAAGATAAGGCCTGCTATGTCCATGCATTAAAGTCTATGGATAACCCAGATCTATAATAATTAAAAGGATTTAACCCATGAAAAAAGGGATCTTATTGGCGTTTAGCCTATGGAGTACCTCTGTCTTGGCTGATATTTCTGGTGTTGAAATTACCAGCCTTGAAGTCAGAGAAATACCTGCTGAGAGTCGCATTATTGCCTCGTTGGAAATCGATGAAAGTGCGTTAGTCGCTCACCCTGTCGTAGAGGGGGAGACTTGCCTGCTAGAGTCTTATGCGCCGCCAGTTGTTGAAATTGCGCGCATGGCTTACGTCGAAGGTTTTTTGGTGGATATTGAATACGTTTATACAGGCGACGATATTTGCCGTGTCACTGTCTTAAGCCTTGCTGATAAAATTCAGCCTTAGGACGCCGACAATGAAAATGGGCTTTTTTTCGTTATCGCTGGCACTTTCATTGATGGTTCATGCCGCCGAGCGTACAGATAATCAGAAAATGGTGTCTCAAGTTCGTGCATACGAAAAACCCAATGGCGTCTTTCATGCATTAATCCAACTGAGTTCAGGGCGTTTAAGTGGTGTTAACCCTGATGCCAATCTTGCACCTTGTCAGCTTTGGACTAAAAACCCTTGGGTATTCAGACGAGCCATGGATGCCATGATAAATAGCTTGCCTCTTGATTTGACCTATTCAGGGAGAGGGGATAAAGACGATGCCTGTCAGGTAAAAATGCTCGTTGAACCGAAAGCAGATTCTGTATCAGAGTCACTGGTACTGCGTGAAGTCAGTATGGAACTGGCCTTTAATAATAGGCACAGCTGGGCAGGTGAATCAGGCGTTGATGAAAGTCAGCTGAAATTAGGCCTTTTTGATAATGGATCGGTGATTCAAGTTTGGGCGCAGGGGGTATCAGGCGCCAGCCCAACGCAGATTTATGCCCAGCATGTGGATTATCGCTTACGACCTGAGAGTGATGCCTTTGTGGTGAATACCTCTGTCGTGGCAGCCAATGAGCGGGTGAGTGACGCTAACGTCGTTGTGATGAATAACGGGAACTATGCTGTCAGCTGGATCCACTGGGACAGCGACAATAAACCCAAAGCGAGATTTCGTGTTTTTGATGAAGAAGGCAATCAAATTCGAGCGGAAAAAAATATCCCGTCTTCATCGCTTGAGTCTATTCAAATGGAAGCTTTGGATGATGGTGGATTTGTTGTGATTGGTCGATCCAGCCGAACCATTAAGATGGATGTATTTAGCTCAACTGGCGCGACGGTTCACCGAGAAATCATCGGAACACATGGCGGTGACTATGGGGATAATCCTGATGTCACCCAGTTGAGTAATGGTCACTTAGGCATAACCTGGGGGCGATCTGGCCCTTTTCATGGTGGGATACTCTACAGTGTTTACGATCTTGAATCGAAAACGACGGTTAGAGCGTATAGTGTCTTTGGTGGTCCACCGCCTGTGCGAAGTGACAATCATCCCCATGTTGTGGCGTTAGATGATGGTTATGCCATGGCACTTTACGAAAGTGGCACCGATTTGTATCTGCAAAAGTTTGATGTGGATGGTTATATGGTGGGTGATGCAAAACGGGTCACTGACGGGGAGTATCACTTGGCCGATATTTCGATGATTCGACTACGCGATAACTCCTTGTTTGTGACTTGGACAGATAACTCAGGCCAAGGCACCGATCGAACGGGAGTCTGGGGCAGGCGCTTAGATGCCAATGGCGAGCCACTAACAAGCGATCGGCAATTGATTCCTCAAGATGGTGCCGGTAATGAATATGGTTATGATGTAGTAGGTGGAAGCCAGTCGCAATCTAGTATCATTCAGTCGCGAAATGGTACTGTGTTTGCCTCATGGATTGTGGATGATGGCAATGAAACCAGCACCAGAATCGTTGAAATTGGCGTGAATCAAGTACGTACTGACGCCAATACAGCCACTTTTGTTGGGCAAATTAAAGCATCGGATGCAGAGAATAAGGACTTAACCTTTACGGTGCTTGAATCGGACGGCGCTTTTTCTCTGAACTCGTATTATGGCACCATTAAAGTGTTGAACAAACACTTGATTGACTATGACACACAGCAGTCACACACCCTGCGATTCGAAGTGACCGATGGTGAAGTCACAACCGAGCATGAAGTGACGATACAGGTTATCCCAGATACAAAATAAAAATCATGAAATGTTAAGCCAAATTCCTTTTTGGCTTTATGCCTTCTTTTCTCGATTAACGGCAAAAAATAATGAATACAATGGATTTATGAACGCACGAATTTTTTATTTATTGTTAAATCTTGGCGCGATGGGTTTAAGTGGGCAGGGTTTTTCGGCCGAGCAAGCCGCCGAGCGGCAGCTTATTTCGGTTGTGCGCGCTTACGAAAAGCCCACAGGGGCATTTCATGCGCTTATTCAACTTCGAGCTGGGCGTTTGGGTGGGCGAAACCCTGATGCAGGGGGTCACCCTTGTGAGATTTGGACGAATAACAAAACCGTGTATGTACAAGCCCTTGATATGCTGGCCAACAATCACCCTGTTGAGGTGACTTATTCAGGTCGAGGCGATGATGACAACGCCTGTCAGTTGGGGCACTTCACGGTTCCTATTACAGACCCCATCGTTTTAGCCTCGGAATTTAACAGTGCAACCATGGAGCTAACAACCAGCGCAGATTATATTATGGCCTTGGATGCGGGGTTTGATATTAATCAAGCAAAAATTGGGCGTTTCGATGATGGGTCATTTATTATCGTTTGGGCGCAATCAGAAGAAGATGAAGACGCAACAGAAATCTTAGCGCGCAGGTTCACTCACCAAATGTATCCTGATGGGCAGATTTTTTCGGTCAATGCAGCTGAACTTGCTATTGGCGAAAAAGTCAGTAGTCCCAATGTGGTTGTCATGAATAATGGTAACTATGCTGTGACTTGGAATCATTGGGATGCGGATAATAATCCTACGGCTTACTACCGCGTTTTTGATGATGAATCGAATGAAGTGAAAGCAGAAAAAACCCTTCCTACACGCATTATGCAATCCATGGAGATGGTCGCTTTGCAAGACGGTGGGTTTGCAGTATTAGGGTTGGCGAATACAGAAACAAAACTCGATGTGTTCAATAGCCAAGGAAATACCGTGCATCGTGCTTGGATAGGTGCTATCTCAGGGCCGACACTTGAACATTCTAAATTTACCCAATTGAGTAATGGCCATCTGGCTATCAGCTATGGGCGAAGCAGCGCCTCACAAGATTCCTGGTTATTAAAAATTTATGACTATCAGTCGGCATCATTTATCAGCGCTTATGTAACTCATGGTGGAGAATTAAGCACAAGCCTAGTGAAAGGATCTGAAATATTAGCGTTAGAGGATGGCAAAAGCGTGGTGCTATATGCCAGCGGCACCAATCTCTTTATGCAGTTTTTTGATGAGAGTGGTGCCAAATTAGGCGAACGCAAACAGGTCAATGCGGGTGATTATTATCTTTCAGATATGGCGATGACGCAATTAGCGGATGGGTCATTTTTTGTTAGCTGGGTGGATGATGCCGAATCTGATAGCAGTGGTTCAAGCGTTTGGGGAAGACGATTAGATGCCAACGGCGACCCTTTAACCCAAGATGCTTTGCTCAATCGCGCCTATGAAGGCGACCAGTTTGCACCTGAGGTTGTGCAATCGAAAAATGGCCCAGTCTTTGCGTTTTGGACATCGACTTATTCGTCGCGTGAGAGTGTTAATTATACGCGGGTTGGCGTGAATCAAATTACCACTCGGCCTAATAGCTACACCACTGTTGGTAAAGTAGTGACACCCAACAGTGAAACCGAAGGATTAACCTATGCATTGATTGATGATGCCGAGGGGCGATTTATTATTTTTTCAAATGATGGTGTCGTAAAAGTTAAAAACCGTGATTTGATCGATGTGGATGATGCGACTGAACATACCATTCGCGTGCAAATATCGGATGGTGATACAGCTACAGAGCATGACTTAACGATTCAAGTCGTACCAACACCGTAATCGGATTGATTGTGCATTCAAGAAGGGACTTATGAAAATACTGATTTTGTTTCTGGTTTTTACTTTAGGGGCCATAAGTTTTGCTGCCGAACAAGAAGCTCAACAGGAGCATATCTCCGTGGTTCGTGCTTATGAAAAAACCAATGGCGCATTTCATGCACTTATTCAACTGCCTTCAGGCCGTCTTGGCGGCGTTAACCCAGATGCCAACCTGACACCGTGCCAGATTTGGACGAAAAACAAACACGTTTTTAACCAGGCATTAGCTGCTCTGATTGAGCAGCGTCCTGTGGATCTTACTTATACAGGCCGAGGCGATAAAGACAGTGCCTGTCAGATGGCTTTGCTGGCTGAAGGCGTTGTTGAAGAGGAGATAGTTGATACACCAGCAAGAACGGTATCGCTTGAAATGGTTTTCAGTTTTAGCTCTCATCAGGGCAATGAATGGGATAAAAATGAAAGCGAACCCAAAATGGCGATGTTTGGCGATACTTCATTTATGCAAGTTTGGGCGCGCGCGCCTGAGGGAAAGGCTGCAAATAAAATCTTTGCCATGCCGGTCGATTACCGAGCAAGGCCTGAATCATCGGCAATTGTTGTGAATTCGACAGTCGGCGCCGGTGAATGGGTCAGTAACCCTAATGTCGTCGTCATGGAAAATGACAACTATGCCATAAGCTGGATACATTGGGATGCTGATAATAATCCAACGGCTAGATACCGTGTATTTGATGAAGATCATAACGAAATTCGTAGCGAGAAAAATGTGCCGACTAAAGCCTTTGAATCGATGCAAATGATCGCTTTACAAGAAGGCGGCTTTGCGATTATTGGTAGAGCTAGCCGCTCGATCAAACTGGATATTTTTGATGAAACAGGGGCAACTCTTCATCGCAAAACTATTGGTACGATCGATACCAACCATCGAGAAAATCCCGATATAGCACAGCTGAGTAATGGTCAGTTAGCCATCAGTTGGGGACGTCAACATGGCTGGCAGGATGCCTTATTTTATAGTGTTTATGACCATATATCTGGAACATACACCAAAGCCTTTACCACTTTTGGTGGTGCAGCAAGTGAAGGGGATGTGAACAATACGCGTGTTGTTGCCTTGGAAGAAGGTCATGCCATCGTGCTTTATGAAAGTGGCACAAACTTATATCTGCAACGCTTTAATGCTAATGGTTCGACCGTTGGTGAGGCCAAGCTTGTTACTGAAGAAGATTATGCTGTTAGAGATATTGATATGATCAGTTTACTCGATGGCTCCGTTCTCGTCGCTTGGGGAGACAACATCAAAAACGAACATGACA
>JAPOUS010000249.1 GCA_026708525.1 Cellvibrionales bacterium
TTTAACCGCATGGTTAAGATCTGGAAACTTTAACGGATCACGCAGAAAAAATACTGGGGTGTTATTACCAACAATATCCCAATTGCCTTCTTCAGTATAAAACTTCACTGCAAAGCCTCTGATATCTCGCTCGGCATCGGCAGCACCCCGCTCTCCAGCAACAGTAGAAAATCGAAGAAATACTGGCGTCTCTTTACCCACCTCAGAAAACAACTTAGCCTTTGTGTATTGACTAATATCGTTAGTGACTTTAAAGGTACCATAAGCGGCAGAACCCTTAGCATGCATACGCCTCTCAGGTATCACCTCACGATCAAAATGCGCTAATTTTTCTAAAAACCAAACATCCTGCAACAGCATAGGACAGCGACTGCCCGCCGTTAACACATTTTGATTATCTTCTACCGGCTTACCAAATGCCGTCGTGAGTTTTTTATCAGACATATGACACCTCAATGATTTTCAAGCCGAACGTTCAGCGAAGCTAATAGATGAAAAGGCACATCAATTAGGCTGTTATAAAAACACTTAGTTCAATAGCGCACACACCATTTTAATAAGAATCATTATCAACAGATGGTGCGACAATTTGTCACGCTCCTTTCTCCTTTGTGTTTCGATAAAATAACGCCAACTCAAGGGATGATTCACAAATGAAAATAATAAAAAAACTCGCTATTCATGCATCTATTGGCCTAGCTCTCCTCTCACCTAACATACATGCTAATGACGAGTTAACTGACAATATCATCGAAACTGTATCAGTAACGGGGACACGTGAAGATAAAAACACTGATGCGCTGGCTGAATCAGTAGAGGTACTTAATCAAGCCATCATTGAAAACGTCAATGCCTCTCACCCTAGCGAACTCATCAATCGTTCGGCAGGTGTACACATCAATAACTTAGGGGGTGAAGGTCACATGACAGCCATTCGCCAACCCATTACTACGCGAGGAGTCTATTTATTTTTAGAAGATAGCGTACCGATTCGACCAGCCGGTTTTTTTAACCACAATGCCTTGTATGAAGTCAATATTCCGCAAAGCCGACAGGTTGAAGTGGTTAAAGGGCCAGGTACAGCACTCTATGGCAGCGAAGCTATTGGCGGCATGATTAATACCTTAAGCCAACAACCACCAAAAGGCCTTACCACTAAAATCAACATCGAAGGCGGCAGCTTTGGCTGGCAACGTTATCTTTTATCGGCAGGCGATTCATCTGAACATCATGGTATTATTGTCAGTGGTAATTTTACTCAAAGCGATGGCTACCGCGAGGCATCAGAATATGACCGTCAATCGGGGAATATTCGCTTTGACAATCATTTTGACAACCTTAGCCTTAAAACCTTGGTAACCTACACGGCAGTTAATCAACAGGGTGTATCAACACTAACGGAAGACGATTATAAAAATAACCCTAAAAAAAATGTTTATCATGGCGATACAGGGTTTCGTGAGGTATCGGCTTTTCAATTATCCACCGAAGTAACGCTCGATTTATCCGACAAGCATCAAATACGCTTGATTCCATTTTATCGAAACAATAAAACCTCTATGGCCCCCTCTTGGATGATCACCTACGACCCAAACCAGCGAGAAACCGAGTTCCAATCTTATGGCTTACTCACCAACTACGGGTGGGATATCTCACCCACCACCCAATGGCTCATGGGGGTTGACATTGATGTCACACCATCCCGCTTTGAAGAATCCGCTATTGTTCACACCCAAGAGGGCGAGATCTACACAGGCTTTACTAAAGACGCACTGAATTATGACTTTGACGCCGAGCAGCACGCCATCTCGCCGTATGTTCGCTTGGAGGGTCAGTGGATTGATAATGTCATTTTAAGTGTTGGATTGCGCTACGATTATTTTGCTATGGATTACACTGACAATCTAGACACTGAAGAAACCACTTTCAACAAACAACTGAATAAACCTGTTACCCATTACCGCCCAGAAAATCAAAGCCTCACCTTCACGCAATTTAGCCCCAAGTTTGGCTTAGTCTATCAATATGCCGATTTTCATAACCTGTATATGAATTATCGTCATGCCTTCAGCACACCATCCATTAGTAAACTTTTTCGCTCAGGTTCAACGGTTAATTCAGATAAACTAAAACCCATTAAAGCGGATAGTATAGAGTTTGGATTGAAAGGCCTCATGTCACCTTGGCTGGCTTACGAACTCGCTCTTTACCATATGGAGATGACGGATGATCTCGTCGATGTCATCATTGATGATAATCGAAACACCGTCAACGCAGGCGAAACCGAGCATCAAGGCGTTGAATTAACGCTTAAAGGTGATATCACTCATGAGCTTGCCTATGCACTCGCCTATAGCCACACGAAACAAAAATATAATCGCTTTAGTTATCGCGGTGGGGCAGGCAATGTTGATGTAAGCAACAATAATGTAGCAAAAGCGCCTGAATCAACGGGCAATCTTAGCTTGCTTTATGCACCAGCTGCCATTGATGGACTTAAATTGACTGCCGAATGGTCTCACCTTGGGCCTTATTATGTTGAAGAAACCAACCTAAACACCTACGAAGGCCATGATATATTCAATCTGCGCGCCGCTTACCAAGTCAATGACATGCTCGGTCTTTATCTTAAAGGTCATAATATGACTGATAAGCGTTACTCCACCTATACTTCAGCCCGGCCTGGTACAGATAAGATTACCTACCGCGTAGGCAACCCCAGATCATTCGCTGCTGGCTTACGCTTGGCATTCTGAGGTAGATATGCGTCCAACATTAATAAAATTCTTGCGAAAAGCTCACCGGCTCATCCTGTGGCTAGCGTTACTGGCCGCTGGGGTATTTTTTCTCTCTGCTATCTGTCATCCATTGATGGTATGGACTGGGCCTCAGCCAGTTAAACGGATGCCGCCAGCATTAACAATAAACACTCAACAACTTAATCAAATACAAGAACAGATGTCGTTAATTGAGCTACAGGGTGTATCTATCGCGCAAATTACACCAACAGAAAATGGTGCAGCGCTTCAAGTTACTCAGCAACCCAGTGAGCCACGCCTGTATTTCACTGGTTCAAGCGAAGCTATGAATGATAGGAAGCAGGCTATTTGGCTCGCACGATATTACACAGGTATTGATTCACCTATCACTTCCGTAACATTCATTGATAATTTTTCGAATGATTACCCCGCCGTGAATCGACTACTCCCCGTTTACAAAGTCACTTTTGATACAAAAGAGGCGCTAACTGCCTTTGTGCATACCGAAACGAATGCACTTGCAGGTTTAACCAATAACTGGAAACAGTTGCTTAAAACTCTATTTCAACGACTACACACGCTTAATTGGTTAGATAATCTCCCCATCACTCGCTTAATTATTATGAGTATTTTGCTTGCTTTGCTTTCTTTTATGGCGATATCGGGGGTTTATCTTTTATTGTCATTGAAGAGAAAAACTTATAAAAATAGACAGCAACGCTTCCATCGATCACTCGCTTGGATGTGTGTAGTTCCGTTGCTTGGCTTTCTCATCAGTGGCTTTTATCATTTATATCAACAGGCATTATCACCTAGCGCTGACTCGCACCGCGTTTTTCAGGCGATGGACTTATCTCACTTTCAATCCATTGCACTTCCAAAAGATCTGCAAGCACAATCAATGAATGCACTAAGCCTACTCACTCTCAATGGGCAGCCTGCCTTTAGGGCAAGTTTAGCGCAGCCTACACTTAAAAAAATATCCAAAGAAAAACATTTTAATGGCCTACCTAAAGAGACATCGGCCGTATACTATTCGACTGATGGAAAAATATTACCGTTGACCGACAAAGATTATGCCGACCAACTATTACACCAAGCCTTAGGCGCCAACAATGTTATTGTGATTAACCAAAAAAAAATCAGCCGATTTGGCAATGGCTATGACTTTAGAAATAATCGATTGCCTGTGTGGCGATTTGATCTCGATAGCGGTGACACAATCTTTATCGATCCACGCAAAGCGCTACTAGTCGAACATATTACCCCAAGCCAAAAACTTGAAGGCCGTGTTTTCTCACTTCTCCATAAATGGAATTTTTTAAAAGGGGTATTTGGAAGATTCGGCCGAGATGCCTTGCTTGCTGTTATGATGCTACTGCTTATTAGTCTTGCGTTTTTTGGGCAGCGACTATCAAAGACATAAAAGCGATTGGCTTCCCAGCCAATCATGAGAAGACGGCATGGGAAAACAGCATGAAAAGAAACAACTGGGACTAAAAGAAAAATAACACGTTAAAGCGTGTTTTTTGCATTATTGACGCGTTCTCTGAGTTCTTTACCGGGTTTAAAATGAGGTACTGACTTAGCTTCCAGCTGCACAGGCTCGCCGGTTTTTGGGTTTCGGCCAACTCGCGCATCACGATGATGAAGATTAAAACTACCAAAGCCGCGTATTTCAATACGATGACCATCAGCCAGTGTATTGGCCATCTGATCCAAGATTGCCTTAACAGCAAGCTCGATATCCTTCACCGATAATTGCGGCTGTTGCTCTGTAATTCTTTCAATTAATTCTGACTTTGTCATACAACGTGCACTCCAAAGTAACTATTCGACAAATTTAGTAGGGTGCCCGACTAAGACAAACTACCCTTAATGACGCCTAAGTCTTACACATTAGGCATTTTACTGAGATTTTCGGCAATAGATAGTACAAAATTAAAACAAGCATACCCATCTCAATGCCTTAGCTCGCTATTTAGAATAGCAGTATGCCTTCAATAATCATAGAAATGCCAAGGATAATCCCAGAAACTCTGATTATCCCATGAAAATTGGAGGCAAAAAAAAAGCTGCAAAATGCAGCTTTTTTTAAGCAAGGATAAATTACTTATCCATTTGTGCCTTAATCAAGTCACCAATGGTGGTCGGTGCATTTTCGGCCTGCTTATCTTTAAGGGCTTGAACCGCTTCTTTCTCATCATCTAAAGCAATCGCTTTAACTGACAAGCTGATGGTACGATTCTTACGGTCTACGCTGACGATCTTCGCTTCGATCTCTTCGTCTACCTTAACAACGTTTTTCGCATCTTCAACTTTATCAACGCTCAATTCAGACGCTTTGATAACACCGTCGATGTCTTCAGCAAGGTTGACAGTCACTGACTTGCTATCAACTTCTGTAATCTTACCTTTAACAATCGCACCTTTATCGTGCTCAGATACGTATTCATTGAAAGGATCAGATTCAAGCTGCTTAATACCTAAAGAGATACGCTCACGCTCGGAATCAACAGACAAGATAACGGTTTCGATCTCATCGCCTTTCTTGAATCGACGAACGGCTTCTTCACCCGTTTCGTTCCAAGAAATGTCAGATAAGTGAACAAGGCCATCAATGTTGCCGTCTAGGCCAATGAAGATACCAAAGTCAGTGATTGACTTGATCTTACCTGTGACTTTATCGCCTTTAACGAATTTCTCAGCAAACTCATCCCATGGGTTAACCTGGCACTGTTTGATACCAAGAGAGATACGACGACGCTCTTCGTCAATATCCAATACCATGACTTCCACTTCGTCACCCAGCTGAACAATCTTCGATGGATGAACGTTTTTGTTCGTCCAATCCATTTCAGATACGTGAACAAGACCTTCAACGCCTTCTTCAAGCTCGGCAAAACAACCGTAATCCGTTAAGTTAGTCACACGTGCCATTGCGCGTGCGCCTTCTGGGTAACGTGCCTTAACAGCAACCCAAGGATCTTCACCCAATTGCTTAAGACCAAGAGAAACACGGTTACGCTCACGGTCAAACTTAAGGATGCGAACGTCAATTTCATCACCAACGCTAACCACTTCTGATGGGTGCTTGATGCGCTTCCACGCCATATCGGTGATATGCAATAGACCATCAATACCGCCAAGGTCAACGAATGCACCGTAATCAGTAAGGTTTTTAACCACACCTTTAACGGCCATACCTTCTTCAAGGTTAGCCAATAGCTCTTCACGCTCAACAGAGTTAGCCGCTTCAAGTACTGCACGACGAGAAACAACCACGTTATTACGTTTAGCGTCTAATTTTATGACTTTAAAGTCTAATGTTTTACCTTCAAGGTGAAGCGTGTCGCGGATAGGACGCACATCAACCAAAGAGCCAGGTAAGAAAGCTCGGATGTTAAAGACATCGACAGTGAAACCGCCTTTAACCTTGCCACTGATAACACCTTGAACCACTTCTTCGTCAAGATGGGCTTTTTCAAGCTCAATCCACGCTTCAGCACGCTTGGCTTTTTCACGCGACAATTTGGTTTCACCAAAACCGTCTTCAACTGTTTCAAGGGCAACTTGTACTTCATCACCGACAGAAACAGCCACTTCGCCATTTTCGTCTAGAAATTGGCTTTTAGGAATAACGCCTTCTGATTTTAATCCTGCGTGCACCGTTACCCAGTCATCATCAACATCAATAACAATACCGGTAACTATCGCACCAGGCGACATTTCTAGATTCTGAAGACTCTCTTCAAATAATTCTGCAAAGCTTTCGCTCATTCATTTATCCACTTTTAATAACAGGCCATAGCATGATCTAAATAGGCATACTATTTTAAGCCAGCCGTATCTCCCAGCTTAATACGGGTTATGATTTATTCAGCAAGCTAAAACCACGCTGGATCTCGTTTTAGCTTGCCCCCAAATTAAAAACCGGCAAAACTACCGATATTTCAATAAGTTATTAATTTAATCACCCCAAAGAAGCAGACACTCATTATTTAATATCCTGAGTTTTCAGCGAGGCGATCAAAATTTGGCCGAGAATAGCAGATTGACTAAGCAATTTCAACGGAAAACCGCTTAATTCCTGAGCTTTTGTATCGTTAAAACGCAACAAAAAGGAGCACCAAATATAACTGGGTAGGCACTCATAAAAAATGGGTAATATTAGTGGGCAATTAAGGTGGAGTATCAATCCTATGCTCTATCACGATTGGCTAAATTGGCTTTTAATTCCTTAACTGTTACCCCG
>JAPOUS010000153.1 GCA_026708525.1 Cellvibrionales bacterium
AACCATAGATTAGTTTTTTCTATTAATGCTGAAAGAGTGTTTTCCTTTGAGCCACTGCCAGAGGTATTTCAGTTACTTGAAAAAAATGTACGTCAAAATAAGGTCAAAAATATCCTACCCATAAATGTTGCTCTTTCAGATGTCAATGAAGAACAATTCATGTATTTATCATTGAATGGTAATGTAGGTGGTTCGAGTTTTGATAACCATGGAGGAAACTCTAAACGAACAAAAGTTATCTGCCAAAGAGGGGATGATTGGGTCGCTTCGCACGCAGTTGATAAGATTGATTTTATTAAAATTGATGTGGAGGGCCATGAGTCCTTTGTCTTAGAGGGACTCCAAGAGACGCTATTACAGCAACGCCCCATCATTATGTTGGAGTGGGCAGAAAAAGAAGGGGTGGATAGGCTGAAAAAGTCATCAGTGTTTAATCAATTGCTGACCTCTTACTCTGTATGTGTGCTTGGTACAAACCATGATAAAAGTTATCGGGCGAACAACTTTATTGGAAAATTACAAAGGAAAATAGTTAAAAATATAGTTAGAAAGCGGTCCGTGCTTTATCCTTTTGATAGTAATGAACTTTATAATAATATATTGCTCGTCCCGAATGAAAGGAAAGAGCTAATTTTTTAGCTGTTTATCTGCTTAATGTTTATGGCATTTCTTTTGATAGTGAAGTGCTAGAAATAGAGAAATGGTTAAGCAGTAAAACTTCATAGAGGGTGCTTGAAGTGCAGCCGAGTCAGTCAATCCTGAAACAAAGAAGCTAAGGCAGATAAAGACTGGTGTGAGAGCAATATACTCTTTGTGTTTTTTATATAATGTGTGTATGGCTGTTAGTGCTGGGCTATAAAGTAAAAAGCATAACAGTATGCCTATAGGTAATCCGAAGCTAAAAATACTTTGAAGAATGTCGTTGTGTATGTGCCCGTATGTTGCATGCTGTTCAGCTAAGTTATTTTTATAGGCGTATTCGGCAATGGCTTGCTTGTCTTTACCAACACCATATCCAGCCCAAGGGTGATTTGCAATCTTTTCTAGTGCTGCTCTCCAGATATAGAGTCTTTCGCCAAAAATGCCTAAAAGTGAGATGTCTGTGAATTTGAGAAGAGATTTTTGAAATACTGGGCTAGCAATTAAAAATGGTGTTGTGATGCATACGCCTAAAGTTGTTGCTGCTGAAAATATAACTTTTCGCTTTAGTTTTATAAATAGCAAAACAAAAAATATGCTCAGGGGGAGTATAATAGCTGCCATGGCTCCCCTAGAGCCAGTTAATCCAAGTGATAAAACGCCTAAGAGGGTAATGGTATAGAGGATTACTTGTAGTGCCGGTTTTGTTTTCTTGGTATTCAAAATAAATACAAGGCAAATGGCTATTTGCATGGCGATAATATTTCCAAATACGATTGAAATATTGATAGACCCCGTTGATAGATAGATCGGTTCAGCTGCATGATTGGTAAAGTAGTTGAATATTGAGCTGATAATGCTCCCTAAAAGTGATAGTAAGCTTGCGAAAATTATAGGCTTTTTTGTTATCTTGAAAGATCTTAATGCTAAAAAAATGGGTGCAACAAGTAATGTTGACTGGATCAGGTTTACAGCAATTTTTTTGGAAACGTATCCAGGTTCTATAAAATACGCAATTATATAAACACTCGGCCATATGATTAAGCAAGCAAGCCATAGTTGCGAAATCCTATTGAGTGGCTTTGTATTTAAATATTTTTGTTTGATTAAATATATTAAGCTTAAAAAAGATGCTGCATGGATTAACGGTGTGGCTGTATGATAGTGCAACCCATAGACAGCAATGGCGGCATAAACCAGAAATAAAATAACTTGTTGAAGACTTGGCATACAGCGAGTTTGACGTGCTAGGATTGAAAGCTGCATGTTAGCGGTATTTAGTCAGGTTTTAAATACCGTCTTTGAGGATATGTGAAGATTTTTTAGCTTGGTTTGTTATCTTCAATGACACTCTGACGCAGGTTGATTCTTTCATGCCAACCTATAAGGTTCGGATACTCATCCCCTAAACGAATCTTAATCACTCGTGCAAAATCAATACCGCAGAGCAAGGTAATATCGGCCACACTAAAATAATCGCCTAACACCCAAGTGTTGCCTTCTAGGTGTGTTTCGAGCAGGGATAAATACTCGATAGCTTGTTGCTTGCAGGTTTCACCCCATTCCGGGTTTGGAGCCATTCGATCACTAAAGTAGCCCGTAATATGCTGAAATCCCATCAGGACTTTTAGATAAAAGCCGAATTCTATGCGGCGCTGCCACATCTCGACTTGTGCTTTTTCTAATGTGTTTCTACCAAAAAGGGGGAGCTCTGGCTGGGTGTCTTCAAAGTAGCGGCATATGGCGATGGTTTCACTGATGACGGTGCCATTATCCAATAAAAGGAAAGGCACGGTCTTTTCGGGGTTCAATGCTTTGATTTCGTCAGTTAAATTGTCGCCCGCTTTCAGATCAATCTGTTCGAAAGGGATCTCGATGCCTTTTTCATTTAAAAATAAACGAACACGTCTGGGGTTTGGGGCTTGGCGTTGCTCATAGATTTTCATAGGCTTCATTTTGAGTCGCTAAAAGGCCTCCAATATAACTTAAACGGCTGGATAATAGAATTAGAAATTCATCCCGGCTTCTGCTTTTAGCGGGAAGCCTGCAAGAAATAAAGAGCAATTAAAATCAAAAGTTAGCCCTCATATGAAAATGCTACAGAAAAAACCTAAGCATGTGAAAAAATATTTTCAGCACAGCAAAATTAGGTATGCAGCATAATATGAGAACTATTTAACTGCCGGGTTAATAGGATCACAATGCTCTCTATTTTTATCCTTTATAAAAAGCTCACAAACAAAGAGAAGATACATTTACTCCCCCACTCCTATTCTCACACTTAGAGCCAAATAGCTTTTTCAATTCTTTCTTAAGGCACGTCATGCTAGGGAACCTCTGATTAAGTCCAAATGATATCAGCCGGATTCCAAAATGCTTTATTAACAAGGAAGGCTTTGCAGTTAATGCTCATTGCCTTGACAAAAAGTCTGACGCAGTTAGAAAGTATTTTGGCCGCGCCCTTCGGGGCTTTCAAGCTTATACCCTAACTGCGTTGTCATTCCTTGAAAGGGCGAGACTAACTGCGGAATTCCGCCTTGTTAGGAAATAAGCTTGAAAGCCTGATGGCATCTTGACTTAACCAGAGGTTCCCTAGTTGTGGATTCATCTTTATAAGGGATTGGTTCGATTTTTTTCATGCTGTCTGTTATTTATTTTTCGCTAATGCTCCAAGAGCGTCTGTTAGGTTTAACAGGCTCAATACCAGCTATTTTCGGAGAGATTCATAGGTGTCGTTGGCTAGACGCTTACATTGCTTTCAACCTCATTCGATAAAGCAATTACGCAAACCTGAAAAACATTTTTTGCCAAATCTACTGAGACAAGTTTACGCTCTTGCATGTGGACGCTCCTACTATTTTCGTTTGATGTCTCTTTGACAATCAGATTGGCGCACTGTGACGCCGGATGAGAGCGTCCATCACATTACGCTTGTTAGATTGATTTCTGAATGAAAACAACCCCTACATAAGGTGGGATATGCTCAGTTTTTGAAGTTTTGAAACTATGCGTGTGGTGATCTCTTGATAGGTGTGGATCATCTTTCCCTCTATCCCGTCTTGTACCACTGCCTCCTGCACCAGTAGTCCCAGTGTGTCTATGCGAAATTTTACCCCCTAATTTACCAATAAGCTCTTTATCACTATTAGAGATAGAATTAAGATCATTTAGAACAATACCTTGAAGGAAGTATGGTGTTTCGGATGATTCCCATCTATGCGTTTCTGCCAAATATTTATAGCCTACTGGAAGAGATAGTTTCCAAGTATTTGTATGTGGGTCGAATATCCAATCATCATCATTAGGGAGCCAAGGAATAACTGTACCTCTGGGAACATTTCCAATTCTAATTTCTTCAATTTTGCTTAAAATCTCTTCGCTTTCTGATGGGCCACTCACCTTCATTGGAAGTTTTCTAAACACATCACCTGCTGATGTGGAAATCGTAATCGATGCAGACTTTGCATATAAACTCGTTCCTTGATATGTAAAAGACTCATCCTTTTCTTCTCTTGTGCAGCTTAATGATGCACGATGATTTGGTTTTAGTTTTCTCTTTTTCTTCACTAGAGTTTTTAACTCGCCCTTGCAGTTTGTAAGGTTAGAGATTGAAATATCTTGTATATCAATTCCTTTAGAATCACTTCCTGTTGATCTATACTCCACTGATACTGAAAACTGGCTGTCATAAACTGTTTCGGCGACAAGGCCATCTTTTGATGAAAGCCTTTTAACACAAGTATCAAAGCTGCTTAAAGCCCTTGGGTTGACAAACTTCTTATATGTATCTCTACTTTGCCTAGCATCTTGATGGGAATAACTGCCTTCGCACATACTTTTAGAGATTTCCTTAAAATCTTTTGCATTAAATTCAGCATTGTCGACTTTAACGACTTCAAAAACATTTACATCAGCGCCGGTCTCTAATTCTCTTTTTTTAATTTCATTATATTTAGTGCATACCTTGTTCTTAAATGTATTTTGGTTGCCATGATTTTGAGTATCAACATAATAGTCATACATTGCATTTTGTATTAAAGATACGCACTCATTTGCATGCGAAATTAAAGAAGAAAACACCAAAGGTATTATCCATAAAATTTTATTATTCATTATTATTCACCTTTATTATAGTTATTCAATCAAGTATCAAATATCAAGTACATTTGCTGTTAAATATACATATGATGACCTCCAAAATACCCTTTTAATATCGCAACTTAAATCAGAATATTTTAAAGCGGCCTGCATAATTCTTTACCGTACCATAGAACAAGGGCATGAACAAAAAAACTAAAATTCAATAAAAGGAGGTGAGGGTAATTGCAAAGACCTCTTTTTTCATTTGGAAATTAAAAAAACCTTGTGTGAAACGGTTAGAATAAAATTCTATTTATAATTACCAATATTCTTGCTCTTTAGGGAAATATAGAAGGGCAATAAATACAAATCTCATGCCATGGCCATTCAGATCAGATGAGGGGAAAATAAAGTAAGAGAAGCTTCTAAGCCAATAATACATTTACAAAATGGCTTGAGCTAGGATCTACTCTATAAGCAGGCAGACAACAAATACAATTAACATAAGCGTTTTTGTCTTTTCGATGAATGATTGAGTGGGTTTAATTTTGCATTTCTGCTGTTTTTTAATCTACGTTGAAGAATTCTTCTATCAATTTAGGGAAGCCGTCTTTCATCTTTTTAGTGAGTGTATTGATTTTGGCGACTTTGCCACCTTTTAAAAAAACAAGGTAATCATAGGAGTTGTGTATTCTTGCACAAGCAGTAACATCCTTAGCGTATATACCAAGATCCCAGTCTTCTTCGCTGCTTTTGATGGATTGAGTAATGCTTTTGTCGTTTTGTTTGTAGACAAGATAAGTGCCATCATTGAAAAAGAAGTAAGCGTTAGACGAATTATCTTCTTTTAAACAGGCCGCAGACAGCTTAGGGGCGTAAGATAATATTGCGGGTTCTCTCGAATTCTCAACTCCCCAGTAAATATCGAAACCTTCTTGGCCAAAGGCAAACTGTTTTTCGCCACCTTCGGTAAATATATGCATCGTTTCACTTTGGTTATCAATTTGGATCATAGCGCTTATTTTGGCATTGTCGCCCAACCCCCAGGGGTAGTGATCACTGACATTAGAAAAGTTACTACTGGTTTTGCTTTGAACATTGTAGCCAAAAAACGTATTGTCATTAAAAAAAATATCAAACGTCCAGCGCTTGCCAGCATAAGACATTGCGCCAATGACTTCTTTTGTAAATGACCGTGAAAAATTGAATTCATAAACTTCAGACAAATTGCCTTGCGAAAATACGAGTTTATTTCTGCCAGAGTCGGGGGCAGTCAATACCCAGGATTGATCAGTGATTGAAATGGTATCGAGTTGTTTCCCATTTAGGCTTATATCTAAGTCGCCTGTATAAGTTGTCTTCCAGGTGAACTTACGGGTACCAATGTCATAAAGTAAGTTGGTGATAATGGGCGCAGGCTCGGGTTCAGGTTTAGGCGTGGGTTCTTTGGGTGTGGGTTCTTTGGGTGTGGGTTCTTTGGGTATGGTATAACTGAAACCATGACTCACAGAAAGATTTCCTTGTGAAAAAGTTAGCTGGTTCCAGCCCTCCTCACGATGGGGTAAAACCCACGAAAGGTTAGTAATAGGAACAGAAGCGACGAGGTTGCCATTGAGGGCGATGCTTAAGTTGCCTGTGCGAGTAGTTTCCCATGTATATTGTTGTGTTGTTGGGCTATAGATTAAGTTGGTGATAATAGGGGATGAGTCTGGTGATGTGGGTGGATTTTCTTCCGATTTTTTTGTGAAACTAAAGCCGTGGCTAACGGATAGGTCGCCTTGAGAAAAGGTGACTTGATTCCAGCCCTCAGCGGGGGTAGATAATACCCATGTTTTGGCTATGACAGGAATGGCATCAATAAGATTACCATTTTGCGTGATAGTTATTTGCCCTGTGTGGGTAGTATTCCAGTGGTAAGTGTTAGTTTCATTGTTAAATACCACGTCCGATATGATGGGCTTTAGTACAGGTAAATCCGGCAGGTCAGGTGTAGGCACGGGTTTTTGTTGCTCATTTGGCAGTTCGGTCGTTTCTTCTTTAGGCTCATCCTTTAAAATAATAAGCTTTCGATTAATTTCTTTACGCGTGCTACCGTCACCATTTTTTACGACAAAAATAAATTCCACTTCGCCAGGCGAGTGTGTATAGGTATTAACATCTTCAATTTTTTGGATGTCGTCATAGATAACAAGACTGCCGTTATTGGAAACCTCGATTTTTTTAAATGCCTTGATTAAATCGCT
>JAPOUS010000125.1 GCA_026708525.1 Cellvibrionales bacterium
ATTATAGAGATTATGATAAACGGTAACAGGGTAAAAGTGCTAGTTAAAGATTGCATACCGGTTTATTACCCGAACCTATAGGTGACTCTCGAGCTTTCACGTCGAGCATTAAACACACAGAAAAAATGCCTTGAGCACATTGGGCTGTTTGAGGATTTTCTAGCGTTTGAATTGATTGATTTAGTTGAACGTCTAGAACAACGACCTCATTCAACGCCAATCAACCCTTAAGGCCGAAAGATTGTCCACTGGAAACACGCTGTAAAGCGACGGTAGACTGCGAGCCATTGGATGATGAAGGCTCTCAATTGCCACGAGTAATCAGTGCGTTGTAAAAAGGCAGAATTGTTAACAGAGTATGGCTCTATACTGCTATTACTCGCGTTGAAGCAGAAGTGCATATTGTCGGGAACAGTGATGATTTGAAGGCGATAACACAAGCATTTAGCCATAGCCACAAGCGGCAAAGTTATTTAAAGGAATTGCTAGCTGAGAAAATTAAAAGCTTGAAAATGGGGTTCGAGGAGGTTGGCATCGCTGCACAAGATCCTCCCTTCATCGCAGGTTTTCAGATACCTGCAGGTGAATCGAGCGTAGCGAGAGAGGGCCTGTGAGGCCCTTTTAAAAACTGAAGTGTTGTACAAAATCATCCCCCCAAGGAGTTGCATCACAGCTTCCCAAGCCTCGGACGAACACTGGTATCCTGTACGCCTTTGCCCAAAGTAATGAGGCTAGCATTGCCTGACCCTCTGGTTTTTTTGTGTCAATCGCAAATCGATTTGTGCTATTGTGAACTTTCGCCGAACAGTTAGGGCCTTCGTGCAGACCTTCAATAACTAACTGAAAAGTGGTTATTCCACGATACTCATCTGAAAACCCACTTGGCATCTTTTGTTCTACCCAAACTCTGCCGACTTCACCCTGAAGATCAGCCGCTACAGACTTTATTATTAACACAAAGGATGTCACTAAAAGTAGTAATTGTTTCATTATTTTTCTCTCGTTTATTTTATTGGTGTTTTGGGATAAATGTATTAAATATTTATCAGTTTTTTATGGATGAAGATTGCAAAGAGGGGTAGTACCGACTTGTTGCCACTTTTTATAAAGGTTTGAGCCATATAATTTACCCTCAGTAGTGTTCACATTGAATATGGCTTGTAAAAACCTAATAAATGCAACCTCATCTTGTTATGGTCTTCCTTAATAGAATTTTTTCGGCGTCCTGTGCCTGTTTCTTCAGCAAAAGCTTCAGAAGAATTTATTTTTCATATTATTGTTATGTTTTCCTTAGTTTGGTTATGTTTTTAAAGGCGTATTTACAGGGAAACAAATACATCTCATCTTTTTAATGAGTTATTCTTGTTTACTTAAAATCAGCTAAAATTGACTAGGTAGGTTGATGTATTACCACTTGTTATATCAATTATTTTATCTAATGCCGCCTTTGGCGGATAATGTTTATTTATTAATCAATCTTTAGGCTTTACAGCGTACGGTCTTGCTGTAGGCAAAAAACCTATTCGTCTGAGGGTAACCATTGATGTAAACCACTTCTTTACGTACCTCTTGCCGCCCAGCACTTTTTGACTCAATGCCTTTTTTGCAAATCTTTTCAGCCTTTTTGTCTACTTTGTTTTCCAGCGTATCACGGCCTGCGAAGCTATTGCCAAAGGCGGTCACTTGGTATTCATTATCGCCTTGTTTGATCGCTGAAGCGGGCAGCCATTGGGCGCAGCCTGACGCACCGAAAAGAGTAACTATGAGTAATGTTATTTTTGTTTTCATATTATTCTTTATAGGGAATGTTGTATTTTGTAGCAAGTTCAACTGCATCTGTATTTGCTAAATTTCCTGAATGCACTTTTTCCTCTATATATAGCCCTAAAAGCTCCATAAAATGGTCTTCAGATATAATTTCAATTTCGTAGCTTTCACCATCATCTTCATAGCCAAAGTCATAAATACAGGCAAAACCTTGGTCATAATCTTTTATTTCATAGCGACTTAGCTCATCTGAACATCTTTCTATGAAGTAATCATTAACCCCAACTCCACCCATATTGAGAATTGCATTGATATTGCTATCAATATGCTCTAAGTTAGAAAACACCATCCCAAAACATTCACTGCAAAGCCTTGTCATTAGTTTACCTTCGACTAATTTGATAATTACTGAAAAGAGGTTAAGTCTCTCATTTTCTATGCTTTAACTCTGGATCTAGAGAGTCTGGATTTACTGGGTGCACATTACCTATGCGTAAATTTCTAACGCCATTGACGTCTGGGCCTGATCTGTTAAGTGTTGTCAAAAATGTGATTCCTTCGTATTCCACAATATATTGGTTAGCAAATTTAGGTCTGTTACCTAATTTTTCAGCTTCTAAAAGTCGTTTTACCCCTGCATCAAATCCTTCTTCAGCTGCACTTATTGCATACTCTGCCATAATTTCATCCGAGTATACCTGCGGATCATAAATAGTCTTTGTTCGCTTTATCGGTTCAGCGCCGTCTTTTGGGGTTACCCAATATGTCACTTCGGTTAAACCAATATCAAAACGGTTTTTACCATCAGGTGCAACTCTGATGATATCACTATTTTCTGCTACTACTTTTTCAAATTCCCATTCATTATGCCCACCTCCAATCGATCTTTTACTTTTTACATAGCCTTCACCCTTGGATAGGTGTTCCGGAAAGCTGGTTGTTGTTTTGCTGCCTTTATACTTTGATTGAAAGGGTATATCGTTTGCTCCAAGTTCTAATTTATTTGGATCAGAATCTTGAATAAACTCGACATTTTCAATAAATTCTTGATTTTGGTTATTGAAATCATCATAGTTGTCATATTGGCTTAAAGGCCTGTTCCCACTCGGACCTCTAGCGATTATTTCAATAATTGATTTTGCTCCTTTTGCTGCAACTGATGCCGCTCCTCCACTGACAATGGCTTCAGCTAGAATCACTACGATTCCAGACATGCTCTTACCAATTTGCTTGTAATCTTCTTCCGTTAAAGCGGTAGCAAACTCTTTTACAGCAGAGTCTAAATACAGGCTTAGACTTTCTTCTAAAGCACTAGGCATATTCTCAACAGAGGCTATTAGGCCAGCTAAAATCAAGTTAAACTCACCATCCTGCACTAAGCCAGCCAGTTGAATTATTTCATCTACCATTTCTGGGTATTGCTCAATGGCTTCAGTTATTCCCTCACCAAAACCTTCAATTTGGGATTTGCTATTTGCAGCTGATTTAGCCCATGCTGCTGCAGTAGTCCCCGTCATACAGTCAGTTTCGCCATTAATGACGCAATCAAAGGCCATTTGCATAAAGACAAATTTTTCCACCCAAGATAATCCATTATTCTCAGCGGCATTTCTTCCAGTGAGCCCAGCTAATTGGAAATCACCTCCTGCTGCATTGACAAGAAGTACTGACATAATTTCGGCATACCCAACGCCAATTTGCTTATACTCTTTAAAGTTTGACGTATCAAATGGAATCATCTCAGAATAGATTTCAGCACTAAGCTCACCAATAACAGCGCCACCTGCACCTGAAATACAGGCTTTTCCAGATTTATCACCGTCATTACCCTCAACACCATGTTGTGCAACGCCAACTGCACAGCCTAAGGCAAAGTGAGCAAAATACTTGGATAATTTATCAAGATCAGCATCGCCAATGTCACCTGCAACATCTGCTCCTAATTGATTAACAACGGAACCACCTAAGGAATAAAGAAAGCTTTCACCAAATTCATCTAGGTTTCCGCCATTCATGAGGTTGCCAACCCCTGTTCGCACGGTGACTTCTGTAACTGTTTGTACAGATTGACCTAAAAGATTTAGCGACTCACCAGTTGCACCGCTTTGCACAAGTGGGGAATTTGGATTTAACTCTGTAAAAAATTCTGTATTTACTGCGCTCAATAACCCTGCTGTAATCATTGAAGTTGCAACAGCTTTAAGCGTTTCATCGGAACTAATATTATTAAGAATAGTACCTATGCTTTGACCATTTAATGCACCATTTGTTGTTATCAAAGTAGCTTGACTAATTAGCGTTGTTGTACCTGCTGATACTGCTGAAGCTACGATACCTGTTGTTCCTATTGCTCCTGAAGTGACAGAGCTAAGGGCTCCAGCCATTGCCGTACCCGCCGGTGCTGCCATTATCGAAACAGCTATCATAACGACTAACATAGCGGCTGGGCTTAAATTTGTGTTTTTGGTTCTCCATGTCTCATATTCTGTAATTACCTTATCCCAATGTACCTGATCAGGGTTCTTGTCAGCTGCTATTAATACCTGCCCCATCCACTCCAACCCTGGAGTTTTCGCCAAAGCTTGAACATTTGCCTGCATACAAACACCGAGTGTATTTGCAACATTATCTCCGATTTCCTGACCGGTTTCTGGATCGATTAGTTTGTTCGCTGGATCATCTAGATATTTCTGGCATTGAAAGTCATTGTCAAAATTCTTAAGACCTTCGTATTCAATTTCTATACCGCCAAGTGCTTCAACGCTGAATCCACCTATGATGGTATTTGGTACACCTGTTTCTATATTGTGTCCTTTACTTGTTGTTGTGGTAGTCCATGTATCTTCTTTAACGGAACTATAACTATAATGGTCTGTTTCTACAGACATCAACAACTTCACTTTGCGGCTATCTGCTTTGACCGTGGTACCTTCTACACTTCTTATATCTGCCGCTTTTAATGTGATATCACCATAGAGACTGTGCAATTTGATTGTTTTACCCGCATCAAGAAGCGACCTAACGGCAAAGGTCTGATAACCTGATTCGTTGACTTTGGTATTACCGTATTTGCCCGAATGGGTAAATTGAGAAACACCTTGATTATCGATAACAGTAATGCCCATGCCAGCAAGTATTTCAAGATGCCCATTACTGGCAACAAGCTCAGCGGAATCAATCATGATTTCGCCTCCTGCAATAAGCCTTAATGACTCTTCGGCACCAAATTTACTGACGATATAATCAATGCTTTGACTGGTCCGACCTGGTTCTTCTTTACTGTTTTGAATTGGGATAGAGGTAATTTGAATACTGCCGCTTGCATCCACAACAATATTACTGCCAGACTTAACTTCAACCCCAGAGAAAACAGCATTGCCACCAGCAATGAAGCTAACTTCCTGCCCTTCAATAATTGTAGGGGCTCCAATAGCTGCCATCTGTTCACTGTATCGACCTGAATGATAATTTCCCAATTGAACCAAAGTTTCTGCAACAATATTGCCACCAGCATCAATGGTAATTTTTCCACCGCTGTTAACTTGAACACCAGAAAGCACAATGTCTTGTTCGACTTCAAGTATTATCGAACCATCCGCAGTAATTTCAGTGACTCGTCCATACCTCATACCACTGAAATCAGTTCCGTTGCCACTGACATTAAAGGTATGCATAACGGTTTGGGCATCAATTGAGTGTGCAGATAATTTAAGATCACCATTCGCATCTAAACTGCTTGAAAGCAGCTGAACTGGTCCATTGACAATAATGTCTAGGGTTTCAGAATTGCTAATTATATTACTGTCAATAACACTAAGATTATTGAGATGGACTAATTCAGATTTATCGAATGTTACGGTAGCATTTTCTATTGCCAAAGCATCTAACTTAACATTCCCACCAAAAATAACTGGGTGGTCTCTTAAGTCTGCATTTTTTAAGTGATTTTCTATCTGATCGGGTGAAATAGCATAGGCGGCATAAGATGCTTGCCACATCATCAAACACACGACCAAATGGGCAATAAATCGATAAAATTTGTTATGGGTATACTGCATGGTTTCTATAATGCTAATTGGCTGAGTATGCTTTGTATTGGTTTGTTTGTTCATTCTGCCTAGGACCTCTTAGAGCATTTGCTGCACGATACTATGTAGGTAGTTGAACATTTTGTGGAAGAATTCTTCTAGCACAATAAAAATATCGAATGTCCCTCTATTTATTTCTTTTTTTTCATGAATAATTTCATCTTTTATCACGGGAACAAAAATTGTAATACCTCCAACCAATACTGGGGCAAGTAATCCAGAATTTACCTGCTTAATGGTGGTGATGTATTCAATCTCGCTAACGGTAACTGTGGGGTTTGCGGCTGATATATTTATATTGTCACCTTGAACCAAGGCCAAATTTGTCGTGCCAGAATATTCATAATCTTTATGAACAGTAGTGGTTAGTCCATTAGCACCTTGACTGTAAGTGTATGAATGGTCATTCCTAAAGCCAATAATGTCTTCGAGCGCAAGATGTAAGAAGTTTCCTGTTAATATTGCGTTCACATTGGAATAGTTAAAAATAGATTGAATATTTTTAACCAGTAAATTTGTATTTTCACCTTCTTTATTTCCATTAAAATGATAACGTGCTTTATATGCTATCCCGTTTTTTATATTAACTGCTATAGGACCTTTGTTAGAGGAATTGCCAGTCCGATTATGCAGAATGTTTATGAAATAAGCATCTTGATCTGTAAGAGAAAGGTGTTTATATCTATTAGGGTCGTGGGTTATATTAAAGTCCACACGGGTGTCATAATCAGCTTGATACTCACCAATCGCATTGCAGCGTAATGATGCCAGTTCAAAACCAGAAAAGTGTACACTTTTTACAAAGAACCAAGCACCTTGAATATCTTGATCCCAAAAATTAATCATGGCACTTTGGTTGAGAGGGATCGCTTTGCAGCGATCACCTATGAAATTATACATCCTATCTTCAGCAAATGATTGATCTTGTATGCTAATAGAGCTTGCATAAGGTGAGTCAAGTTTTGTATCGCCTCCAACAAACACATCAGATACAAGATTTGAAAAATGGGTAGCTTGAATTATTGCATCATCATAAGCATGAATTTTGCC
>JAPOUS010000176.1 GCA_026708525.1 Cellvibrionales bacterium
GTCTTGGAAAACCTTATATATCAACAGATAAATGCTGTCTTAGCATCTTTTTTTTGCATCAAAGCGGAGAAGAGCCTTTCTGATACCCAATACCCATTACCTTATTCGCATGAGAGGGAAACCTATTATCGAACCGCTTTATAGGCGCGTACAGAGCGTATTCACAGCTTAAAAAAAGGCGACACCTCTTCATAAAATAGCAAAGTAATTTAATCAAATTCTAGCACTCTGTAGATTCATGCTTTTATCCACGCATATTAAGCACACAATAGCTAATTCAGTCGGTTTTGAGCATCTGGATATAATATAGAGGAATAAAAAGCATTTAGCACTCAGCGTCAGAAGAGTTAACTTGTGCAAATAGATACGCCCCATGCCATGCATGGGTGAGAGGAGGCTTTATTGTATATCCTCGCATTAGCGATGAATACAATAATACCCTGCTTATAAATAATCAACCAAGGTTTTGGCCGCTAAATAAGGGGTCGTTTTACCCTCAATGACATTACGCTCCAAATGTGGGTAATGATTTTTGACTTCGGCATTTTCAGCCAAACGTAATTCCACCATTTCGTGAATCAGCTTTCTCAACCATTCACTGTTTTGCTTGGCACGTTTTTTATCAAAACTTTCTTGTTCTTTGGCCATAAAGTGATGATCTAAAATCATTCCCCAGACATCTTCGATACCCGTTTTTTCAACTGAGGAACAGGTTAACACTCTAGGCGTCCAGCTACTGGTGTAGTGTAATAAATTCACGGCACTTTGATATTGTGAGCGTGTTTTGGCAGCAAGATTGACACTTTCACCATCACATTTATTAATGATCAATGCATCAGCCAACTCCAAAATGCCTTTTTTAATGCCTTGCAACTCATCTCCTGCATTCGGCATCATCAGTACCAAAAAGCAATCGACCATACTGGCTACTTCAAATTCGGATTGCCCAACCCCCACTGTCTCGACAATGATTACATCAAAACCTGCTGCCTCACATAAAAGTAGCGTTTCACGGGTTTTGTTGGCAACACCACCTAAACTTCCCTCTGAAGGGCTAGGCCTGATAAAGGCATTCTCTTCGCGAGATAAGAGCTCCATACGGGTTTTATCCCCCAAAATACTGCCACCTGCAACAGGTGAACTTGGGTCAACCGCTAAAACAGCAACTTTTTTGCCTTGATTAACCAAGTGCATGCCAAAACTTTCAATAAAAGTCGACTTACCAACACCTGGCACACCTGTAATACCTATACGAATACTCTTACCGGAATGCGGTAAAATATCTTCCAGCAATTGTTGCGATTGAAGCCGATCTTGTGGGCGCTTACTTTCAACCAAAGTAATGGCTTTTGCCAAATCACGTCGACTGCCTTCTAGCAGCCTTTCTACAGAAACAACCATATTATAGTGTTATCAAAAAAAGAGGCGTATTCTACCACTCAAACCACCTTCCATAAAGAACACCCGCCCAGTGTTAAATAGGCTTAGGTAAAACCAACATGGTGGCGATGAATAGACTCGCGTTTCCAGACAAAGCTTTCGATGTAATAATGCATAAAGCTTGCGATAAAGATGATTTGCACGCTAATCTGCAAAAATGGCGGTAATCCAGCCACTGATAACTGAGAATCCACCCATTGCGTTGACTGCTCAATACCGTTAGCTATAGCAATCGCCAAAAGAGGACAAAGGATCAAAGGTGATAACGGCAACCATTGCATGTATCGATAAAGTAAATTGGGCTTATCCGTTAAATTGCGATTTCGGTCATGGGTAGAGTAAATAATAAATGCGGTTAAATCATGAATAAAGCGAGGGATCAATATCACAAACACGGTGTAATCCATCATCATAAAACCCCAAGTTACCCAGAGCATCAACACATTAGCAAGACAATATAAGGTTCCTAATTGGCGTTTTGATTGCGAAATCAACGTAGCTGCTATTCCGGTTGATACAATAACCATCACAAGAGAAGCAACTTTTAAAATATCCGCAGCTGCAATACCCGAAATAACGATTTTAGCTAATGGGTCACGTGCAAACACTAAAAAATATAAACAGGTCGTGGCAATGGTGGCTGTCACTCGCCAAAGCTCATAGCGGCGCGTTTGTGTGACTCGCATCATCATCATACCAATACCAAATTGCTGAGATAACACATGGTGCATAGTGTAGGTAGCAAAAAAGGTAAAAAATAACGCTTGTACAACCGTATTTATCAAGGGGCTGGCCAGCGCAGGCACCAGATAGGTAATAGTGAGTACAAACGCAGAAAAGCCAACGAATGCCTTAATAAGCTTTGTTTTATAAAATGACCAGTACTCTTTGTCTATCAAGGTCATTAATGATGAAACAATATGCGGGAAATTAAACACAATAGCCCAAAATGCCCACTCGCCAGGTGTAACCGGCAAAAAAGCGCCGACTAATTTCCCCTCTAAAACGGTGATATCTAACAAAAATAAGAAAAGGCAAACAGGAATAACACCGTAGAGCGAAAATAATATAGGGCTACTGACTTTGATAGGTAGCACAGATTCCGCCTGCAGGCTCGCGGCTTGAGACGCCATAAAAGCTCCTTTAACCTTTTATTATTCTTATAATCTGCTTATTTGTCAGGCCTATTTTTCACAAATAAGCCATCAAACCATGCGGTTAAGCTCTAAAAGCCTGAGGGTAAAAGGATTCAGTCGCCAATACAATATTGGCTTTCACGCATCGTGACGAACTCTTCAGCCAATGTGGGATGAATACCAATAACGGTATCAATTTGTGCTTTAGTTAACGCAAGTTTAACCGCAACGGCAAACCCCTGAATGATTTCCCCCGCCTCTGGCCCTACCATGTGAATACCCAGCACTTTATCGGTTGTGGTTTCAACCAGCATCTTTAACATGGCGCGCTCACTACTTCCTGATAAAGTATGTTTCAAAGCTCTAAACTCGCTAACAAAAACCTTGGCTTTTAAGCCTCTTGCCAGAACCTGTTCTTCACTTAAGCCACAAGAACCAATGGTTGGATGGGTAAAAATTGCCGTTGGAATGGCATCGTACTGCATAGTTTTCGTATTCTCGCCAAACTGCTGATCAACAAAAACCATCGCTTGCTCAATAGCCACAGGGGTTAGTTCGGGTGTGCCGATGACATCCCCCAGCGCGTAAATGTGAGGGTCATCTGTTTGAAATTCTGGACTCACCATAATGTGGCCAGAAGCCTGTTGTTGAATCGCTGTATTTTCTAAACCCAAAGTCTCTATATTTGGACTTCGGCCAATGGCCATCAGCACTTGATCTACGATTAGGGTTTGCTCATTATCAAGCACACAACTTAAGGCTTGATCTCGGCTTTCAATGCCTACAACATCGGTCTGATAATGAATAGTAACGCCTTTCTTCTCCATCTCATTGGCGGCAAAACGACCAATACCATGGTCAAAATGCCTAAGCAACTGATTTTTTCGATACAATAAATGCGTCTCAACCCCTAGCCCATTAAAAATACTCGCAAACTCGCAGGCGATATAACCGCCCCCCACAATCGCTATACTGCTGGGCTTTTGCTCAAGATAAAACACATCATCAGAATAAATACAGTGCGCGCTACCCGGTATATTAGCGGGTGTTGGATAGCCCCCCACAGCAAGGAGTATTTTCTTGGCCTCAACGACTTGCTCACCCACTTGAATTTTTGTGCCACCTAACAATTGAGCCTTGTGCGCAAAAATTTCTACCCCAGCGTTCTCGAGTAATTGCTGATAGATGCCATTAAGCCTGTGAATTTCTTGATTTTTATTATTAATTAATTGCTGCCAATTATGATGAAAGCCATTGATTTCAAAGCCATAACCATAAGCATCATTGATATCCTCAGGATAGTGCGCAGCATAACTAAAGAGCTTTTTAGGCACACAGCCAACATTCACACAAGTACCGCCCAAAAAGCGCTCTTCGGCTATACCAACTTTTGCGCCTGTAGCCGCAGCCATACGGGCCGCTCTAACACCACCTGAACCTGCACCAATGACAAAAAGATCAAACACTACCCTCTCCTTTCAAGAACATGGCTAAATCAACAGTATCAAAGAAGCCATCTAATTATTGTTGAAACCAGTCGAGTTTTTCATGAAGCTTGACGACATCGCCAACTATCGTCAAGGCTGGCCCTTCAAAGCTTGCTACCTTTAATTCTTCGGGCATTGTTTCAAGGGTTGCTATCAATAACCGCTGACTAGGTGTGGTGCCTTTTTCAACCAATGCGACAGGTGTTTCTTTGGCTCGACCGTAAGCGATGAGTTTTTCACAAATACGACCTAAATTACTTAGTCCCATATAAAAAACCAAGGTTTGTTCAGGGCTAACAAACGAAGCCCAATCAAGATCCAACTCACCTTCTTTTAAGTGACCAGTTATGAATCGAACCGACTGTGCAAAATCTCTATGCGTCAGCGGAATACCGGCATAAGAAGAGCAGCCATTCGCCGCTGTAATGCCAGGAATCACCTGAAAAGGAATCCCTTCTTCTGCAAGCCCTTCAATCTCCTCGCCTCCACGACCAAAAATAAAAGGGTCGCCGCCTTTTAGGCGCGCAACACGTTTACCTGCCTTGGCGAGGTCAATCAATCGTTGATTAATCTCAGATTGAGGCACCGAATGATTGGACATAGCTTTTCCGACATAGAGTTTTTCAGCCTGTGGCTTACAATAATCTAAAATGGAAGGGTTCACTAAGCGATCGTAAAGAATCACATCGGCAGATTGAAGTAACCGTAAGGCTTTAAACGTTAGTAGATCAGGATCACCTGGCCCCGCACCAATAAGATAGACTTCACCACAATGGGCAATGGCTTCATTATTCAAACGCATGGCGAAAATTTTGTCCGCCTCATCCTCTTTACCTTGATAAATATTCTCAGCAATCGCCCCATCAACCATGGATTCCCAAAAACGCCGGCGATCACTTTGCGCGGTTAACTTCGTATTAACTTGACTACTTTTTGCTTTAAAAAAATTAACGAGCCTACCAAATTGAACCGGAACAAGGGCGTTAATCTTAGTTTGAATCAAACGTGTCATTTGACCAGAAACGCCCTGACTCGATACGGCAATTGTAATGGGATCACGATCAATCAAATAAGGAAAGTTAGCCGTTGACAGTTCAGGCTGCTTAAAAACATTGATAGGGACTTGATTGGCATTCGCATCAGCAACCGCCCTTTTGATCAACACTGGATCTTCAGACGCCACAACTATCAGCGCATATTTTTTTCTTGAAACATCTGGATAATCATCAAGCACCGTCAGTTGATTGCTAGCAATAGGCTCAGAAGCTGGATTAACCGAATAAAACTCTATCACAGCATCCGTTTTTGACAGTGCATTTATTTTTCTAGCGGCCAGCTTGGATTCACCAAGAATCAAACAAACCTGACCTGCCATAGAGAGATTTAATAACAACTGGGCCATAACTTACGCAATCACCTTTTGCCCACGCATGTAAGGGACAAGGCAGTCTGGGACAGCAATAGAACCATCGGCCTGTTGATAATTTTCCATCACAGCAATTAAGGTTCGGCCTACTGCCAACCCCGATCCATTTAGCGTATGTACAAAGGCGGTTTGCTTACCGTCAATTTTTTCACGGGTTTGCATTCTTCTTGCCTGAAAATCGCGCGTATTTGAGCAAGACGAAATCTCACGATAAGTATTTTGAGAAGGTAGCCACACCTCCAAATCATAGGTTTTTGCTGCGGAAAACCCCATGTCTCCTGTACATAGCAAGACTTTTCTATAAGGCAGTTCTAATGCTTTCAGGATGTTTTCAGCATGACTTGTCAATTCTTCCAGTGCCTTATCTGATTCACTGGCTGAAACAATTTGGACTAACTCCACTTTCTCAAATTGGTGCTGTCGAATCATCCCTCGCACATCTCGTCCATAACTGCCAGCTTCAGAACGAAAACATGGCGTATGAGCCACAAACTTTTTAGGTAAGTCTGTAACGATTTCATCACGGTAAAGGTTGGTGATAGGCGCCTCTGCTGTGGGTATCAAGTAGAAAGGACGATTATCATGCTCAATCTTAAATAAATCTTCTTCAAACTTTGGTAATTGTCCTGTACCTTTAAGGGTATCGCTATTGACGATAACGGGGACGTTCACCTCTGAATAGCCATGATCCACAGCATGAGTATCCAACATAAACTGTGCCAATGCTCGATGTAAGCGCGCGATGCCTTCTTTCAACACAACAAATCGAGATCCCGACAACTTAACCCCTGTATCAAAGTCCATTCCATCAAGGGTTGCCCCTAAATCCACATGATCTTTGATTTCAAAATCAAAGCCTTTTGGCTCTCCAACCAGGCTTACCACTTTATTATCAGATTCATCCTTACCCTCAGGGACATCCGCATCAGGAATATTGGGAATGCCGGATAAAAACTGAAGTAATTCGTCATTGATGGCTTTATTTTTAGTGACTTCCTGATCAAGCGCCTGGCTTATCGTACCGATCAGCTGACTTACTTCGGCTTTTGCTTCATCAACCGTTTTGCCGGACTGGATCAGTTCACCCACTTTTTTTGAGGCTTTTTTACGATCGCTTTGTAATTGCTGGGTTTTAATATCCGAAGCTTTACGCATCGATTCAAGCTGATTAAATTGATCAACGTCAAAAGTAAATCCACGCTTTTGCAATGCATTGGCAATAGTGTCTACGTCATTTCTAAGCAGCTTAATATCTAACATACCGGCGGTTTCTTACCCTTTTTAAAATCGGTCTATTATCCAGCATCTCGCAAGGGTTCTCAATGAAATTCAATAATCAACACCAAAACAACACGGTCACCTAGCACTTTTTGACCAGTATAAAACTTAGACAGCAAACAATATTG
>JAPOUS010000170.1 GCA_026708525.1 Cellvibrionales bacterium
AACCTTGAAATTTAGCGCAGAACCTCAAAATCAATTATTAGAGATGCCCTTAACAAATTAAATGAGACACGCGAACAATCATTATGACGAATCCACCCTATGGTTTTATGGATACTAGCTTCAAGGCTGCCGGAAAAGTCGAAGGAATTTCCCAACTTGTTGAACGCTTTTACTTCTACATGAATAGCGAAGATTTCGCGCACTCTCTGCGTGCCATGCATAGTGATGATTTAACGGAGGCAAAAAAACGTCTGACCTGGTTTATTACAGGCTGGCTTGGCGGCCCAAAACATTACCATGAAAATGTTGGCAGCATAAATATTCCTGGGTTTCACAGACAATTTCCCATAACCCCCATAGAAGCGAATGCATGGCGGGAATGTATGATTAAAGCGATTAAAGATCAAACCTATGCTGAAGACTTCAAAGTGTATTTAATTGAACAGTTTAGCTATCCATTAGCGATGATTATCAAATCACAAAGCGCAAGCAAATAATAAATGGTATAGGGCATATATTTTTGGAGCGTCCATAATATGCCCTATAAATCCTCTACAGCATAACCACCTAAAATTACCTAACTACACAACTAAACCGTCAATCTAGAGTCATACTATAAAAGTTGAACTTTATTCAAATCAAACTCCTAAAATAAAGAAACTATTGTTTCCAAGCTTACTCTTTAAACCAACAAAAATTTTATAAAACACCGACATCTACCCCCACTTATATATTGTGTTTGAGGTTTCCATGTCTTTACTACTCGCCACTAAAAGGCTCTTCAATAAAGTATATTTAGACAGTATTTTGTCGAGTATAGGATCATTAAAATACGCTGTTGCATTAATTCTAGCCCTAGCAACGACACAGGCTGAAGAATATCAATCACAAGCATTTAATCTTCCTAAGACATTTAAAGCGCAAGTTAACCCGGCAACAGGGAATTTCAATTATTCCTACCCTGTTATTCATCTAAAAGGCATCCGTGAGCAGCTTCAGCTCAATCTGACCTACCAATATAGCTATAAAGGTAATTTTGGATTACCTAAAGGCTGGCATTTTGATATTGATTATATTGATAAAAATGTGGCATATATTAATGGAAGCCAATGGCTCATTGATCCTTTATGGCGAGACATAACTAATTATTCAACGGGGCTTAGATATAACAACCAACATGGGCTTTCATTTAAAAAGCTTAGTACCATTCACCCACTGCCAGGTAAACCACTATCAGGCTATCTTTATCGTTTACAACGAAAAGATGGTAGTAAAAAATATTTCTCAGCAACTGGCTTACTGCTCCTGGAGAGCGATCGATTTAACAACCGAACCTACTATGAATACACGTCCCCAAATGCTGATGTCAGAACGGCTCGATTAAAATCTATTCAAGATAACTACGGCAATGTGCATCGCTTTAGTTATTCACCTTCAAACATAATGATTACTTTGGCTGATAACCGAAAACTACAGCTGTATTTAAACAACAATTATCTCCTAACTATTATTGACCCAGAAGGTCAGCAGACAAGCTTTACTTACACAGATAACAAACAATGGCCATTGATTAAATCTATTACAGAACCCACAGGCATGCTAATGAGCATTAGCTATGGCAGCATTAATGGTTTAATTTCAGGTAATGAAAAGAAATTACCTGTAGTCACAGAACTCCGTCACCAAGATTTATCGACAAATAACCTACTCCAAGAAATCTTTTATACCTATTCAACCTATAAAAATTATACAGGTTACCCTGAATACCAGATGAACTCAGAACGAGATTCACTCGTTGACAGCAACGATACGACCTATCGTTATTCTGTAGAAGTTAAACAGACCGACTTACAATCTATCGACCCCCAGATAAATACAAAAATTTATACCTTCAACTCATTACATTTACCTATGGAAATAAAGACCTTAGCCAATAATCAGCCCTATGACAGGCTGGTCATGGACTATGATTTAATTCCTTTTAAATACGCCAAAACGACCAATTATGACAAGCCAAAAAAAATCACACATGAGATGTGGCATGCCGAAAAAGCCGATTTTGTGCCTGTCAGTTTGATTGAAAAGCAGTATGACCTTTCTGGCAATCAAACCTATGAGCTGTCGAGTATTTTTCACCCTATCAACAATCAATGGCTAGCAAAAAAAGAACAGCACTGGGAATACCATACTGAGAATTTCAATTTACTTAAAAAAAGCACTAAACTCGATAAGCTATCGGGTTACGGGCATCAGATAACTTACGCGCTTGCACCAAACGGAAAATCAAACCAAACAATCACCTCATACATTAAGTCGCCAGGCAATGACGAGACCTGGTCTCCATTCAGAACGCGAGATATTTTATTTGACAACAGTGGTAGAAAAATCAAAGAGACTAAACGCTGGTCTTTTGAAAACCAACATGGAGTCAAGCAATCAGAACAATCTTTTCGCTATGAATTTAATAAAAATAATCGTCAATTAACAGTAACTAAAACACGTAATGGCCATGCTAAACATCAATTAATATTCGATAGCCGTAACAATCAAAAATTATCTACATTGACACCCACAGGTGCAAAAACCCAGTATGAATACGATAAATTAAACCGACTCACCAAACTGACTAACCCGCTCGGCGACGTAACAAAAGTTGAGTATTTCAATTTTCAACAGCATGGGGAAAACAGTCGAATCAGTACCTCTCCAATGGGCAACCAAAAAAAAAGTATTTTTGATGCCATGATGCGAAAAAAACAACAACTGGATAAATACCAAGGCACATGGCGATTATTATCATCATATGAACACAATGGTTTTAACCAAGTCATTCAAAGCACAAATCGCTTAGGGCTTACAACAATAAAAACTTACGACAGTTTGCAAAGATTACTATCGGTTATCGACACTGATAAAAATGAACTACGTTATGTTTATAATGATACAGAGTTTACAACAGATTTGTTCATTAATGGCAAAAAAGTTCAGTCAACTCAAAGAGAACCCCACCAGTTTAACCTTATAGAATACCTTTACACGTTTTCTGACAACCCGCACTCAACTGAAGAAGTAAAAACCCAAAAAAAAGAAACTCAATATAATGGCTTTGAGCAGCCAACGGCTTTGTACTTTGGCCAAATCTCTACAAAAACGGGGGTCTACAACCAGGAGTTAAGTATAAAAAATACATACGATTACTCGGGGAATGTAATTGATCAAATCACGGAAACGCAAGATCAGCAAATACGCCACCAACGATCAGTATATGATTTATTCGATAACAAAATACACACTTCTCATGAGATGTTTAAAGATAATACGCAATACAAACACCAAGGGCCTTATCTTACCTACAATGCCGATAACCTTCTTACGAAAAAAGAAAGCCAAGCACTTACTGATGGCACAACCGTTTCCAATGAATATTACTATGATGATGCCGGCAAGCTCACCTCGAGTGTTTCAAGCCTTGGTGAGGCTATAAATTATACTTATGACCTAGCAGGCCAAATGATTTCTAGCCAATGGCATCGAAATATGCAAACCTATCAAACAAACATGAAATATGATAAGGATGGAAAGCTAACACATATTTCAGACAACGGTAATAAACTCATTCGCTATCAATATGCAGAAAATCAAAAGATAGCGTCTATAGTCTATCCAGACAATCGTTCAATTAATTATCAATACGATGACTACGATCGAGTAATTAAATACACGGATGTATTTAACAACAGTACGTATTATACCTATGCTCACCAAGATTTAGGAAAACTGTCTAGTGCCTATAATGCACACGAAAAATATCGTTTTATATACAATACTGACGACAATGGCATACAAGGCAAACTGGTCGCCAAAGAAAGAATAGTCAATCATTTAACCGCCACACCAAGCATCAGAAAGACCCACCTGCAATACGATCACCAAGGCCTGATTGCTCGATCTCATACGGAATGGAATGACATTCAACAGTTTTATCAGGCTGATTACACCTACGATGCTCACGGATTAATCACTAAGCAGAAAATAACGTGGTCAGGTGAAAATGAGGACAATATTCACATAGAAGAAAAATCGTTCACCTATGACAACTTTAAAAGCCTTACTGAATTATCCTACATGAACAATGCCTCTCCTTCTCAGGACACAAGGTTAATCTATAGCCGTGACGGCAACAATAACGTCCTTAAGGAGAGTATTAAACGCCATAACGAAGAGATTCAAGATGTTTATTATCAGTATAATGCGATGAATCAACTCATAGAGATCTGCTCTGAATCAGGGTGTAAAAATCAGCATTACGATAAAGCCGGTCGATTAATTAAAGACGTCAATGACAACCATTTCAACTATGATGCTAAAAATCACTTACTGGCATTCACCTCTGCCCGCGGAGAAACCATTCACTATGACTACTACCCTAATGGTTTAGTCCAACAGCAAAAGCATCAATGCAAAACAAAAAGCTTTTATTACGATACAAATAATCGAATCACTGCCATTGAAAATAATAACGATCCGATCAGCCTGCATCGGTTAGACAATCAGGTAATTAGCATTAACGAAGCTAACGCTTACAGCACTTGCATAAACTCCTGCCAAGATATTTCTGCCAAAATCGGCGATAATCAAAAAATTACGCCCATCCACTATGATGCTTATGGTTTGCCATTGACGAAAAATACTGAAAGCACAGCTCAAGATTTTGGTTGGCAGCAGTTATATACAGACTCGACAACGCAGCTAACTTACATGCAAAATCGGTTCTTTCATCAAAAAAACAAACAATTTTTGACGCCTGATAGCAAGCTTGTGTTAAATGCATATGGCCTAGCTCAAGGAAACCCTACTAACCTAACCGATCCGACAGGTCAATCTGCAACCGGCTACGCACTAGGCGGCATTAGTATAGGCCTTGGTATTGCCGGGGGCATCCTTAGCATTTTATTTCCTCCGGCAGCACCAGCTGCCGCTAGTTTTGCTTCTTATACCGCCGCATCAGCCAGCGCATTAGGTGTCGCCTCTGGCAGTTTACTGATTGGCTCACAAGCTGCCGTTGACAACGGCCATCATGCATTGGGCAAATCGTTATTGGCGGCCAGTTTTGCCACAGCTATTACGTCAAGTGTCATAGGTATCGGCGGGACGTTTTTTGCACCAAGCTCTGCGTCTTCATTAGCAAGCGTCAACAGCCTATCGAATGAAGCAAAACTTGGAGCAATAAGTGAAATTGAGCAGGTATCGGAAATTACTACAGATGAAGTTGTTGAGTTTGTCGAAGCTGACAAAGCCACTAACTTCCGAATCCCGGATGATATCTATAGGCCATTCGAACAATCAAGCATGACTGGGCCGCCAATTGAAGAAATACCTAGCGTCACTCTAACCACTGTTATCTCTAGGGGCCCGAATATTGCCTCTCCGCGTCCAGGCGTTATCGATTATATAATCAATTCTATTTTGGGCGTACATGATCTAGATTTGAATATGATTAACCCATTTTCTGAATATGAAAGTTTAAACACACAAGGCATTGAAGTGATATCAGGTCAAATAAGATCAGTAAGCTCTAGCCTCGCTATGGATGCATCCAATCAAACTTGGGAATGGCGATTACAACTAGCACTGGGCGCCACAAGGAGCCCTCTCGTGCAAGAGCTATTAAGCCCTGGAGAAAACTGGGAAGCGACAATTATCTATACTATATACATGCAAAATGGGTCGCGTTTTTTTAGACGAATAAGATTCACTGATCTAAATGAAGGAAGAAGCTTCACAGACATTATGGTTGGTTACCAATTTGAACTGCATATATGAGTTTATAAAAACAAAATATGTTTCAGCATTTGGCTATGAGCATGCTGAAACATGGAGCATATTAGATACCGCAAACTGGTTATTACGTACCGTAGACTTTCTGGGCAGGAACTTCTTTGTCAAGCAAGGTTTTCATGGCATCGCCAATTTCACTGGCTTCCCATTTTGCGCCTTTATCAACCCCTTCGGTTGAACGCCAGCCATCAGCGATAGAAATTTTACCGCCTTCGGCTTCAAAGATGCGACCTGTAATTTCGCCACCTGCTTCAGAGCCTAGCCACACCAATAATGGTGAAACATTTTGTGGATCCCAGTAATCAAAACTGCCATCATCAGGCGCTTTCATGCGCTCTGCCATGGCTTCGACCGCTGTTGTCATACCAGTACGTGCAGCTGGAGCAATGGCGTTAGCCGTAATACCGTATCGGCCTAGTTCAGCCGCTTGATTTAAGGTTAATGCGCAGATACCCGCTTTAGCAGCAGCATAGTTAGATTGACCCACAGAGCCCTGAAGGCCAGCACCTGAAGTCGTATTAATAATTCGGCCAGAAACGGCATGACCCGCTTTAGCTTGTCCGCGCCAGTATTGCACCGCATGAGAGGTAATACAGAAGTGCCCTTTTAAATGCACAGCCATAATGGTATCCCACTCGGCTTCTGTCATAGAAGCAAACATACGGTCACGGTTGACACCTGCGTTATTCAATACCACATGCAAATCACCAAAAGCGTCAATCGCTTCTTTTACAGCATTAGCGCTGTCTTCGTAATTGGTAATATCAGAGGTATTCGCAATCGCTTTGCCGCCTGCGGCTTTAATTTCTTCTGCGACTTTTTCAGCTGCTTCTTTGTTGATGTCATTAACAACAACACAAGCACCCTCTTTGGCAAATTCTAGTGCATGGCCGCGACCTAAACCACCACCGGCACCTGTAATAATTACAACTCTATCTTGACATGCGCCCATTTTTTAAATTACTCCTAACTATTTGAAATGCTATTTGCAGCGCTAGTTGC
>JAPOUS010000074.1:0-1151 GCA_026708525.1 Cellvibrionales bacterium
AGGCGTTAGACGCTTGATCACGGTTATTTCGCAACCTAGGCATATTTATTGTTATATCGGGCAACAACACCCCTTTGACAATCACCTTCGTGATCGACCAGTGGTTGACCAGCGGGCATGGTTAACTCAGCAAGCCGACAAATTGATCGAGCAAAAAACAGCCCTTATTGGGCCGGATTTGTCGCATCAGCGCATGATGATCGATAAGGTCATGAATAATTACCGCTTGCAGCAGTTTTTTATGGATTCCGATATTCATCAAAGAAAACAACTTGAAAAAACGGCTGAGAAATACTTACGAGAAATTGCCTCAAATTATTCATCGCCTGTTGTGCGCTTCTTTGATCATTTTTTGTCTTGGCTTTGGGAGAAATTGTATCAAGGTGTTGAGGTGCAAGGGCTCCAACGGCTGCAAGAAGTAGCAGAAGGACATGAATTAATCTATGTGCCTTGCCATCGCAGCCACATGGATTATCTGCTGCTTTCTTATGTGATCTATAAGCAAGGCTTGATGCCCCCGCATATAGCCGCAGGCATTAATCTCAATTTACCTGTTGTTGGGCGTTTATTGCGAGGCGCAGGTGCTTTTTTTATCCGCCGCCAATTTAGAGATAACCCTTTATATAAACAGGTGCTTGAAGCCTATTTGCAAACTATGTGCGAAGAAGGGTTTTCTATCGAGTACTTTATTGAGGGAGGGAGAAGTCGAACCGGTTTATTATTGCAGCCGAAACCTGGCATGTTGACCATGACGCTTAGAGCGAGCCAGGGGCATAAGGGGCGTCCTATTGTGTTTGTCCCTGTTTATATTGGCTATGAAAAACTTTTTGAAAGTCATAGCTACATAAAAGAACTGTATAGTGGCCGCAAGCGAAAAGAAACCTTACAGGGGCTAATTAAAACCCGAAAAAAATTAAAACAAAGCTATGGTAAGGTGCATTTAACTATTGGAGAACCTTTTGCATTAAGTCAAATTTATGATCCTGAGGTGATTCGAAGTGACGCTGAGTTTCGAGAATGCGTGACAAATTTAGGCACCAAAATACAGACCCATATCAACCGAGAAGTTGTATTAACGCCTTTAAACATCTTAGCGACTTGTTTGGTGGCTAGTCCGCGTTATGCTATGCTGGCTGATCAGCTAGCCCAGT
>JAPOUS010000074.1:1161-34366 GCA_026708525.1 Cellvibrionales bacterium
GCTAGCCAAGTCGATCGAATTTTTTAAGGCCTTACCGGTTGCACCCTATGATTCAGCGTATGTTTCTGAAGGTCTGATGTTTAATGAAATGTTAGAGAAGGCACAAGGCTTGAAATTGATTGATATAGCAGATGCTGACGGTGCAAAAATTGTTGCTTTAAGCGAAGAAGGGCAACTCAGTAGCACTTTTTTGAGAAATAATACGCTTCATGTCTTTTTATTTTCATCCCTCGTTGCCACCATTGTTGTTAATAGCCAGAAAATTTCTAATAAACGGCTTAAAGCAATATGCTTAAAACTCTATCCTTTTTTAAAAGCCGAGTTATTTTTAGCATGGGAACAAAAAGTCATCGAAAAAGTGGTTGATCAAACCCTTGAGATATTTTTAGCGCAATCAGCCATTGTTAAGAAGCATTATGGCTACCAGCTGCCTGGTACAGAGCAGTCACCGCATTTATTATTATTGTCTCAGGTGGCAGCTGCGAATATCCAACGCTTTTTTATGACGGCTGAACTCTTGTATCAAACGCAATCAAACCCAGTTGATCAAGATGAATTGGTTAAAACAGTGACCTTGGTATCCAAGCGTTTTGCCATGTTGCATCCTTGCCATGCGCCTGATTTTTTGGATCAACATTTATTTCAAGGTTTTATCAACCAATTGGTAGTGCATGGCATGGTTGATCGGCTCGATAATGGATTGGTGGCGACTAAGGATTTATTAGTTGCACGAGACTACGGAAAGTACCTTCTAACAGCAGCAAACCTCAGCACAATTAGTGAGGTGATTAAGGCGGTACTTGATGCAAAAGAGGAAACAGTACACCCAAGTTAACGGGTTTTGGGTGGTATTAGTCAGTCTATGCCTTGCTCAATGGGGCATGGCCGCACGCTTTGAAGATGCCGCCGATTCTCCTTACGAAAATCGGCGAGCGATGGAAAATAAAACCGCTAATAACCCGTATGTTCTGCTGCCGTACAAGCCAAATTATGCAGTGTATAGCTATGTGCTAGACCCAAATAATCAAGCCTATGAGCCTGTGGGTCTTCCGCCTGATGGGTTGGATAAGTCAGAATTGGAATTTCAGTTAAGCCTGCATTTCCCGCTATTGGGAAACCGCTTTGAAAAAACCTTCGATATGTCGTTTGCTTTTACGACGCATGCATTTTGGCAAGCCTTTAATAATAATATCTCAGCGCCTTTTAGGGAGACAAACTATGAGCCTGAGTTGATTGTTTCGCTGAGAACGCCTTGGACCTTCTTAGGGCTGACCAATCGATCAAATTCATTGATCTTGAATCATCAATCCAATGGGCGTTATCAAACGTTGTCTCGCAGTTGGAATCGACTGATAGCAGAATTGGTGTTTGAGAAGGGCAATTATGTAACCGCCTTTAGGCCTTGGTATCGACTGCCAGAAAAAGCCAAAACTCACCCAAGCGATGCAAAAGGGGACGATAATCCAGATATTCAGGAATATTTGGGGTATTTTGAGTGGCTCAATGTGTACCGAGTGAGTCAGCAGACCTTTAGCCTGCGGTTTATGAATAATGGTTGCTCGGATGTGAATCGATCGACTATCGATATAAGTTACAGTATCCCTGTGTATGGTCGTCTGCGTGCTTACGCTAAATATTTTAATGGGTATGGGCGAAGCCTTATCGATTACAACGTGCGTCAAAATGCCTTTAGTCTTGGTTTGGCATTGAGTGATTGGTTGTAGTGCTTTTTAGGCTTGATTTAAATCAAGCCTAAATATAAAGAGATTAAGGGTTGCAATAGCCCTTAGCTTCTACTTTTTCTAGAACGCCAATGAGTAGGTTGGTGGAAGAAGTTTTTGTGGTAATGCCATTTACGCCTTTGTCTTGGCATTGGCTGTTTAGTTCGCTGGCAACTTGTGCAGATTTGTCCATAGACATAGGGATAAGTTGTAAAAAGTTAAAAGTTGATGCTTTTGCACTAACCGGTTTGCCCTTACCTGAAATATCACTAACGGCGACAGAATGGGTAATGGAGCAGCCAGCAAGTCCCAGTGAAAGAGTAGCGGCAGCAACGCAGAGTATTTTTTTCATTGATAATTCCTTTTTTATTATGTATTTCGTGGAGCGATATAAGACCATAAGTGTTGATGGTTCTCAATGCGCAATGAAAGTTTATTTTGTGATAGTTTTCAAAATTTCTTATAGCGAAATGGTATAGTTATTCGAGTCAAAGCGCGTTTTTATAAGGGGGAGGTTGTAGAGATATTCTAAAAGGGTAAGCGACTGAATTCTCTTCATTCGAGTCGCTGTTTGGCTATCAGGGCCATTATCTCTTGTTGTCTTCTGACCAGTAAGCCTTCATTTGGACGACTTTATCATCATCATTGAATTCAAAGACATCAATAATATCGATAATGTCACCTTGAAAATGAATACAAAAAGAAAAAGCAGCAGAATCACCGGATACGCGAATAGGGCCTGTTAATTCGCCAGTGACATTGGCATCAAAGGCATATTGATAAAATCCCTTGATGGCCTCAATGCCTTCGACTGTATTAACGCCGTAAGGGTCATGAACTAGAGCGTCATCAGCGTATAAGGCTTCGATGATGCTCATATCCTTTTCGTTAAGGGCTTTTAAGTAATTGTTAACGGCAGTGACTTTGGCGTTTTGTGACATGCTGATCCTTAAGTCTAAATGTTATGAGTTCGATGGCGTTGGAGTCTACCACAATTTCATAGCCGACTTCATGCCAGTCACCTAGGACATAACGAAAATGATCCGTGTTATTGATAGTATGCGTATGGATGTTAGGTCTATGCGTATGGCCATGTATCATGATGGGTGTTTGATGAGATAAAAAGCCATCAATGATAGCTTGTTCGTTAACATCCATAATCTCAAGTGACTTGTTCGCTGTTGCTTTTTTACCATCTTCGCGCAATTGACTGGCCATTTTTTTGCGCTCAGATAATGGCAAAGTCAGTAAAAACTGCATGCTCTCATCTTTGCGAATATTGGCTTTAAAGGTTTGGTAGTCCACATCATCGGTGCAATAACTATCGCCATGAGAGAGAACAATATCACCAAGTGCTGTAGTAATCACGGTTGGGTCAGGGATTAATTCGCCCCCTGTGGCCTTAGCAAAGCCTTCAAGTAGCAAGAAGTCACGGTTGCCATGCATAAAATATAAGGAGGCGCCACTATCGCTTAGTTGCTTTAAGTGCTGAATGACAGACTGGTTGAATTCGGTAAGGTCATCATCGCCTACCCAGGCTTCAAATAAATCACCTAAGATATACAGTTTATCTGTGTCGGTTTTGATGCGGTCAAGATAAGAAAAAAAACCCTGACAAATGTCAGGGCGTGATTCATCAAGATGCAAATCAGAGATTAATCGATAACGCATGGAAAATTAATCGTTAACCGTCACGCTATTAATAATAACAACATCGACAGGAACGTCTTGGTGCATGCCGCGAGAGCCTGTCGCGACAGCTTTGATATTGTTGACGACTTCCAAACCTTCGGTGACTTTACCAAATACCGCATAACCCCAGCCTTGGGCATTTTTACCGGTATGGTTTAAGAAATCATTGTCTTTGACGTTGATAAAAAATTGTGCAGTGGCTGAATGGGGATCCATAGTACGTGCCATAGCAATAGTGCCGGTTTTGTTTTCAAGGCCGTTATCGGCTTCGTTTTCAATTGGTGCATTGACATCTTTTTGGTTCATGTTTTCATCAAAGCCACCACCTTGGATCATGAATCCATCAATCACACGATGGAAAATAGTGCCATCATAAAACCCATCTTTCGCGTAGTTTAAGAAGTTTTCGCAAGTTTTCGGTGCTTTTTCAGCATCGAGTTCAAGGGTGATGTCACCAAAATTGGTGTGAATGACAACCATGGTACAGCCTCTAATAAGTTGGTTTCAATTCGACAAGGTCGGCGTATAATACGCTCTTTTGGTGAAGCATTACAATCAAAACAAACGATCTATACTCTATGGCAGTCCGAAATCCCTGAGTATTTGATGTTGAGTTAAGCGTTTTCCTTTTTTAGTGAAGAAATCTATGAGTGATGAAAAGTTAGTCAGTCAGTCTCCAAGTGATAATCAAAATTTTATTGAGGCACTGATAACTGAACAACAACACAGCGGTGAACTTAAAGGTAAAGTCATTACCCGGTTCCCGCCCGAACCCAATGGCTTTTTACATATAGGGCATGCGAAATCTATTTGTTTAAACTTTGGATTGGCAGAGCAGTTTGGTGGTGATTGCCATTTGCGCTTTGATGATACGAATCCTGCAAAAGAAGATCAGATCTATATCGACTCAATCCAAGAAGACGTTAAATGGCTAGGGTTTGACTGGTCAGGCGAGGTTCGTTATGCCTCTAGCTATTTTGATCAGTTCTATGCATGGGCAGTGAATTTGATTGAGCAGGGGCTAGCTTATGTGTGTGATTTGACACCCGAAGAAGCGTCCGAATACCGTGGGTGGGCGACCAAACCTGGTAAACCAAGCCCCTATCGAAATCGTACCGTCGATGAAAATCTTGCGCTATTTGAAAAAATGCGTGCAGGTGAATTTGATGAGGGGGCCTGTGTGTTGCGTGCTAAGATTGATATGGCATCTCCTAATATGAATCTTAGAGACCCCATCCTTTACCGTATTCGAAAAGCCCATCATCACCAAACGGGTGATAAGTGGTGTATTTACCCAAGCTATGATTTTGCGCATGGCCAAGAAGATGCGATTGAGGGGGTTACTCACTCAATTTGTACGTTAGAGTTTCAAGATCATAAGCCGTTGTACGAATGGTTTATTGAGCAGTTACCTGTACCATCCAAGCCTAAGCAATATGAATTTGGCCGCTTGCACATGAATTATACCGTGATGAGTAAGCGCAAGCTGAAGCAGTTAGTTGATGAAAAGGTCGTTAGTGGGTGGGATGATCCACGGCTATTTACACTTTCGGGTCTTCGTCGTCGAGGTATTCGCCCCGAAGCGATTCGCACTTTTTGTGATGGGCTGGCTGTCGCTAAAACCGATGGTATTGTGGATATAGCACAATTTGAGTATGCAGTAAGAGATGATTTAAATCAGCACGCATATCGAGCGATGTGTGTGCTTAACCCATTAAAAGTGACGCTCACAAATATTGACGACACTCAAATGTTAACCTTGCCTCACCATCCAAACGAGCCATCAATGGGTGAGCGCGAAGTGCCGTTTACAAAAGAAATTTATATTGATAAAGCTGACTTTAGTACCGATACCACTTTGGGACGAAAAAAGTTTAAGCGGTTAGTGTTAGGTGATTATGTCAGGCTTCGTGGTGCCTATGTTATTCAGGCGAAAGATATTGTGACAAATGATCAGGGTGATATTACAGAAGTCATTGCCGAGATTGTTGAAGGGTCTTTAGGTGCTAATCCGAAACCTGAGCAAAAACCACGCGGGGTGATTCATTGGGTTTCTGCAACCGATGCCGTACCTTGTGAACTCAGGCTTTATAGCTCGCTGTTTACCGAGGAATTTCCAGAGGCGGGCGAAGGTCACTTTTTAGAAAAAGCCAATAAAGATTCGTTGACGGTGGTTAAGGGCTTTTGCGAACCAGCCTTGGCAAGTGCAAAAGCTGAATCCAACTGGCAGTTTGAGCGCGAAGGCTACTTTGTTGCTGATCGCTATGACCATTCTCAAGATACCCCTGTATTTAATCTGACTATTGATTTGAAGGCGTCCCGATAAATGGCTTTACAACTGTATAATACGCTAACGGCGAAAAAAGCCCCCTTTGTTGCTATTGATGACAACCACATCAAATTCTATGTCTGCGGGCCCACAGTTTACAATCGCGTGCATATTGGTAATGCGCGCCCTGCGGTGGTCTTTGATACCTTGTTTCGTGTATTGAATGAGCTGTATCCAAAAGTGACCTATGCAAGAAATTTGACGGATGTAGATGATAAAATCATTCAAGCCGCTCTGGATAATAATGAATCGATAGATGCGCTGACTAAGCGATTTACGACAGCCTACCATGAAGACATGGCAGCGATTAATAACCTATCGCCAACGGTTGAACCAAAGGCTACGGAACATATTGACGATATGCTGGCGTTAATCCAGCAGCTTATTGACAAAGGCCATGCCTATGAGGCGGATGGGCATGTGTTATTTGATGTTCGCTCGATGGATGATTATGGCAAGTTATCAAAAAGGGATCTTGACGATATGCTAGCAGGCGCGCGCGTTGAAGTTGCCGATTACAAACGCTATGCCGGTGATTTTGTGTTGTGGAAACCGGCAAACGAAGGTGAACCTTATTGGTCAAGCCCTTTTGGTAATGGTAGACCCGGCTGGCACCTTGAATGCTCGGCGATGATTAAAAAACATTTGGGAGAAACCATTGATATTCATGGTGGTGGAAGAGACTTGATTTTTCCCCATCATGAAAATGAAATCGCCCAAAGCGAATGTGCTCACGATAAGCCTTTTGTTAACTATTGGTTGCATAATGGCTATATCAATATTGACGGCGATAAGATGTCTAAATCTTTGGGTAACTTTCGTATGGTCAATGATTTATTAACTCAATACGATGGTGAAGTGTTGCGTTTTGCTCTGCTATCCGCTCATTATCGATCCGAACTGAATTTCTCAGAAGATTTGTTAAGTCAAGCGAAAAGTACTTTGGATACTCTTTATGGCTATTTGCAGGCGATAGATAAGGCGTCATTGGATAAGGTGGATATCAAATCTTCGGCAGCTTTTAAGGCGTTATTAGACGACATAAATACCCCTATTGCGATTAGTGAACTGCACCGATTAGGTAAAGCTGTAAAAAAAGGCGAAGGGGATGCAGTTGCTGCCGAGTTTGTAGCAGTCGCTGACATGCTGGGACTTTTGCAAAAAACGCCTGAGCAGTGGTTTCAAGGTGATACGAAAGACGGTTTAAGCAATAATAAAGCGGTTAATGCGAAAGTCGCTCAACTTAATGCTGCTCGGGCAAATAAGGATTACGCTTTAGCAGACAGTATTCGTGACGAGTTAACTGAGCAGGGTGTTCAGCTAACTCGTGATGGTTGGCGAAGAATGTAATGCTGTCAATTTAGGTGAGGTATTAATTATTACACTGTTCTTATTATTAATCTTCCTATCAGTTTTAGCAGCTACCGATCTCGCCCCCATGCGTTAGCATGGGAGTGCAAAGTTGTTAAAGCTGCAATTATTACTATCAAGGATCATACCACTACACTGCGGTATCACTGGTATCACGGGTATCACTGGTATCACTGGTATCACGGGTATCACGGGTATCACGGGTATCACGGGTATCACGGGTATCACGGGTATCACGTGTAAGCTCTTCTTCTGGTTTGACGTTTTCGAATACACCGTCAGGGACTTTTTGTTCGACTTTATGTTCAGGGGAAACACGTCTTTTTCCATTAAAGCTTTCTTTATTATCCTTACTTGAGCCTGCTTGATCTAATATAAGGTTAAGGTCTTCATAAAGATGTGGCTTTTTGTACGTAGAGGCAGTCATATCTGCCATATCAGTGCCATATGGTAAGTTTGAATTTTCTATTGACTCATCAAATTCTTTTAAAAAAGTGCCAACGATACGATTTAAACGTGGATTTGCTTGACCTGAACGATTAGCTTTACAGCTAAAATGTTTCTTAAGTCGTGAAATACTTGCAAATACTGCTTGAATAGAAAGCCCACTAGTACCATGTTGTTGGTGCACTTTGCGTACACGCAAAAGTAGCTCTCGATTTAAATTCATATCGGTGAGGTCTTTAAATTGTGCTGTCAATTCGTTTTTGTCGTTAGGGTTTTTATCATCATCCATCGAAGTTATTACCTTATCTACAAGAGAACCAATTTTTGAAAGCACATCAGTCTCGTCCTCGTCTTTAGCATCCTTTGCAGTATGCTTCATTGCGCCAGATCTTTTTTTCGTTTGTGGCAATTTTTCATGTTTATGAATGAGGCTTTGAATGATTTGAGATATAGCTTCGTTTTTAACGAATGTGTTATTTTTAGCATTATTTACATCTTTAGACCCAGCATCGACCAACCCAGCACCGACCAACCCAGCATCGACCAACTCAGCACCGACCAACCCAGCATCGACCAACCCAGCATCGACCAACCCAGCATCGACCGTAAGGCAAGTCATTAATTTAATAAATAACGTAGAAATAAGAAAAAAGCGAATGATTGTTAATGCAGATTTAGGTTTTGTATACATAATAGATAACTTATCGAAAATAGGTTATCTATTGGTCGCTAATTTTTGTATTAAGTTCGTTTATTTTTTACATTACTTGCATTTAAAAATGCAGGTTTTTCTCCTCCTCCATGCACAGTAATAGTAGCGCCTGTCACATAGGCTGATAAATCAGAGCCTAAATACAAGCAAGCTTCTCCAATGTCCGTAGGTTTTGCCATGCGCTCAAGGGGTACAGTTTGGCTGACTTTTTTAATGCCTTCTTCGTCACCGTAATGTAAATGTGCTTGATCGGTAAGAATTAAGCCTGCGGCAATAGCGTTAAGTCGAACTTTAGGTGCCCACTCAACAGCCAAGGATTGCGTTAAATTGATTAATCCTGCCTTTGCTGCGCCATAAGCGGCTGTGCCGGGTGATGGTCTTTGTGCGCTGACACTTGCGATATTCACAATTGAGCCGCCATCAGTTTGCTCTTGCATAATGCGGTTAGCTGCTTGTGAGCAATGAAGAGGTGCTAATAAATTGAGGGCAATGATTTTTTCTGAGAATCGTGGAGATGCTGTTGCAGCATCAGCAAAAGGTGCCCCGCCTGCATTGTTAACCAGCACATCTAAGGTGCCTTGTTGTGATTTGGCAAAGTCCATGAGCTTATTGACTTGATCCATATCTCTCACATCACAGGCGGTAAAAATGGCTTCATTGTCGCCGACTTTTGGTAAGGCTTCTGGCGCATTTCGTCCGCAAATAACTACCACAGCGCCTTGTGCTAAAAACACTTCGGTAATGCCTTTGCCAACGCCTTTACCACCGCCTGTAACAACAACGGTTTTGCCTGAAAAATTTAATTTGTCCATCGTTTGTTTCCAAATCTAGTTCCCAATAGGATTTGCTATTGTACCTGTACTTGAGTTCAATGACATTACATTTAGTCGGTTGCTTTTTTTCTGTTGTTCACTGCTTCAGAAAAGTTTGTTGGGTTGAGAGTTTATTTTTATTAAATCATACTCCCTTATAAAATCATTTAACTCCTCATCTTCTATAGAATTCTTGTTAGGTTGGTTTTGCTTCGTCAATTGTCTTTTTATATTGCGACCTATAGTCTTCGCCTCTGACTCTGTTGGCGCTGGTGATTTGAGTTTTAGTTCAAATTGTTCAAGTAGCTTCTTTATCGCTTCTTCTATAGTTATAGAGACTTTCTTTGTTTTACTTGAAGACGCTCTGGGAAGGGAGTTACACCTATTATTGTTAGAATTGCTTGGTGGTGGGCCTGTTCTCCGAAGTGATAGAAATCTATTAACGGGAGGATATTTTGATGGTAAGTCCATTTCGTTAGGAAAATTTAAACTATCAGTGGTATTGCTTAATGGTGAGGTAGATGTCTTCGCATCATCACATTTTTTAGTTCTATTGCGTTTCTTTAGTATTGAGAAAGGGTTGGTAATTAAAAAAGTCTGCTTTTTACCATTTATATGTTTTTTTACCTTTGAGCATGTTTTGGGAGGTGAATTACGCTTATTTGAATTAAACGTATTAGTATGAGGGCTGCTTAATGCTGAGAGGTCAGCTTTGGGACTATTTACATATACTATGTCTTCTTGTATTTGATTCTCATCAGCATATATTGCAAGGTACTTAATTTTATCGAATAATTCTTTATTGTGCTCTGTATCATAACTCACCCCAATAATTCCTGTGTTTATTAAGACATTTTCTGTCTTGATCTTTATCAGGTCTTTCTCATCCATTGACTCATCGAAAAAGTTACCTATTTTTGCTTGATGACTTAAATATACTAATACATGGTTGGCTTTTATTACTAATGATTCATCTTCATTCTGAGGGGCAATCTTTTCTGTTTCATCTGTGGGTAAAAAAAAGCGATCCTTTTCCTTTCTTTTATTTTGAATGAGTGCCCAAAGTGCAAGTCGAGCTAGCTGAAGATTGGTTGAATCTCCTGCAAAGGTAGTCATGACAATAAATAATATAATGATACTAATGGAATAGGTAGAGGGCTTCATTGAGGGGTCGAATTTTGCCATTTGTTTGAAGGATTTAGACTGACTGTTTCAATTAAATTCCTTTCAATAGGTAGATTGTTGAATTTTCTATTCTGATTGAAAACGTCAATAAGGATTTTGAAAAAGCCCCTTGCTAAGGGGGGTAAACACGCGTATAAATCGGCCTTAAAATCAATAAAGAGTGATGTGATATGAGTCAGGCAATAGGTTCCATTGCTATTTTAGGCGGTACAGGTGCGCTAGGCGGCGGTTTGGCGAGACGTTGGTCAAAGGCAGGTTTTGATGTCATTATTGGTTCGCGCACCCTTGATAAAGCCCAAGAGGCGGTTGCTGAACTTAAGAAGTCGTTAGGTGAAGATATAAAAGTAAAAGTAGCGGCTAAGGATAATGTCAGCGCAGCAAAGGCTGCGGATTTAGTTGTTTTGACTGTGCCTTATGCACATCATGCAAGCACACTTGAATCAGTCAAAGCGAATGTTCAGGGTAAAGTCTTGATTGATGTGACTGTCCCTTTACGCCCACCCAAAGTTGGTACTGTTCAATTGCCAGAGGCAGGAAGCGCCGCTACAGAAGCACAAGCCCTTTTAGGTGCAGAGGTTAAAGTGGTTTCAGCTTTTCAAAATGTTGCGGCCGATCACTTAAATAGCGATCGTGAGATTGATTGCGATGTTTTAGTAGCTGGCAATGACAAAGAAGCACGCCAGTTAGTCTTAGGGCTTGTTGAAGCAGCGGGCATGAAAGGTTTCTCGATTGGCCCTGTTGCCAACTCTGCTGCCTCTGAAGCATTAACTTCTGTGTTGATTCAAATCAACCGTCAATTCAAATGCCATGCAGGTATTAAAATTTCAGGTTTACCTGAATAATCGTTATGGAATGTATAGCGGTTAAAAACTTTCCTGAGGTGTTGCCGGGTGATGACCTAGCTGCACTGTTGATTCAATCCCTTGAGCATCAGGGGTTGGTTTTGGGTGAGGGTGATATTGTTGCCATGGCACAAAAAATCGTCTCTAAAGCCGAAAACCGTTATGCCGTGTTAGATGAAGTTAAGCCTTCAGATGAAGCGCTTGCGCTTGCAAAAGAAATCGATAAAGACCCTAGTATTACACAGCTGATTTTAGATGAGTCCGTTGAGATTGTGCGTAAACGTCCTGGCGTGGTGATTGTTGAACACAATCAAGGCTATGTGCACGCCAATGCGGGGATTGATCGTTCCAACTTACCTGCATCAAATAAAGAGCGTGTACTGTTATTGCCTGTGGATGCTAATAAAAGCGCGAGCGAGCTCAATGATCGGCTATCCTGGCATTTTGGTTGTCAGTTGGGTGTGATAATCAATGACAGTGCTGGGCGCGCTTGGCGTAATGGGACGCAAGGCTTTGCGATTGGTATCGCAGGTTTTAATCCGCTGATTGACTTGATCGGTAAGCCTGATCGCAGTGGCCGTGTGATGGAAACAACCCAAGTTGCGGTAGGGGATGAACTGGCCGCCGCCGCATCTTTTATCATGGGGCAAGCAGATGAAGGAACACCCGTGGTTGTGATTAAAGGCGCTAAGGTTGAGTTAGGTGTTTTTGATGCCAAATGTTTGATCCGTGAGAAGCGATTTGATCTTTTCCGTTAGGGGGTACTTTTGTCTGTTCTTGCCTTAAGCGGTGGTGTTGGCGGTGCTAAATTAGTACGGGGGCTATCACATCAATTACCAGCCGAGTCACTGAGCATCATTGCCAATACAGGTGATGATGGGATTCATTCAGGCCTTTTGGTGTGCCCAGATATTGATACCTTGATTTATACCTTATCTGGTCAAAGTCATCCTGAACAAGGGTGGGGGCTTGCTGGTGAATCGTGGCAGGTTTTTGATCGGTTGGGTGAGCTTGGTGGTGAGACTTGGTTTCGATTAGGTGATAAAGACATCGCTACGCATTTATTTCGTGCAGAGAAAATACAGCAAGGGTTAAGCCTTACCCAAGTCACTCGGGCGCTCTGTCTTGCTCATAATATTGCACCTAATATACTGCCCATGTGTGATGAGTTGTTTCAGACCAAAGTCATCACGCAAGATGGCCGTACGTTAGATTTTCATGAATATTTTGTTAAAGAGCAGTGTGGGCCTCGAGTTGAGTCAATAGCATTTATAGGTAACCCAAGCTTATCGTCTGATGTTGAAGCAGCCATTATGCAGACAGGCGCTTTAATCATTTGCCCATCGAACCCGTTTTTAAGTATTGATCCTATTCTTCAGGTGCCGGGCTTGCAGTCTTTGATTACTGAGCGCATCGAAAAACGTCTGGTGGTTTCGCCCATTATCAACGGACAAGCCATTAAAGGGCCGACAGCTAAGTTAATGCAAGAGTTAGCACTGCCTGTGACTAACGAAAGTGTGGCCAAAAAGTACCAATCCATAGCTACTCATATGATCATTGATAATCAAGATGCTGTTGATAAAAACCTATTAGAATCCATGGGGTTAAAGGTCTTAGTCACCAATACATTGATGCAAACACTGGCAGACAAAAAACAACTGGCATCAGACGTGCTGGGTTTTCTGGGTGTGAAATGATCACTGCAATCGTTCCCATTCGTCGTTTCGAATCAGGCAAAACTCGCTTGGAGGGTGTGTTAACGTCAGACGATCGATCATTGCTGATTCAAACAATGGCATCACAGGTTATCAATTGTTTAGAGAGGGCATCAAGCATCGATCAGGTGATGATTGTCACTAAAGATCCTGAGGTGCTCGAAGCCTATCAAAGCAAGAAGGTGAAAGGGGTTATTGAGCAGCCCAATGATACGCTAAACTCAGCCCTTAATAGGGCAATGGATCAATTGAGTTGTGAGCTCCCTCAGGGGTCAAATCAACAAGTGCTACTGATTCATGGCGATTTGCCATTGATTTCAATGGAGGCTGTGGACTTTTTTACCAAGCATCAAAGCGATGGCATCGTCATTAACCCTTGTCATTTAGGGCTCGGCACCAATGCCTTGATGATGCCTCTTGCCAAGAGAATTCCGTTGTTTTTCGGTGAGCGAAGTTTTCATAAACACCTTGTCAATGCAAAAGCGTTAGGCTTTGCTACGCGAATTGTCTCAATTTATGACATCGCGATGGATATGGACACAAAAAGCGACTGGGTTACTTTACAATCCTTTGGGGTTGCAACAGACTCCATGAATTTATTCGATAGGCTGATAATAACTAAAGACAATGGCTAGACTTAATGAAACATTTTCATCATTGATCGATCTTGCCGAAAATCCATTCGATGAGTTGGCGTCCTATCGATTAAGCAAAGCGGGGTTAACCTCGCTTGCTGATTTTACTGATACCCTTTTAGTGATGCAGCTAGCCGCTAAAATACGCGATTGCAAGCACTCTCAGACCATCAGCTATTCTAAAAATGTGTTTATCCCCCTGACTCACCTTTGTCGTGATGTGTGCCATTATTGCACCTTTGCCAAAACCCCTAAATTTATCGAAAAGCCCTTTATTCCTGTGGATGACATTATTGCAACGGTTAACAATGCAAAAAACATCGGGTGCAAAGAAGTCTTGTTTACCTTAGGTGAAAAGCCTGAGCTTAGGTATAAAACCGCTAGAGACGCCCTGGATCAAATGGGCTTTGCCACGACTATTGATTATGTCGCGCATGTTGCCGAGCAGGTTGTTGAGCAAACAGGACTTATGCCGCACTTAAACCCAGGCACTATGACCCTTGAAGAAATTAAAAAGCTAAGGCCTTATGCTGGATCGATGGGCATTATGTTGGAGTCTGTGTCCGATCGATTGTGTGAAAAAGGCATGCCACATTATGGTTCGCCAGACAAAGCGCCTAAAGTGCGATTGGAGACGATACGTGATGCCGGCATCGCTAAGGTGCCTTTTACTACAGGTATATTAATTGGTATAGGTGAAACACGTTTGGAGCGCTTAGAAGCGCTAATGGCGATTCGAGACCTACACGACGAGTATGGTCATATTCAAGAAGTCATTATTCAGAACTTCCGCGCTAAACCCAATACTATTATGCATAATGCACCAGAACCGGATTTAAATGAATTATTGTGGACGCTTTCTGCTGCTCGCTTAATTCTCGGTACGGCGATCTCAGTTCAGGTGCCTCCAAACCTTAGCCCAGGTATTCTTAGTCAACTGGTTGATGCGGGCATTGATGATTGGGGTGGCGTATCGCCTGTGACGCCTGATTTTGTTAACCCTGAAGCCCCTTGGCCTGAGATAGTAACACTCAGTGAGCAAACGGCAATTGCGGGTAAAGCTCTCGTTGAACGAATGACACTTCACCCTGACTATATTAAAGATTATCACACATGGTTAGATGTAGGCTTGCATAAGCATGTTTTACCCTTTGTTGACGCCCAAGGGCTTGTTAAAGAAGATCATTGGTTGCCAGGGTTGAGTCAGGTCACCCCTAGTTTACATGTGCCTCAATCAGCGAGTGTTAGCCCTGATGTTGCTGCGATTTTAGCGGAGCACCAAGTGAGTAGTGAATTATCTCAAGCGGCTATCGTTCGTCTGTTCGAGTCACGGGGGGCAGATTTTGAAGCGGTCTGTGATTATGCTGATCAGCTAAGGCACAGGCTTTCTGGCGATCAAGTCAGTTATGTTATTAACCGAAATATTAACTACACCAATATTTGTTATTTTAACTGTAAATTTTGCGCCTTTTCGAAAGGCAAGCGGCATGAAAACCTTCGCGGTAAGCCGTATAAAATTTCATTAGATGAGATTGAGCGGCGTGTTATCGAAGCCGATCAAAAAGGGGCCAGTGAGATTACGCTTCAAGGCGGCATCCACCCCGATTATGACGGCAATACCTATTTGGATATATGCCGAGCCGTTAAATCTGCAACACCTGATATGCATATTCATGGGTTTACTCCTCTAGAAATTTGGCAGGGCGCTGAAACGCTGGGTCTGTCGATCACTGACTATCTCAAACAATTAAAAGCCGCCGGATTAGATACCATTCCAGGAACGGCAGCAGAGGTTTTGAGTGATGAAGTCCGTGATGTGTTGTGTTCGGACAAGATCAATACAGGGCAGTGGCTCTATGTGATGGAGCAAGCGCATAATTTGGGTATTCGAAGTACCTCAACAATCATGTTTGGCCATATTGAGGGATATCAGCATTGGGCCGAGCATTTGATTGCGTTGCGCGAATTACAGAAAAAAACGCAGGGTTTTACAGAGCTTGTACCTTTACCTTTTGTTGCCGAGCAATCACCGATTTTTTATCGTGGGCAATCACGTAAAGGGCCATCATTTCGAGAGTCCATCCTTATGCATGCAGTTTCTCGCATCGCGCTTGCGGGTTTCATCGATAACATTCAAGCCTCTTGGGTCAAGCTTGGCGTAGAAGGTGCTAAGATGGCCTTAAACGCAGGGGCGAATGACCTGGGCGGTACTTTAATGAACGAAACCATTACCAAATCGGCGGGAGCGACCCATGGCCAGGAAGTGACGGCAGATGAAATGGCACGCATTATTAAAAGCATTCATCGAGTGCCAAGACTTCGAAACACCCTATACGAAACTCGTCAAAGGCACCACGCTTCAGAAAAATTAGAGCAAATTTCAGCTGTGTCGATACAGTAATCGTATTAGCCTTTAACGTCTTTCGCACTTTGGCTACATATAATTTTGTCTCGCGTTAAAAAGCCTTCAGCAGCATTAAGGTTGCGTTTATTTTCTATCGCAGCGACATGTATTTCGATAAGAAAACACAAAAATGCACCAACTAAGCTTATCATACACGCAATGAAGGCAAGAGAGATGATGATGCCTAAGTGTGTAGGGATAAAGTTGCCTAAAAAGATCACGATAATCACCAGACAGAGTAAAATAGCACTGGTAATTGCTAATCGCATGGCAATGTTAATGCTCTTACCTCGTTTGAGAAGGCTGATCATTTCCAGCCGAATGGGCAGATGCACTTCAAAGGTATCTGCTTCCAGGGATTGGGATTCTAACTTTCTGCCTCTGTCGACAATGCGATTCAGGCGTGTTGTCAACACACCGAGGAGCGCACAAATACCTGCCAGCATAAAAACGGGGGCAATGGATATTTGAATCGCATGGGCTAATTGCGTGGTATCTATATCAGTGACAACCATGAATGCTCCAACATCAATAGACCGTATACTTTAGATGGTAAAATGGATGTTAAATTCAATAAATTCAATGTAATGGCGCAATTAAGAGCGGTGGTGTATGATGCGATCTAAAGAAAATCAATCGAGACACAAATTTGATCATCAAGTGGCTTAAAGGCAAAAAAGCGGACCCTTCTCAGGAATCTGGCAAAAAGACCAAAGCTTCTGAGGGTAAGCAGTCGCCATCGTGCAAGAAAAAGCCATCGGCCGCTAAGTCGCCGCCATCTAAAAAAACAAAATCACGAAAAAACCATCGCCCTACATGGGATATCAACACCTTTGATGTTCCTAGAGTTGAAGGAAAAACGCGATTTCATGATCTAGCCATTCATATTGAATTGATGCAAGCAATCCATAAATCCGGCTTTGATTACTGTACCCCTATACAAGCTGAAACCTTACCACATACCCTAAAAGGGCAAGATGTGATTGGTAAAGCCCAAACAGGCACAGGCAAAACGGCGGCTTTTTTAATCACGGTGATGGATCAGCTGTTGTGTCACCCATTGGAATCGAAACGGTATTTATCAGAGCCTCGAGCATTGATTATTGCGCCAACCCGAGAACTCGTAAAACAAATCGAAGAGGATGCTAAAAAGCTTGGGCAATTTTCTGAGCTGTCGATTGTCTCTCTAGTCGGCGGCGAAAAATTCGAAAAGCAAGAAAACCAACTTCAGCGTGGCTTTGTTGATATTGTGGTGGCTACGCCCGGTCGCTTGATTGATTTTGTTCAGCAAAAAAAGATTTATTTAGACCGGGTTGAGATTTTGGTATTGGATGAAGCGGATCGCATGTTAGATATGGGGTTTATTCCGCAGGTTAAACAAATCGTTCGTGCAACGCCGCATAAAGAAAACCGTCAAACCCTTCTGTTTAGCGCAACCTTTGATCAGGATATTATCAATCTTAGCAAACAGTGGACCATCGACGCTTACCAGATCGAAGTTGAAGCCGAAACGGTCACTACTGATAACGTCGAACAAATCAGCTATATGGTTGCTGATAGTGATAAGGTCGGCATGATCGCAAGGCTTACCAGAGAGGATGACGTAAAACATTGCATCATCTTTACCAACCGAAAAGATCAATCGCAGACACTCTATGATAAGTTGATTGGCCTTGGGTGTAAGGTAGGTATTTTAACGGGAGATATTCAGCAATCAAAACGAACCCAAACTCTCAAGCAGTTTAAAGAGGGTAAAGTAAAAGTCTTGATTGCCACAGATGTGGTAGGGCGTGGAATTCATATTGATGGAATAACCCATGTCATTAATTATAACCTGCCACAAGAGCCTGAAAATTATGTTCATCGCATTGGGCGAACTGGTAGAGCAGGCGCTAAAGGCGTTGCCATCAATTTGATTGGTGAAGAAGACACTTATGATGTTGAAACGCTTGAGTCCTACCTGGGGTATAAATTAGACCTTAAGCTGCCGCCTGAGCATTTATTGTAAATGCCAGCGATCGCAGTTGTTATTTTTCCATCACAGCAGGGCTTACATGTGTGTTTAGAATCTTTGGTTTAAGAACGTTAGGCTTTAAGATTAACACCAGTAGAGGCAATAAAACTAAGGTGATCAACGCACAAATAATCATGGCGGTGGCAATGATTAATCCGAGATAAATGATCGGTTTATAATCTGTTGTGACAGTCACTAAAAGCCCTGCGGCTAGAGAGACAGAATTGATTAAAATCGGGCCTGAAACCTTTCTGGCTGTTTTTTTAACAGCGTCTAATAGGGATGTGGCATGTTCGCTTGCTTGTTTGAGCAGTACGATAAAGTGAATAGCATAATCAATACCGACACCAAAAGTAATACAAGAAATGAGGGCTGTACCGATATCCAAAGGTATGTTGAATGCACCCATCAATGAGAAGATGAAATAAACCGTTAGCATCAAAGGTACAATACTAATGCATGCTAGAACAAATGAACGTAGCAGCAAAAGTAACACAACAAATATACAAGCTACGGCAATAAAGTTGTTGTTAAATTGATCAATAACGATCTCTTGGGTGCTTTTTGAAAGCAGCTCGGCAAAGCCTGATGGGATATAGGTAATATCTTCAGGAAGTTTGTCTGCAAGAAAGCTATCGATTTGCGCTAATACCTTATCGATATTACTGGTACGATCATCATTGAGTAACACAATGATACGTGTTTGATCATAACCCAAGTTCACCAGATCGCGGATATCCTGTTTTTCACCGTTTTCATAGAGAAAAAGGTATTGGCTGATGAGTTCACTGCTTGGATTATCAGGCAGTGTGAAGTCCGCGGCTTCGTTAAGCTGGTAAGAACGTTTGACATAATCCGCTAGCGAAAGAGTGTAACCCACTTCAGGTGATGCTTTAAGATGATCGGAGAGTTGATCCAATAAGGTTATTATTTCTGGATCATTAAAACGATAAGGTGTATCCGATGAAAAAACTAGCGATAGCGGTGTTGTTCCGCCGAAATGTGCGTTAATTTTTTCATCGGCAATGCGAATAGGCGCATGAGGAGCAAAGTTGCCTATCACTTTATTGTCAACGGTTAAATGTCTGATGCCAAAAGAGGCCCCTAAAGCAAAAATAACGAAAATGCTAAGGCTAAGTGTTTTTTGTTGGTTAATCTGGCCGATAATTTTTTCCGCTATTTGTCCTATTCGCGTATTAGTGCTTGATTGATTTATTAGGCCGCTTGTTGATCGCCGATCAACCATGACCAGCAGGGCAGGCATTAAGCTGACGGTTAAAAAGAAGGCGATGGCAATGCCAATAGCGACAAACCAGCCAAATTCTTGCATATAAATAATGGATGTATTGGATACAGCCAAAAATCCGATAATAGTCGTGACAGTGGTGATTAATAGTGGAGAAAATAGTTCGTTAAAGGTTTTGGTGATCGCTTTATCCGCTGTTGTCGTTGATCTTGCTTGATAATAACCACTTAAAAAATGAATGGCATCAGCAATGGCGATAGAAATAATAAAAACAGGCAAGGCGGTAGTGATGATATTTTGCGGAATACGGAACATCGCCATGATGGACATCGTCCACAAAGTTGTCATGATGGCGATAAATAAAGGAATAAGCACACCGGTTGCAGATCTGAAACTCAGTAATAAAATCACTAAAACAATTAAAATAACAATCGGCATGAGCTGTTGATTATTGGAGGCCATTTCAAAGGCTGTTTGTGCGGTAACCATTGGGGCGCCCGCAAGGTATAGGCTATCATCGGTGTTGGTTGTGGTTAATAAGTCGTTGAGCGCATCGTACATAGCGATCATATTGGGTGAGTCTTTTTCATCAATAGCGAGCTCAACTTGCAGAGACGTTGCTTCAACCTTGCCATTAACGGGTTCACTGATGAGAATGTTTTGAAAGAGTGGGTTGCCAACAACCTTTTTCTTTAGGGTAGTCATGGCATCGTCGGTGGTGGGTACAGTTTCCATCAAAGCAAAGGTATCAAGAATCTCTTCGCCTTCTTCTATGTACACCTGTAAATCTTCCATAGATGCCATGGATCGTACTTTTCTTACTGGTGCCATACGGCTTAAAAGATCGTTCACATAGCGTTGGTCACTTTTTTTGGTCGGCTTAAGTGCTTTGATTTGTGTGATATCTTCAGGACCTAAGCCGTTGGATAGTAGATTGGTCAGGGAGGTTTTGTCTTCTGGCGATAAGGATAATGCCCTAAGTTTTTTCTCATCAGAGGGGGCAAGTAAATCCAGCTTGCTAATACGGCGCGTGAGATCGACAACAGTTGACAATGACGAAGGATTAAATATATCACCGCTTGAAGCAGTCAAATGAATAAAAGCGATTTCTCCTGTGTGAGTAAAGGCTGCTTTTGTTGCTTTATCAATGACGCGGCTGGGATGGGTGTCGCTTAGAAAGTAAGGTGAAGGGTTGATCGTAAAGTACGCAAGCTGGCTTGCTAGGGCGAGGGTTATAGCGAGTAAGCCGAGTAAAATCCATTTTGCTTGCGCTGATATCCAGCCACAGTAAGTTGTTATCCAGCTCATGGCTACTCTCTTATTATTGTCTTTTCTTATAATTGGTCTTTTGAACAGCGTTGTTACTATACGCTTACAAAAAACGGTATGGTGACAAAAAACAGTGTTACAGTAAAAAGCACCGCTAATGCAAGAAAAACGCTTATTTAGTGGGCTGCTCTAGCAATTTGACGGATTACTTCACTAAAGTCAATTGAGCTTTGCTTTTCGCGCGAGACTTTGCGAGTCGATACCAAAAAATAGCCTTGGGTAATTGATTTGCTAACAAATAACACTGACCAATTTTTTTCATTGTGAATGTCTTATCGTTGGCAATAAATAGGCGTTTTTTGAGTAAATTGATGGCTTTGTGGTACTGATGCAGTTCGATATAGAGGCTCACTAAATTTGTCATGGCGCTAGTGAAGCTAGGCTTTTTTTCTAGCGCAATTAAAAATTGTTTTTCGGCGAGTGCTTGTTTGCCTACGGCTCGATAAGCAATGCCAAGCGTGTTTTGTATTCTTGGGTGCTGTAAGTTCAAAGATAATGCCTTTTGTAGAATATTTATGGTTTGGTAGGGCCTTTGAAGCTTTAATAAGGTATCTGACAGTAACAGATAGCTTAGTATATCTAGTGGGTTTTTTGATAAGCAGCGTTCGAAATAATAGGTAGCTTTATTAAGGGTTTCTAGGTTTAGGGCATGAATGGCGCGAATAAAATAGATGTCTTCAATGGCATTGCAATAGCAAAGAATGGTTTCGGGCAGCTCTTTAGTAGAAGACGCATTCTGGCCAGCTTGATAACATTCGATGAGATGTTTTCTTTTATTGTAAAGCTGGGTGGTGGATAACTTGCTTTGTGCTTCATGGTACAAAGAAAGTAAATAGTCTGTGGTTTCTATTTGCATTACTAATTACGAAAAATGGATTTGTTTATATGTTCTTTGCGAATAACGCCTGTATGTTATTTAAAAATAGCATCGTTAGTTAAATAAACAATTAAGAGCATCTTTATTCATGGGTTTTTAGCTTCTGCGCATAATTTCAAGAGCTCTGAAAGCGCTGAAATTAGTGCTCGACGGGTGCGAAAAATCCAGTGTTACCGTTAATGGCATAGGTTTTTTTGCATTCACCAAGTTTTTTATTCAGCAAAAGCCAAAAGTCATTATTGGTGAAGCGCTTAAGTTATCCGTAGCTCGATAATGCTATCTATCAATGGTTTGATTTTTTTTGTATGTGTAGATCGTTGAGAATATTTTAAGTATACTATTCGCCTTTTACATGATTAATATATTTTATATTGAATTGTATTTGTTCAGTTTTTTACATTTTATTTAAGAGCATTTTTCTATGCTGTCAAGATTGACCTGCAAGTTTTTATCGATTTTTTTTTACCCTTAGTTGGGTTTTATTCTCTTTCGTTAGCTGCTAGCGGGGACGTAACAGAAGCACATGGGTTTTCTACAGCACAAACCGCAAAGCAAGAACGCCAGTATAAGCAACTACCTACCAAGCTAAATCCTTATAGAACAAATTTTTTATTACCGGTTAATTATAGCTCTTCACCAAACAATACTGCATATCAAGCGCAAAACCCTAATCTTTCAAATATTAACCATGTTGAGATGAAATTTCAGTTCAGTTTGAAATATCCTATTTTTCCAGGGCTTTTGGGTGAGAGAAATAGTTGGTACGTTGCCTATAGTCAATTGTCCTTTTGGCAGGCGTATCAAGATTCTGCTTTTTTCAGAGAGTCAAATTATTCTCCTGAGATGTTTATTCGGTTTCGATCGGATTACGAATTCATTGGTTGGCAGATGGCAAAAACGGATTTTGGTTTTGTTCACCAATCAAATGGTTTGGGTGGGCAGGCTGAACGCTGCTGGAATCGCTTATACTTGAGGCAGTTAGCAAAGAAAAAAGATTGGGAAGTAGAGCTGACCATTTGGTACAAAGTCAATTGGTTTAATCATTTTGGTTTGCATGAATACAATGCCAACATTACGGATTACCTTGGGCACAGTTTAATCAATATAAAAAAAATTATGGGCAGGCAAAAACTTAGCCTTGAATTGCGTAATCAATTTGATTCGGGCTTTTCAAAGGGCTTTGAAGTGTTAACTTGGAGCTACTCATTAAAAAATAATATCAGTGTTTTTGCTCAAGCAACGAGTGGTTATGGTCAGAGTTTAGGGGAGTATAACCATTATACGAATACTTTTGGGATTGGATTTGGTTTTAGTCATTAAGCACTTTTTTCTAGAAAAAATCATCTGTCATAGTAATGCATGTGGCTGTTGTTCCTTAAATTTATACAGAACTATTTTTTTATATTTTGTAGATATATTGCTTGCTTTTTTCTCGTAAGGATTTCACTTTGTTCTATAGTTAATCGAACTGTGTAATCAAGGGTGGCTTTACTTTTGGCTTTTTTGTATCAGGGTCATTGGATGAATAATCAGATAACTAAACAAGAATAGGGAGTCGCTGATGGATAAAATGCAGCAATTGATCAAATTTATTAATCATTCTCATGATATTTCTCCATCAAAATTGTCAAGCTTTCTTTATCGCTTGAATTTTTCCCGATCCGATTTCAGTAACTGGATTGGTGATGTAACCTCTAAAAATGCTAGCAGCAATCCGAATCCACCTGATGAAAAAATGGAGCAAACAAACATACAAAAAACCATTGTTCATCAAGCACCTTATTATGAGGTGTTGTTAGTTCGGTGGAATCAACAAACGTTTTCGTCTATCCATTTTCATGAACAAGTTGAATGGGGGATTATTCAGGTATTTGGTGAGGCGAGCTATGCAACTTTCTTATTAAATGAAACCGATATGCGTGCAGATTGTCTAACACAAACAATGCTCGAGGATAAATCCTTAGTTGAGATCAACCCGGATACCATGCATCAGCTGGGTAATCATGCAAATGAGCCCTTAGTTACTTTGCATATTTATGGCAATCATTCACCAGTTGAAAATATTAGTCAATCGGTTGGGCGTTTTAAGCTTGAAAAAGAAAAGTTAGTCCCCATTTCTGATAAAGATGCGTTTTAAAGCAGGTATGGAGTGTTTATTAAGCTTGCTGCATGAGAGCGGATGAGTTCTCTACCAGCATCAACGTTTTAGGTAAAAATGTCATAGTCCAAGTCAAATGGCGTTCTTTACATCCACCCGAATCTTTGTGTTCGGGTTTTTTCGTTTTAGGCTACCCATTTTTCAGCGATTTTCAGAGTGAACCAACCTAACCTTATTCTCATCGGCTCTTATCAATTGCGCTAGCAGTTCTATCCTTACATGCCTTAAGAGCAGTCAATTTTTTCACTATTCGCCGTTTGTAGCGTAAGATTAGCGATCTTTTGTATCGGATCTCTGTTATGGCTGTACCGGATTATTTAATGTCAAGTGATGTCGAAACACATTTATCGACTGTGGTAGAAAGCTATCAGCGGTGTTATTCGGAGCCTATGTTTGCGGATACCTATCAAGGCAGTGAGCTGGTTGAAAAAGTTTGGCAGGCAGCGTTTGCTCTCGTGTCGCATGGCACGGAGGATGACCCTATTTTTAATTTTGCCAATCAAACGGCATTGGATTTATTTGAGATGGATTTTGAAACCTTTACGTCTCTACCATCAAAGCAGTCGGCAGAAAATGAAAAACTGACGCAAACAGAGCGCGATGCACTGCTTAAAGAAGTGACCAACAGCGGGTGTATTGATAACTACAGCGGTGTTCGTATTTCCGCCAAAGGGAGGCGATTTTTTGTTGAGAATGCGAGAGTGTGGAATCTCACCGACACCGCAGGTAAACATGTCGGCCAAGCAGCCTTACTGCGTCAGTGGAAGTTTATCGATTAAGCTAAACAAAAATGCTCAATTAGTCGAGAGCGGCTGCGTATTGAGCATTGTTTTAGGTTAATGAGTCGGGTAGAGGTCAGCTAACTTGTTCTTCTTGTCTTTGGTGCCTAACGAAAAAATGTTGATGAGCTGGTTGCTGTCGAGCAAAATCGATTGCTGCTCATAGTCGGCTTTTTCAAGCTGTTGTAAAATATGTCGGGTTTCCGTATCAGGATAGAGCCGTTGAATATCTGACAGGGAGGCAATATCTTTTTTTCCTGTTGACGCTTTGATTGCGGCGATTAATGCTTGTTTAATTGCCTTAGGGTTTTGTTTTTTGCAGGCTGAGGATAATGTGTCTTGCCAGTGTGAACTTGATTGATTATTGGCTGTTGGCTTTTGAGAAACCGGTGTTTTTTTACGAGTGAATAGCCATAGGCATAACAATAATAATCCTGCATTTATGAACGCAGAAAGATAAAACAATGGCTGATAAGGTGAAGGTGTCACCACTGGGTTGTTGTCTATTGTTGAGGCCGCAGGTGGGGTTTCTTCAGGAATTGCCGATAGCGGTTGAAGAGTTGGTTCAACAGGGGGTATCTCGGCGTTAGGTTTAATGTTGATGTTTTTTGCCGGAAGCTCGGCTGTTTTAAATGATTGAGTGGCAATGTCCCACCATTGGATTTCAATGGTAGGAAAAACAATGGTGCCCGCTTTATTTGGCACTATGGCAAATTTTTCTTTACGTATACCAATAATGCCATTTTCATTTTGGTGATTGTCTAGTTCAGGTTTTTCTAGATAAAGCTTATAATTAGGTGATTCTTTAATGTGTAATGAGGGAAGTTGTTCACTCGAAAGTCCAAGTGCAGATAAGGTAATTTCGCCTGTGATGGATTCTCCCACTTTGGCCTGGTTTAGGTCAGATAACCATTTATCTTTAATAATCACAGATTGTGCAGGTAACCATTCATCTTGAGCTTGCTGAGGGATAGGTAATACCTTAAAGCTCACGCTATTGGATCGAATATTAATACGTTTGCCTGAATTAAAAAATGATCCAAACCCTGCCGTACGGCCATCAGGGATGAGGCCTGTGGCTCGAACAGGAGGGATCGATAGCTGGCCACTGGCTTTAGCAAAGAGTGCGTAAGTTATCTCGTACGTTGTGTAGGGGACACCCCCTAGATTTCTTTGATAGGTGTCTTTATTAAGTTCTTTAACATTCAGGTTATCGACCTCAATTGGAGAAAGTTGCACATTGGTTAGCTGGATGGCGCTATTGATTTTTAATGTGAGTAAGATTTGCTCGTCAATGTAGGCTTCTTTTTTATCAAGGCTCAGTTCGATAAAAACATCCTGTAAATCACCGGCATCTGGATCATTATTAGGCTCTGAAACTTTGATTTGTAAAGGTTTCGATGCGCCTGTTGAGATGCTGAGTGCCGGTATCGTCAATAAACCCACACCCTTAGGTGAAAGCAATAACGTGGTTTTGTAGCTGCTGGAGCATTTGAAATTGACGCAAGATGTTTCAGAAGATCGCCCTAAATTTTCGATTGAAAAATGCTGTTTTAATTGGTTAATGAATGTGCTCGGAATATCTTCATCTTTATCAAGGCTAACCGTTAATTCAACAGACTCGTTACTGGCAATATGTTGCCTTGATAATGAAACACTGGGCGCACTGATTGCCATTTGGGCAAATACGCTGATCATCACTAACCACAGACTGATGCTTAGGGTATAAAAGGGTTTGAGCGTCGTTATACCTTGCTTTACCATATTTGGTCGCTCTCCTGATTGATGTGTTTATGCTGACGATGATTTTGTTGTAATTGGTATTGGAATTTATTTTTCAACAGGTGGCTGGAATCATCAGGTAGTTGATTAAGAAATTGCTTGAGCGCTCGCTCTTGCTCGAGTGCTTCGCGAGACTTGGGTTCTTCTGACGGCTTTGTTTGCTGCCGAGCGTCTTGTGGTTGCTCTGGTTCTTTATCTTGCGTTTCATCTGGAGAAGTTGTTGCTTGCTCTTCGGTTTTTTCTTCTTTTTTGGGGTCAGTGGCTTGCTGGCTATCTTGCTGTTCTGATTGACTTTCTTGTTGCTGTTGCTGTTGCTGTTGCTGTTGCTGTTGCTGTTGCTGTTGCTGTTGGTCAGACTGCTGATTTTGTTGATCTTGGTTTTGTTGATCCTGATTTTGTTGGTCTTGGTTTTGTTGATCCTGATTTTTCTGGTCTTGCTTGTTTTGGTTTTCTGAGGATTGATTATCTTGATTATTTTGCTGCTGCTTTTGTTGTTCTTGATTGTTTAATAGTTGTTCTGCAAGGGCCTTATTCGCTTTTGCATCAGCGTTCTCAGCATCCATTTCAAGTGCCTTATCGTAAGTGTCAATAGCTTTGGCATACTGTTTAGATTGCGTGTAGGCATTACCTAAATTGTACAGATCATTAGCGGTTGGGTTCTCAAGCTGGCTATAGCCTTCGATGGCTTTATCATAGGCTTTGGCTTTGTATTGGGCGGCGGCTTTCCATCGTGGGTCAGTGAAGGTTTCTGCTGCGGCTTTTTCGTCGCCTTGATTAAACAGCGCTTGGGCTTTTTGGTTGTCGGTTTGCCATAAAGATGACCATTCTATCGCGTCACTTTCTTGTACGAAAAGAAATGGCGCCAACATTAATAGCCAGCCGCGACGAAATAATAAAAGTGCCAAAGGCAGTGCAAGCCATAAAATCCAAACGCCTTGATCAATCCAAAGGCTGGATTGTCTTGATTGTGCCGTGTCTTTAAGGTGTTGGGTTTGGCTATTTTCCGTTAAGCCGAGTCGATCAATGTCGCTATCATTAAAAGAGCTTTCAGCAAAAGCATAGCCAAATTTTCTGGCTTCGGTAGCCATTTCATTGATGTTGGCTTTAGCGAGTATAATTGCACCAGAACTAGGATCTTTAATAAATCCATCGTAAGGGATCGGTGCGCCGGCAGCCGTACCAATTCCGATAATACTGAGTTGTATGTCATTAGGGAGTATTTGGCTTATCTCAGAAAATTGCGACGCTTTTACCTCATCGGTTAATAACAGAATGCGCCCTTTGGTTGTGCCGGTTTGAGTAAAAAGTGACAGCCCTTGCTCTATCCCTGCGACGACATTATTTCCAAAGCTCGGCATAATTTTTGGATCAATGGCGGGCAATAGGGCTAAGATGGTTTTTCGGTCATCGGTGAGGGGGGTGACTGTATGGGCTGATCCTGAAAAAACCACAAGGCCAGTTAATCCATCGGTGCGTCTTTTGAGCAAGTCTTCGATTTTTCGTTTGGCAATAACCGCGCGCGACGGTTTTTTATCTTCAGCCAGCATCGATAGGGTATTATCTAACACAATCACCAGGGTATCTTGATTTTTTACCACAGGCTGCTGTTGTTGATCCCAGGTAGGGCCAGCGAAGCCAAAGAGTAAAAGAGTGAATAAACACGCTGATAGACCTGGAAGCCAGCTGATTGATTGAGTTTGTTTATCCGGGAGTAAGTGTGATAGTAATTCAGGGGCAATGGTATGTTTCCACGCATTGCCCGTACCCTGTTGTCTTAGGCATAGCCAATACACTACACCTGCCATTGGCAGTAAAAAGAAGACCTCGGGGCGTAAAAAATGAAATGCCATTAGTTCGCCTCCTCAGGTTGTTGTTTGCGGGGTGTTGAGTTGCGTGCTGTTGACCGAAGCGTTATTCCTTGGGATATCACTCCCAATAATAAAAAGGCGAGTGCAAAACCCAAAGGCCAATAAAAGACAGCTCTTTGTGGTCTGAATACTTCGGCTTCTTGTTCAACGGGTTCCATTTTATTGATCAGCTCATAAATTTCGAGCAACTCTTGGCTATTTCTGGCGCGGAAAAACGCAGCATTTGTGGTTTTAGCAATGTCTGCCAAGGTTTTTTCATCTAATGGGTAGCGAGATCGTGGGTGCCCCAATGCAATCGTGTAGATTTTAATGTGTGTTTTTTTAGCAAAGTTGGCTGCTTCTAGAGGCTCGGCAGTACCGGTATTATTGACGCCATCGCTTAATAAAATTATCACTCGGTGGCTTTCTGGGCGGTCTTTTAGTTTTTGTATACCAAGGCCTATGGCATCACCAATGGCGGTGCCATCACCTGCAAATCCAATTTGTGCTTCGTTTAAAAAGGTTTTAACGGTTTGAATATCATAGGTTAAGGGGGCTTGTATATGCGCTGTGCCGCCATAAAGTATTAATCCAATGCGATCCCCTTGGCGCTTGGATAAAAAATCATCGACGACTAATTTTGTCGCTGTTAATCGGTCAACACGTCGCCCTTCGATTACCATATCTCGCTCTTGCATACTGCCTGAAATATCAACGGCTAGCATCAAATCTCGACCTGTGGCGGGTAGAGAAATAGGGTCGCCATAATGCACAGGGTTGGCTAATGCAATAATGAAGCTTATCCAAAAGGCAATCAGCATAATACTTTTAAAGCGATTCGATGCCGGTTGGCCCTCAAGATCATGAAAAGCATGCTCGGCTAATTGTGGCATATAAAGCGGCATAATTTGCTGCTTTGCTTTCGGCAAAAATCTAAATATAGCCAAGGGCAATGGCAATAAAAGAAAGACATAAGGCCAGATAAAGGTCATCATAATTTATGGTGCTTAATCCAATGGCTAACACGGTTTATTAGGGTCTCAATAGGCAGGGTTTGGTTCGGGTTTGCTTGATAGCGGCTTTCTGTGAGTAACCTGACTTCATCATCATTCATGGTTTGTTTGAGTAAGGTTTGAAAGGCTTGCGTATTGCTCAATGCAGCCTGTGCTGAATCGTTACCTGAGGCTTTTATGGTGCGTTTGATTACATCTACTAATTGGTTAATGGCTAACGCATCCGATGTGTTTGTAAGCACGAGTTGCTTGAGTAGTGCTAATGCTTGCTGACGATACTTATTGCGTTTTTTATACTGTATCAATAAATACGTGATACCTGCTAAAAAAACCAAGCCCAAAAGGGCTAGTGTCCACCAGCCTGGAGCAAGCGGCCAAACACCGATCGATTCCGGTAGATGAATATCTTTGAGTTGACTGAGCAGCGCATCATCAGGGCTCTGCATTACTTGCCTCTCCTTGATGTACTAAAATATTGATGGAGAACGGTTAAAGGTTCGTCCGCTGTGCTGACAGGAATCATAGGAATAAAATGCTGCCCCAAAAGGCCTTTCAACTGGTGTGAAAAAGCCCGAGACTGCTCATGGTAGTCTGTTTGTGTTTTTTGATTGTTGGCATTAAAAAAGGCGGTTTTTTCACCATCACTGACATGAAAACGGCCCTTAACTGGTAAATGCTCATCTAAAGGATCAACGGGTCGTAAAAGAACGCACTCACAATGACGGGCAATGTGATGTAAATAGCCCGAACTTTCGTCGTTTATGTCAAAGCCATCCGTGATAAAATAGATTTGTGTGCCGGGTTTAGCTAAACGCTGAATTTCAAGCAGTACTTGATTGATGGAGTATTCGGGTACAGGCTTAAAGCTTTTTAGCTGATGATTGTACTCTACAATTTTATTAATAAAGCTTAAGAGAGTATTGCGCTGCCTTTTGGGGCGAATGGATTCTTGTCTTTCATCATTAAAAACTAAGCCGCCCACGCGGTCGCCATTATGAAAGGCAGCCCAGGCTAACATGGCGGCTATATCTGCTGCGAGTACGGATTTCATTGCGTTTTGTGAGCCAAAAAACATATGCTGGCGCTGATCAAGTATGATGAATACTTGGCGCTCTTTTTCTTCGCAAAACTGTTTGGTATAGGTATGACCTGAGCGGGCAGAAACACGCCAATCTATCGTGCGGATATCATCACCCATTTGGTATGGTCTGACATCCTCAAATTCAATACCTCTGCCTCTTAATTTTGTTTTATAGGGGCCTGCCAGCTGCGAAAGCGCGTTAATATTTTGCTTTAGTGGTAACTGTTTTGTCAGCAAATAAAAGCTAGCCAGTTGCTCAAAGCTGACGTAAGCACCAAGGCTTCGTAGTGAGGATTGCGATGTGTTGCGGCGCATTAGGTTTTCCTATGCAACCGGGACAAGCTGTAAAATTTTGTCGATGACATCATCTTTGGTTAACCCTTCAGCTTGTGCTTCAAAGCTTAAGAGTAGACGATGGCGCAGAATATCATGGGCAACGGCTTGTACGTCGTCAGGTGAGACATAATCTTTACCTTGCAGCCACGCATGTGCACGCGCGCAGCGATCCAAGGCTAATGTCGCTCTTGGGCTTACTCCAAATTCAATCAATCGGGCTAAATCGTCGCTGTAAGCTTCTGCCTGTCGTGTGGCAATGATCAGCTGTACGATATACTGTTCAACGGCCTCATTCATATGGAGATTTAGTACTTCTTTGCGTGCACTGAATAAATCATTTTGAGAAAGCGGTGTGAGCGCCTCAGGTTGTTCGACGTCTTTATATTCATTGCGAACCAGGGAGAGAATCTTTTGCTCGGCATCAGCGCCAGGGTAGTCGACATTTACATGTAAAAGGAATCGATCCAGTTGTGCTTCAGGCAAAGGGTAAGTGCCTTCTTGTTCAATCGGGTTTTGGGTTGCCATGACCAAAAATAAATCCGGTAACGGGTAGGTGGTTTTGCCAATGCTAATTTGGCGTTCAGCCATGGCTTCAAGTAAAGCAGATTGTACTTTGGCAGGTGCGCGGTTAATTTCATCAGCGAGAATTAATGAATGAAAGATCGGGCCCTGTTGAAACTCAAAAGTACCGGTTTGTGGGCGGTAAATATCACTGCCGGTAATGTCCCCCGGGAGCAAATCCGGGGTAAATTGAATGCGGTGAAAGCTGCCTTCAATCGCTTTGGATAATAAGTTAATGGCTTTGGTTTTCGCAAGGCCAGGCGGCCCTTCGACTAATAAATGTCCATCGGCTAATAGTGCGATTAAAAGACGGTTAATTAATTTTGGCTGGCCAATAATTTGCGAATCAAGCCATGCTTCAAGGGATTGGAAAGTTTCAGAAGGCGTCATAGTCGTTTTAAGGTTAATACCGCGTAAAATCCAAATCTCAGCAATTCTAGCCTCAGCGATGAGGAACTTCAAACACTTAATAAATGACTGAGTGATAAATGCGCGTAGAAAGCATTGTGAAATAGAGTACGACCATAAATGGTGGTATTATGCTCACTCCCATTTATCTGGTGTTGTTATGTATTCTGCGATTAGACCGCTGCTTTTTAAATTAGAGGCTGAAAAAGCTCATGATTTGACGCTTAAATCCATCAAGCTTGCCCATCAACTAAAATTGCTTACTCTCTTTACGCAAAAAATACCGGATAAGCCCAGAACGGTTATGGGCATCGATTTTAAAAACCCGGTTGGTCTGGCAGCCGGCCTTGATAAAAATGCCGATTATGTTGAGGCGTTATCTGGGTTAGGTTTTGGTTTTATCGAAGTGGGGACGGTGACGCCAAGAGCGCAAGAAGGGAATCCAAAGCCTCGACTTTTCAGGCTTGAAGATGAACAAGCCATTATTAATCGCATGGGCTTTAATAATAAAGGGTTAAATCATTTGATTCGACAGGTGAATAACCGGAATGACAAGCTAACTCTCGGCATTAATATCGGCAAGAATAAATTAACGCCTAATGATAAAGCCATTGATGATTACTTATTGGGTCTTGAGGCTGTCTATCCTTATGCTGATTATGTGACTGTGAATCTCTCTTCACCAAACACACCAGGACTAAGGGATTTGCAATTTGGTGAGCCGCTGCGGCATTTACTTGAGCAGTTAAAAACTAAGCAACAAACGTTGGCGACTAATCTAGGCCGCTATGTGCCTATGGTGCTTAAAGTGGCCCCAGATATGGCTGAAGAAGACATTCGTGATGTGGCAGATGCATTGTTATCTTTTGAGATTGATGGGTTGATAGCAACCAATACGACGATTACACGCCCGATTCCTGATAATACCTTACATGGCTGTGAAGCAGGCGGTTTATCCGGTAAACCTTTAATGCCATTGGCAACTCAAGCGATTCAACAGTTTTATAGCCATTTGGGGAGTCAAATTCCTATCATCGCCGCAGGTGGTATTACAGAGCCAGTCGATGCACTCAAGAAAATAGAGGCCGGGGCCAGTCTTGTGCAAATTTATAGCGGGTTGATTTACCAAGGGCCAGATTTGATTAAAGACATTGTTCGAGTGATATGAGTAGTATTTGAGCGGGGAGAAAACGGGGTTTGTCGCTTAAGAGCCCTATTTACAGAAGCCCTATTTCCAAGAGCCATACCAAAAAGCATGTTTCGACTCTTGGGTTGTTTATGTGGGGTCGTTTTTGTATTTATGCGACTGCCTTGTTAAGGCAGTAGACGGTTTATCTGTTTTTATTACAGTGCAATTTTATGCAACCCGCCGATTGCGGTGTTGCCTGACCATTGATCTCTTCGCCCATCACGCCAACCAGACGTCCATTGGTATCGTTTTTCGCTGCCGAAGGTTTCAAAGGGGCAGGCACTTAAGGATTTACCTTTGACACCTGCTTGATAACCATGGTGGTAGGCTCTGATTTGAGTATCACGTTTTTGAGTTTTCATTTATAATCCTCTTTTTCTTGGAAGAGAATGTCGAGAAGGTATTGACGCCTTAGGACTCGACGGTTTGCAGGACAAAGGCGCACTTTTTAGAGTGTGGGATCGTCGCTTGTGTGGCGATCTGGCTCTTGGCCTGTCGCAAGTTTTTGTTTGATCCTTTGTGACCTTTGTTCGCTCTGCGGGTAATAGAAAACCACCAAACCAAGGTCGTGTCGAGTTCTTTTTAGTTATTTACGAATCGCTCAATAGAATCTAAAAATATATAAAAGATAACCAACTGTTTTTTCGTAGGTTTTTTTTCATGCCAAGTTTGACTCAACAGAGTAATTTTTAATGCCCCTAGCTGAAAACGCTTTTTCTT
>JAPOUS010000074.1:34376-35716 GCA_026708525.1 Cellvibrionales bacterium
CTTGAGCAGGAAATTGCTCAGTATGGCTTGTTGATCAAAAAACAGACGCTTGGCGGTGTTTATTGTTCGGGATCACTGCCCTCAATCTACCGCTTTATACTTTATAGTCGGTTAGCTAATCGGGTGATTTTGGTGTTGGAGTCCCTAGCAATACCCAAAGAGGCATCAAAATCCAGCTTGTTTCGACAATTAACAGAGATCCCTTATGCTGCTTGCTTTTCATCAACGCAGACATTTTCTGTTGAATTTCGTGGTAATAATCGCTTCATTCAACACTCGCATTACGGTGCGTTGTGGGTCAAAGATGCGATCAGCGATCATTTTCAGGAGGATTTGGGAGAAAGGCCATCGGTTGATCGAGAATCTCCTGATATTCGAATTTTTGCGCAAATAAAAAAATCAGGGCTATTGGTCGGCATTGATTTAGCTAAAGGCAGCCTACATAAAAGAGGCTATCGTCTCGAAGGCGCAAAAGCCCCCCTTAAAGAAAATATGGCCGCTGCATTAGCGATACGAGCGGGGATAAACGCAGGTGAATCACGGCCGTTGATTGATCCTTTTTGTGGCTCGGGCACTTTATTGATCGAGGCTGTGAGTATGCAACTCGGACTGATGGCGCAATTAGCGGATGAAGCGTTTGGTATTCATCAGCTAAAAATGTCTCGAGCATCTGAGCTTTCAGCAATCAAAGCAGATGCGTTGCAACAGCATAATAACCGTCTTGGTCATGCGCAGTTATTGGCGTTTGGTATGGATGAAGATCAGAGTGTTATTGCGCAAGCGAGTGCAAATATTGAACGTGCAGGTCTGTCTGCTTTTATACAAGTTAAACAGCAGGCCATCAAAGATTTTCAAGTGCCAAACTTGCCAAACGGAGAGGCTGCACCTTTATTACTCACAAACCCACCTTATGGAGAGCGTATCGGTGATAAACAGCGTTTGTTTACTACCTATCAAACCTTTGGGCAGATTTGTCGCGATCTTTGCCAGGGGTTTGACGTAGCGGTTCTGTCATCTGATGAGTCCTTGTCTAAAGCCTTAGGTCTGCAAAAGTCAAAAGCTTATCAGTTTTATAACGGTGCGATAAAAGTCAGTTGGACGCTGTACCATATTCATAAAAAAACGCCTGAGCAAATCGAAAAGGCTAATCAGCAAGCGGAAAAATTTCAGCAAGGCGTAGAGATGGTCAGTAATCGTTTGGTAAAAAACCAAAAGCGGTTAAAAAAATGGTTAGCCCGTGAAAAAATTGAAGCTTACCGTCTTTATGATGCCGACATGCCTGAGTATGCCTTTGCTTTAGATGTTTATGGGGATTTTTTCCAAGTTACTGAATACCAAGC
>JAPOUS010000243.1 GCA_026708525.1 Cellvibrionales bacterium
GGCAGCAACCATCCCCGCCATCGTTGGGATCGTGGCTTTAGAAACGCCCGCAGCCATGGCTTTGGCATCACCGCCACCTGTCATTGCCATCACGTGAAACACATCAATCATACCCCAAACCGTACCTAGCAACCCAAATAGCGGGCAAAGCGCAACCAGGGAACGGATCAATGGCATATTGGCATTAATCGCTTCACGGGCTTCAGACACTAGTTGCTTACGAATTTGCTTGGCATACCAGCTATGGTGTTCAGATCGCTTTGACCAAAGACCCACCCAAGATTTTACCTCGGCTTTAAGAGACGTTTGAAAAAACCACAAGCGCTCAAAAATCAAGGTCCACATAATGAAAGTAACAAGCGCGATAAGGTAAAGTACCTCACCGCCTGCTTGCATAAATTCAGCAATGGCATTCATCATGCGGATTTTTCCTGATGGCTGGCTACAATACCTGCCGCTTGCTCTTCAAGAATATGAATCACGCCTTTACTCGAGCTTGAAACAAAGGTGTGTAAGACAATCGTTGGAATCGCAACAATTAAACCTAAAACCGTTGTAATCAAGGCCGATGAAATCCCTCCAGCCATGGCTTTAGGATCACCTGCACCATAAATAGTAATGGCTTGAAAAGTTAGAATCATGCCAGTCACCGTACCCAATAAACCTAACAAAGGTGCAACCGCTGCAATGATTTTTAATAACGCCTCACCTGAAGTAAGCCTGGGTAACTCTTTTAAAATTGCCTCATTAAGTTTTAACTCCATCGCTTCTGTATCATGAGCAGGCGCAGATTCTGCTTCTTTTAACACGCGACCTAATGGATTATCCGCTGATAATGCATCAGATTTTAATTGACGAGACACTTTGCCTCTAACGCCCATCAATACCAGCAATCGCCATATGGCTAACAATAAGGCACAGAAACCGATAAAGGTAATAACGTAACCGACAATCCCACCTTGGTGCCAACGCTCCATCAATGTGGGCGTATCAATCAATGCGGCTAACAAGCTACCACCAGACGGCCCGGTTGGATCAATGCCCACTTTGGTATGGCCTGAGGTTAAACCAGCCAGTGTTTTGGCTTCATTCGTGAAGTGGTTGCTGGGCTGACGAGGCAATATAGATAAACGGCCATCGTTAAATTGCAGATATTCGCCTTGTTGATTGATAACATTGAAGGTACCTATACGCACAATGTTCTCGTTGACCATGCCTTCAGGGTGAGCCACTTCCGCCTGTAATTTGACCACTTTGCCTTGTTCTACCATCTCGCGTTGCAACTCAAACCATAGCTGTTCAATTTGCTCAATGTTGGGTAACTCATTACCGCTTGAGGTGATATCAATTAAATCACTAAAAAACGTATCACGGTTAGGGAATTCAATGCTGACCAAAGAGGTGGCAAGATTACCTCGTGCATCGCCGGCAGCACTGGTGATATGACCAAATAACTCACCCAAGCTACCCATGCGCTCTTTTAAACGAGCTTCGGCCTCTGCAATTTTTTGATCATTTTCTTCAAATTGCTTTTCGAGTTTTTCGCTGAGTTGTTCTTGTTCGGCAATGTCTTTTTCTAGCTGGGCAAGAAGTTGCTTTTGTTGTGATTTGTTACGGGCAAACGATTGCTCACGCTGACGATTTTCTCTAGCCTCTTTCACACCACCTGCTTTAACAGCTTGCAATAATTCATCGAGATTCTTAGCTTCTTGACCCGTGCTACTAAACGCAAGTAAAGATAAAGTGATTGTTACTGCATGAAGCGATTTGATGACAAAAGTTTTCATTATTATTTCGCCTCCGGTGCAGCAATCGGCAATTCTAAAATATCGATGTTAGCTTGTTTGTTAGCAATACGGATACCTTTACGCACAGCGTCTTTGTAGCTGTTATTTAAAGCGACATACTGACGCTTTTTATTATCCCACATACCTGTGTGCTGCATATCGGCGGTTTGATAAACCAATGCCACTCGACCCACGCGGAGCATAGTCACTTCACGCTCAACACCCTCAATTTTTAAGGTATCTGTATAGGTATCAATTTTACGGCCATATTCGGATTCAATCTTGTAGACTTCTAAGACTTGGCGAAACTTTTCAGCGGTGGTTAGATCCGGACGATCAACATTGGCTCTGAGCATATCAACGCTTTTTTCACGCTGGGCTTTATGAAACGGCATATCCAGTTCAATAAAATCGCTGATACCATCAATCATATTCACAGTAAGTGGGGTAATTTGACGCTGAATCACCTGTACATTGGCAATGGATTTTTCAATACCTACCAATTGCTCTTCTTGCTTTTTGGTTTGAATATCCAGCTTCTTGTTATAAACCTTTAAATCTTCTAACAGCTTTAAGCGCTGGCGGTAGGTTTGCTCAATGCTTTCAGTTTGTGTCGATAGCGTATCGATATTTCTCTGAGAGGCCTTCGCATCATAGGCATTATTATCAAGCGTTTTATTCACCGACTCAAGCGAACTGGCGTGCGTGAGAAGACTTGAACTCAACGTCATTGCCAGTAGGCAACCGGATAAAAAATGATTCATCAGACTAACTACCTGCTTATATTCTACTGTGGGTCAAATGACTGGATGTAAAGCATATTACGATAAGGCCAAAAACCTCAGGTTTATCCCTTGAGACCTTTCTTGAAAGTCTCGGGACTATCTTGAAAATCTCGGGACTATCTTGAAAGCTTCAGGGCCACCTTGAAAGTTTCAGGACTATAACGCGTTAATATGTCACTTATATGACAGCTGCTTATTTAATAGCATTTTATTTTGTAAGTCTATCGTAGGTATAGAAGGTATAGTTATAAGGCTGATCTGAACTTGCAGTAATGATTGTTTCTTGAATCGGCTCCCAATCATGAGGATTAAAGCCTGTAAAAAAAGTATCGCCTTCAAAGTTGGCATGTATACGAGTCAGGTACAAACGATCGGCGACTGGGAAAAAACGCTCATAAATCGTTGCTCCGCCGATCACCATCATTTCATCTTTCGTTGAGTGCACTTTTGCAGCACCAATCGCTTCATCGACACTATTAACCCAAATAACAGATTCATCAACCTCGACAGGTTTCGACTGTCTGCTAATAACAATATTAGTACGCTTCGGTAAAGGCTTGGTCGGATCACCTATAGATTCAAAGGTTTTGCGCCCCATAATAATGGCCTTGCCCAGTGTTTTTTCTTTGAAATATGTCAACTCCGCAGGAATGTGCCATGGCAATTGATTATTTTTACCAATCACATCATTATCGGAAGCTGCGAGAATCATTGAAATTTTCATTACTGACAACTCAAAATAGGGTAAAAGAGAATCAAACAGAAAAAGGATACTGAATCGCCGGATGGCTTTGATAACCCACGACACTAAAGTCATCAGTTGTCACCCAAGTCTCAACATCTTTAAGCGTTTTAATATCTGGATTGATTTCAAACCGAGGCAGTGGGTAAGGCTCCCGTTCAAGCTGCACATTTTGCAAAAGGCCTAGCTGATCTTCATAAATGTGGGCGTTAACTATTTTGTGGTACGCTTTACCCGCTTCAAGCCCTGTTATCTGCGCCATCAATGCCAATAACACATAGACCTGCACCTGATTAAAATTTAGCCCCAGTGGCACATCGCACGAACGCTGAAAGCTATTCAAATAAAGCTTACCGCCTAATAATGAGAAATGGTGCGTGTGCATGCAAGGTCTTAAACAACCCAGTTCAAATTCCCCCGGATTATAAAAGGTCAAAATTTCGCCCCGATCGTCCTTACCTTGTGTTAGGTCATCGACTATTTTTTTCAATTGATCGAGCGTTCCACCCTGTGGTTTTTGCCAAGATCTGCCCTGCACCCCATAGACTCGCCCCATATCATCCTCCCCCTTTCGAGCAGGGTTATTAAGCCAAGCGGCATTTTCATTGGCATTGGCATTCCACGTATTGCAGCCTAATGCTCTGAAGTCGGCGGCGCTACTATAACCCCGCAGATACCCCAACAGCTCGGCAATGGCTGCCTTCCAATAACTTTTACGTGTCGTGATAAGCGGGAATTGGTTTTGATCGACATCATACACTAAATCAGCATTGATCAATGTTAGGCATTTTTTCCCCGTACGCTCATTAAATACCCATTCACCTTCATCAATAACGCGCTGGCATAAATCCAAATACTGCTTCATCGCTTACCCTTAGACCCTGATTTACCCTTAGACCCTGATTTACCCTTAGACCTTGATTGACGCTTGGACATAGACGCTGGCGTTCTTGGCAAATTAGCCGAAGGTAAATGCTTCTTGTAAGCCCAAATAATCACAATGAGACCAATGATTATCATAGGTAGAGATAATAATTGGCCGCGAGAAATCCAACCAAACAAATCAAAACCAATATGTGCATCTGGCTCACGGGCAAACTCCACCAGGAATCTAAACGAGCCATATAAGATAATAAACAGTGCCGCGGCTGCCCAGCGAGGACGCTTGATATTTAAATAGAAATAAATCACCACAAAGACAACTAAGCCCTCAAGCACTGCCTCGTAGAGCTGAGATGGGTGCCTTGCAAGACCCGATGGATCAGCAGGAAACACCATACCCCAAGGTAAATCGGTTGGTCTGCCCCAGAGTTCTTGACCGATAAAATTACCCATGCGACCAAAAAACAACCCTATGGGGGCAGCCAACGCAGCAAAGTCCAATAAATCGCCTACCGCAAGCTTATGCTTCCGACAATAAAGCGTAATCGCCAACACCACACCTAAAAACCCTCCATGAAATGACATTCCGCCTTTCCATACCTGAAATAGAATCAAAGGGTTACTCAGAAATTCACCGAAATTATAAAAAAGAATGTACCCCAAGCGTCCGCCGACTACAGTGCCCATAGCGACATAAAAAATAATGTCATCGACTTGACTAGGCTTAAAAGGCGCTCGATTTTGTTTAGCGCGTAACTTACAAATCCAAAACGCAAAAGCAAATGCACACAAGTACATCAAACCATACCAATGGATTTTTAAAGGCCCTAGCGCAACCGCGACAGGATCAAAATCTGGATGCATCAACATAAATCAGAGCTACCTCATTCCTTTGGTGAAATATAATAGTTGTGTCCAATAAAAAAGGCGACTTAAAAAGCCGCCTTTTCTCAATTCAATCCGAACTCAAGGTTTATACCTTGCCTTCAAAGTCCGCATAAAACTGACTGTACCACTTACGGAATTTCGCGATTGGGCCATCACCATCACAAAGCACGGGCAATGGACGATAGATTTTATTTTCCCAAATTGGTTTATCTTCACGAAGCTGCTTGCAAATATCCGCAATAATCGCAGCTTCCACACCACCTTCAGGCTTTTTACCCTCTTTAAGTGGTTGAGAGAAGGCAAAGCGCACATGCACTGTTTCTTCATCGATTGGGGTAATTTGAGAGAGTAAAAAAGTTTCTGCAATGCCCTCAAAACGCGTCCACGCTTGACCAGGGCCTGCATTATTGGTTGAAATTTTTCCTTTAACGACACCACGAGGAGTCCGCATATCTGCACGTTGAATACCATGTGCTTTATGGCCGTCTTGCACCGACTCCCATACAGGAAATTCAGCAACTCGGTGAACATAATGAAAATGCGCAGGATCAGCGGCGTTTTCTCCCATCTCTTGCGGGTGAGTTTTGATGATCCACTCATGCTTATCGAAGTCAGACCAATTCGGGTCATTGGCTTCATCATTATGCTCAACATCCCATAACGGCTCTTGCTCAGGGTTTGGATGATACCACACCCAAATTACCTGATTTTTCTCTTGCACAGGATAAGACTTAAGGCACTGCTTATCTTTCACTTTTGGGGGCATGTTTTTAGCGTAAGGAACTTCTTCACATTTGCCTTCGCCATTAAAGCGCCAAGCATGAAAAGGACAGACAATAGTCTCACCCTGAATGCGGCCACCCTGACCGGCTTCAGCATTAATACCATAACCTAAATGCGCACCTAAGTGAGGGCAATAAGCATCAAGAACCACAGCTTTTCCGCTTTCGGTACGGAACAATACCATTTCTTTACCGAAATATTTAATTGCTCGGGATTCACCTACTTTTAGTTCATCAGAATAGCTAACACCGTACCAACCAAAAGGGATGGGCATCGGATATCTTTTCGTCTGCGTTGTCGTCATTATTATTACCTATTAGAGATATTACCTATTGAAAGATAATATCTATTTAAAGCGATTTCTCATTTATGCTATTACTGACTAGAACGAAATATAGTGAAGCCCTTGGCCAGTGCTTGAAAACAACCCATCAGCCAAATTCGTCGCAAACAGCTAGCAGAACCCAAAACTAAGCCCTGCCACTCCTATCGAAGTCAGTGATTCGCAGCCACCACAGTCACTACCCCGGCGGCAAACCCAGTGATTATAACAAGTTTGTTAAAAAAACAATAGAATAAGGCCGCAGTTAAGGAGGTTTTTCTAACTTTTATACTTATTTTCATCTTTGCATCAACACCAAAAAGGAGGTTATCAAAACCAAACCCTTTATTAAGTCGATCACGAGCAAACAGCCATACTAGGGAACCATATTAAATCGATTATCGGGTGGGGTAAGCTATAAAAAGCACTCACTCCTCGTTCCCACGCAGAGCATGGAAACGAGGAGAGGGTGCTATTAAAAAAATATCTCACTCGACAATTGCTATAAAATAGACTACTAGCTGAACGCCACTCAAAACGCCAAATCACTGAGAATAATTTACCTCATAAAGATGTAAAGAACCCCCCAAAAAAAAACAACTCAAGCGTTTAACC
>JAPOUS010000204.1 GCA_026708525.1 Cellvibrionales bacterium
AGAATGTGCCGAAGCACAATCAAAAGACATTGGCATCATCGCCACAGAAAACGGCTGGAACCTCTACACCTGTGGGAATGGCGGTATGAAACCGCGTCACGCAGATCTATTTGCCTCAGACCTAGATAAAGAAACGCTTATCAAATACATCGACCGATTATTAATGTTTTATGTTCGCACAGGTGATCGCCTGCAACGAACTTCAGTTTGGTTCGAAAACTTAGAGGGCGGCATGGATTACCTGCAAAGCGTGGTGATTGATGACAAACTAGGCATCAATGATGAGTTAGAAGCTGACATGGCACGCATTGTTGAACGTTATCAGTGCGAGTGGAAAACAACGATCGAAGACCCTGAAAAGGTTAAGCGTTTTATCCCATTTGTTAACGCGCCAGAAGCCAGTGACGAGAACGTGGTATTTGTAAGAGAGCGCGATCAAATTCGCCCTGCCACAAAAGACGAAAAAAAAGATATCATAGCCAAAGCGGTTTAAGGAGAACATCATGAGCTGGACAACCCTTTGTGAATTAAACGACATCCTTCCAAATTCAGGCCGTGCCGCCTTAGTTGATGGCGAACAAGTGGCTTTATTTAGAATTGCCAATAATGGTGAAGACAAGCTTTTTGCTATTAGCAACTACGACCCCTTTTCTGAGGCAAATGTATTAGCACGCGGATTGGTAGGATCTTTGCAAGAACAATTAGTGGTAGCTTCTCCCATTTACAAGCAACACTTTAATCTGGCGACAGGTCAATGCCTTGAGGATGAGGCAGTCAGATTAAAAACATGGAAAGTCAAACTTGAAAATGGCGCAATCGCGATTGCAACTGAAGCAACAGTGGCTGCTTAAGCCGCATAGTGTAGATTAGAGTTAATTTCATGCTGTTTGGTCGTAAGAAAAAAAATCCCATTATCATCAATAACAAAGGCGCAGTGGACTGGAAATACACGACCTGTGGTTATTGTTCGGTTGGCTGCTCTATTGAAGTGGGTCTCAATAAAGATGGCAAGCCTGTGACTACACGAGGCGTCGGCGGTGCAGACGTTAACCGTGGTAAACTCTGTGTCAAGGGACTCACTGAAGCAGGTATTTTTGAGGGCAACGGTCGAGGCCTTGCACCCAAAATACGCGAAAGTATCGATGATGAGTTTACAACCACAGATTGGGATACGGCGTTTGATAAAGTTGCAGACGAATTTAAACGCATACAAGCCAAATATGGGATGGACTCCATCGGCATTGTCTCAACTGGCCAACTATTTACCGAAGAGTTTTATACCCTAGGTAAATTAGTGCGTGGGTTGATCGGCACTAACAACTACGATGGCAACACCACGCTTTGTATGGCTTCAGCTGTCTCTGGCTACAAGCGCTCCTTCGGTTCTGACGGCCCCCCGGGTTGTTATGATGATTTTGAACACACGGAATGCTTAATGGCCTTTGGTTCAAACTTACCTGAACAACACCCCATTATTTATTGGCGTTTAAAAGAAGCGTTAGAAAAACGTAAATTTCCGATCATTGTTATCGACCCACGTAAAACTATGATGGGACAAATGGCGGATTATTATCTGCCCATTAACCCAGGCACTGATTTGGTGCTACTGAATAGTTTTGCCCATGTTATTTTAGATGAGGGGCTAGAAGATAACGATTACATCAACAGCTTCACCAATGGCATTGAGGAATTCCGAGAATTAGTCAAAGAGTATTCACCCGAAGATGCCTCCGTCATTTGTGGTATTGACCCAGACACCATTCGCACAGTGGCACGTATTTATGCCAAGGCGAATTCTGCGATGTCGATCTGGACTATGGGTATTAACCAATCAACGCACGGCTCCGATGGTGTGTGTGGCATCAACAATATGAACCTGATTACCGGCAACATTGGTAAGCCTGGCGGCACATCACTTTCTATCACAGGTCAATGTAATGCCATGGGGACGCGTGAATGGTCAAGCTGTGCTGGCTTACCCGGCTATCGCGCACTAGAAAATCCTGCACACCGCAAAGAGGTGGCTAAGTTTTGGAATGTTGATGAGGACTTCTTTCCACCCAAGATTGGTTTAAAAGAGACGGATATTTTCCCAGCTATTGAAACAGGGCAAATTAAAGCGCTTTGGATTGTTGCCACCAACCCATTAACCTCGATGCCAAATACGGCCCGCATTCGCGAAAACTTTAAGAATGTCGAATTTTGTGTGGTACAAGATAGCTATGAAGATTGCGAAACTGTTGATTACGCGAATGTCTATTTACCCGGCGCTGTGTGGGCAGAAAAAACTGGCTGTTTTACGAATACAGAGCGTCGCGTTAATTTAACTGAACAAGTGGCGCAACCGCCAGGCGACTCTAAAGCCGACTTATGGATTTTTAACCAACTGGCTAAACGTTGGGATAATCACAACCAGATGACATTTCCTGAAACCGCTGCCGAAGTCTTTGATGAAATGAAGTATCTTTCCGTCAATGGCGACAGCGTTAATGGTGGCGAACGTATGTTAGATATTTCTGGCATGAGCCATGAACGCATTCAAGCGTCGCGAGGTATTCAATGGCCCTATTCTGAGCAAGATCATAAAAACCAATTTACCCCCGATCAAGCAGTAGAGATGCATGGGGAACGCTTGCCAACCGATCACAGTAAAGTAAGAAAAGGCAACCCACGGCTTTATACCGATGGCGTTTTCCAGTTCCCTGATGGCAAGGCCAAAATATTATCCTTACGTTTTAACGACAATAACGAACGTCCATGTAAAGAGTATCCGTTCTGGCTTAACTCAGGCCGACTGGTTGAGCATTTCCATACCCGCACAAAAACTGGCAAGGTAGGCAATTGTAATAAGTTCTCCCCCACACCCTTTATGGAAATGAACCCCCATGCAGCGGCAAAATTAGGCATTCGCAGTATGGAGTATGTTAAGCTCAAAAGCCGCCGAGGAGACGCCATCGTCATGGTACAAACCACCAAACGTGTGCCAGAAGACATGGTGTTTATCCCATTCCACTTCCATAACTGTATTAACCGATTAAGTCTTGGCTTGCTCGACCCACACTCAAGACAGCCTGCCTTTAAGCAAGGCGCCATTAAGATCGAAAAAACCGATCAGGCAGAGGCTGCAAAAATTAATCTCGCCAACCGTACGTTCTAAGGGGCACAACCATGTTTGAAGTAAGAAAAGACGAACCCGGCTACGCCCAGCTCTTCGACCCAACCTCTGAAGAGAAAAACCGTTACGGGCAAGATATTCAATTAATTCCTGATGGTGAAGAGCCCGTTAGCCTGCGCATCAATAACGAGGATGCAATTGGTACTAACCCAAACCGAAACAAACAGCACGGTTTTCACTTTACTGCTGACAACTGCATTGGTTGTCATGCCTGTGAATCAGCTTGCTCTGAAAAAAACGACCTACCTGATCACTTTGCTTTTCGATCCGTCGGTTATGTTGAAGGCGGAGAATTCCCTGACTTTCAACGCATGAACATCTCTATGGCTTGTAACCACTGCGACAATCCTGTGTGTTTAAAAGGTTGCCCAACCCGCGCTTATACCAAGCACCCTGAGTATGGCGCAGTTATCCAAGATCCCGATATTTGTTTTGGTTGTGGTTACTGTACCTGGGTTTGCCCGTATAACGCCCCTCAGCTTGACCCGGTAAAAGGGCGAGTGGAAAAGTGTAATATGTGTGTCGATCGCTTAGAAGTTAATCTAAAACCTGCTTGTGTATCGGCTTGTGTCGGTAACGCATTAGACTTTGGCGTTATCGAAAACACCCCGGGGCGCCGTGAAGATATCGATACCAGTATTCCAGGCTTTCCTGACCCATCCATTACTCAACCCAACATTCGCTTCCAACAACAAAAAGAGATGCCGAAGGAAGTGACACGTACCGATTCGATGCAGATTAAATACACCCTTGATGAGCTTGGTATGTATAAACCAGAAGTCGATGAAAAAGACGGTGCTGAAAAACATTGGAATGTTAAGCGATTATCCTCTTCTGAAAACCCATTGGTTGCCTTTACCTTATCGGTTCAAGCTTCATTAGGTATTTTCTTTATTTTAACGCTAGGAAGCTGGCTAGGTATTGCACCGATTGAAGCAGCCAAAAGCAGCGTGATGTACTTACCCATGGTTCTGGTCTCTCTTGGCCTATCAGCACTTGGCTTATTGATGTCTGTTACTCACTTGGGTAAACCATTCCGCTTTTATCGCGGCTTTAACAACTGGCGTCATAGTCCTGTATGTCGTGAGGGCTTAGGTATTTCAGGCTTTTTGGCTTTTGGCGGCTTGCACTTGTTAACACAATTACCCTCACACCCTTGGATTGCCCCTTTGGCTGAGACCATCGGCATGTCATCACGTATTGCAGGCGCATTAACCTACTTAAACGTACCCACTGCACTACTTGCCATGATTTCTGGCGGCATTGGCCTTTACTACATGTATCGCTGCTATCGAATTCCAGCACGACCCTTCTGGAATCATAACAGCACAGGCACCCATTTTGTTGGCAACGCTATGACATTGGGTAGCTTAATCCTAGCCGTTGTGTTTGTACCGACCCTTGCCATAATAGGCGAAGCTTGGGCCACTTTGTTAACGGTGTTAGCTGCACTTATCTTTGTGGGAAGCCTAGCCGAATCCATCGGCCTGTTTATCCAAGCACGTGAGTTCAAAACCGCGAAACACGAGGGTGCAGCGTCACATTACATTCAACGCACCACCTTTGGGTGCACGTATATTTTGCGTAACACGTTACTGGCCATCACTTGCTTGATCGCGCTAGGTGTTACCTTCACCGAGTTTGCTTGGTTGCAGGTGATCGGCTTTGTTGGATTATCCGCCACCTGTTTAACCACAGCAATAATTGGCCGTGCCTTGTTTTACGTATTGGTTGTACCTACCACCATGCCAGGTGCCTTCTTTTGGAAAAACAAAGGGTTTGTTGAGCACGCCCGTGATATCGGCATGGATCATATGCCAAATACTGGCGTCGTTCCTGCCCGCCATTAAAAGCATCCGCCCTTAACATCTGTTAAGGGCGTATTTTTCCTCACCTTCATACTCTGCTCCCTTAAAATACACACAAAACATGCATAGCAATAAATTGACTATAAATTAAATTTTTTTAACTTATAAAATTTAACGCTATAAACATGGTCTATTACCTTGCGAAAAATGGATTATTTAGGTTTAGGCATGAAAAAATTTACCTTTGCTTTCTTAACAACACTGCTTGCCCAGCAAACATTACCCAATATTGACACCAATTCAATTGGCATGAGGTTAGCTAAATACTCCATGATTGCCCTTGCCACTTCGGCAACGACTATCGCTGCAAAAAAAACCGGAGAAGAAGCGTTAAAATATTTTAGAGAAAAAAAAACCAACAACAAGAACAAAGATGCGAAAATAAAAGAAATCAATAACAGCCTCATGAAAAGCCAGTCAGAGCTCAAAAGGCTCCAAAAAGAACTTACCAGATTAAAACAAGCCAATAAAACATTAGATAATCAAAATGCTGCACTTCATGCGGCCAAAACCGAAGCGAATGCGAAAGCTCGGCAAGTCAATCAATTACAAAACACTATCGAGGCATTAAAAAAAGAAAATGCACAACAGCAAGCAAAGGTTCAGCTTACTCAAAAAAAGAAAGAAACTCTCGAAGGCGAAGTCAAAAATGCAAATAAAGCCATTGAAAGGCACATGAAAGAAAAGCATCAGTTGCAACAGCAAATGCGACAAAATCAACAACAAAACCAACTATTGGACAATCAAAAAAATCAAATTGAAGGTCAACTTCAGGGTGCAACAAATAAACTAAACCAGATTAACAATAAGCTGAGTAATACCAATTATCTTCATAGACAAGAAAAACACCGATTCAACCAAGAAAAACAACAACTAGAAAATCAAATCAAAAATTTACAGCAACAACACATCAAGCAGCAAAATAGCGTTAGCCAACTAGCTACCGATAAAGCACAGTTAGAGAATAATTTGGATCAAGCGAATCAAACCATTAATAGTCTTCAAAGCCAAGTCGATGCTGCTCAGAGAACAGCAAATGATCTGCAAAACGATATCAGTGGATACAAAGAACGCCAAAACAACAATCAAGCTCAGATGCAAGCGTTAAATCAAAAAATAAACAATCAAACCAGTAAATTAGCAGACCTTCAAAAGGAATTAGAAAGTCAAGAATCAGTGCAAAAAACCGAGCAACAACATTTGAAAGACGATCTAGATCGCATAACCAAAAATCTACTTGAAGCGGAAGCTAAAAATACTCAACTAACGCATGCTAATCAAGAGTTCCATCAAGATAATAATCAGTTGAAAAATACGCTTGGTAAAATACAACAAGAAGTTGACCAGACAAAAAAACTTCAAAACATGTTAAATCAAGCTAACCAAGAAAAACAAGCGCTTCAAAACGACATCAACAACACACAACAATTGTTAGTAAATCAAAAGGAAATTAATCAAAACCTTGATAAAAATGTCGCCGAGGCGAACACTGACAGAGAAAAGTTGAGTAATCTATTAAATAAGGCCAGAAAAGAACTTAACGATTCCGAAAATAACTATACAAATCTTGATAATTGTCATGCATCCCTTAAGCGAAAAGCATCCAATCACGAAAAAGAAGTTGAACGACTCAAAATTGAGCTCGCAAAGATAAAAACTCAATATACCCATGGCGAAACCCTGCGAGAAGAAATACAAAAAAAATACAACAATCTTGAAAATTGGCTTAATGATGAATTAGAAAA
>JAPOUS010000137.1 GCA_026708525.1 Cellvibrionales bacterium
CTCAAAAACAAAAACTGAAGGCTTGATAGCATCAAGTATCTCACAATAGGCTGAATACAATTGACCTCTCAAATCATCTGTGCCTATAACGCCGCCAGACCGCCTACCAGCAGCAGAGAATGTTTGGCATGGCGGCCCACCTATAATGCATTCAATATCTTTATCTATGTATGGTGACACATCGAAATCACGAATATCGATATTATGGATAGTCGTATCACTTCCAAGATATTCATCTTTATTCTTTTCTAGGGTTTTACAGTATTTTTCTTCTAATTCAACGCAGGCAACAATGTCGAATCCAGCATCGTGAAACCCAATATCTAACCCGCCTGCTCCTGAGAACAGACTAAGTGTTTTAATTTTTCTAGTATTCATTAATAGAATTTTGACCTTACTATCATTATGCGCCGCTAAAAAACATTACGTGGATCGCTAGCTCAAATGGCGAAATGGATTTCTTTAGGGGCTTTTCCTGATTTAAAATGCTCATATAGAGTATCATTGTCAAATATCAACAAAACCCTACAATCTTGCCGTTTTAATAACATACAAATCAAGATTGCGCTTACTTTAGAATTATTAGCTATGATGGGCATTATGATATTTCGATACTCTCAAAAAATCCAACTTAAACAATATTAAGTCCATTTTTAGTGTTCTCAGGCCATTTTAGAGCAAATTCCATCATCCATAGACAAAAACTTATCGATCTAGCCTTAATTCTAACACTAGAAGATACCTAAAGTGTGACGGTGTGACGGTGTGACGGTGTGACGGTGTGACGGTGTGACGGTGTGACGGCAAAAAGTATAAACTTTTTTCGCTTCAACTAAAGAACCTCTAAAAATTAACTTATGGTAAAATTGCGACGCTTCCAAAGGTTGGATTTAGAATTAGACAAAAAGACAGCTAGACAAGGCAAAAACAATCATCTATTTATAAAATAGACACTCCAAAAGAATTAAATAGCAAAACAATGAATGACTGCTTTTTAATGTAACATAGGTTGTAACACAACCCTTTTCGTTAAAGTTACTTTTCTATTTTAATCAATAGGTTACACACACAACACGATAGTGCCCCTTGCTACCAGATATAAAAGAACCCACCTAGTGTGGGTTTTTTTATATCTGCGTAAAAGGGGGTGCTGATGAGAAGCGCCTGGTTCGACAAATAGCGCCCAGCTATTTGAAACGAGCAGCTTGCTGCAAAGCCCCGAAGGAGGCATAAACCCCCTTAGGGTTTTATGATTAGTCCGCCTCTTGCTACCATTAGCACTTCCGAAGACTTCCCAGAACACCTCTCAAGCCCTTTAAAATCGACACTTTCAGCAAGTTTAGCATCCACAACCTCCGCCTCTTTCTTGTAAAATCTGCCCTCTAATGCATAGTGTCGCCGCCAATGCAGAAAAAGGTGTCGGGTCGAATATTTTCATACCGCCTTCCTATCGACCAACTGCCGATTGAATTTATCTTTCATCTCTCTATCGACTAACAGCTAGATCAAAGTAGAAAAGGAGGCGCGGCTATTTTTGATCGATATGTGCTCTACCTTTTTCTTACTTTGATTTCTGTGCGACCTTGCTGGTTAGTTTTTTTGCTGGATAATTTAAATCGACCTAACCGTTTTATCGCTAATTAAAAGCGCTACAGAGCCTACCGCATTATATTAATCAACCTATCAGCATATGCATATATACCTGCTAAAGAAATCACTAGCACGCCTACAATGAAAATTATTTTTCTATTCTTAATGGGTGAATTTATACCAATCATCCCCGCAGAAATGCAAGACGCACCTAAAACAGTCAAAGATTTAGCTAGGTTATTGTCAGCTAAATGCAAGAGGCAAACAGTAAGTATCATAATTGAAAAAAAAATTATCCCTCTAAAGAATTTATTCACCACTTATTACTTTCTTCGACAACTAGAAGCCACAAATCCATCTATAAAATTGCTAACAAAAATACATACACAGACTACTCAAAACACTAATCATAAGCCCGCACAAAAAGTCCTATACTCTCAGCATCAATATATCAAATTTAATAAAGGAAATAGCAGCAACAAAAACAAAATAAAAATAACCCAAACAGTTCTTAGAAAAATATTTTTTGGCCCATATATTATTTCTTGATGCCACTCAACCCCCAATATTTTTTTCATAAATTACTACACTCCCTAACAACCTTCGCCACAAAGAAGTTAGCAGCAAATAGAGCCACTTGAGAAAAACGTAAAATTGCAAATCTGCTCAATATAGAAAATACTACTCTAGCCCCAAATTATGACCTCAAATTATTTCTCTTGCCAAATACCAAAATTATGATTGGCAATCATCCCTTGTATTAAACCAAGCAGATTAAGCACATTACCCAATGGACCAAGCAATTTAATTGAATTAGCCTTCTTTAATAACAATAGAACCGATCCAATAATAGTATTTAAAGCACCAACTAAATTTAAAGCTACACCTGCACCTTCTATAGCTAAATCTCCCCCATTCCCCCACTCGCAATCTTATAAGCACCCGCCCCAGTCTCTGGATCAAGCAGCAAATAGCCAGCCGCTTTAGTCCCATAAAAATCTAAATAACCTTGGTGGGCGATAGCGATATTCCCTGCATTAACCGCATTACGTATTTCATTTTCTATATCATCACTAAGATTAATATCGGCTAACGCCATACTGATGTTGCTACTATCAATCGTCCAGATTTTTTGGCCTTGCTGACCTGCGATTGCGAGTGCTTTCACAGCTGAAATACCGTGCGCAGGAGCATCATCGGTTGAATACATCATTTCAGGCACTTGATGTTCCATTGCAGAACTTCTTAGCCCCATGCTACGCTTAAACGCCACCCTCTCACCTTTGCTATTATTCTTCGCTGATAGTTGTGATGCCATATGATCAACATCCATACCCAAACCTGAAAACTCGACATTTCTCGGCACGCCAAACCAATACACAGGGTTTAGCTGTGTGGTAAATAATCCAAAGCTCGGCAAGCGATAATTCACCACATCGGCTGCTTAGGCTTGGATTTGATCCTGCAAATCGTTTAAGGCGAAGTAGCTATAAATGGTGGCATAGAGCATATCACCCACTAGCTCGTGTTTTGTTAGTGAGGCCAACTGGGCATCGTCTTCGCTCTCTAATTTGGCTTGAGTCGCTTCCATCCTTGCACGGAGTTTGACCGCATCTTCTGGGTTAGCACCTTGTAGATACAACCCAACTGCACGATATTCCCCTGCAACGGGATGATTAATGGCAGGTGTTGACCAGCCAAAACCCGGCGCATACAGCTGCATGCTTTCGATCAGTTCTGACCCCATATTCCCTGCTGGGGCTTCAAATAGGGTTTCACCCTCTTCTAAAAATTCGGCGGTTAAGCCAATCATATAGCCCGGTAAGCTTTGCGGAATGTGTGATGGATCAATCTCACCGGTTTCTGGATCAGGCTCTGGCAGGTAGCTTGCCAATAATTCGGCATCTTCATCCGTGGCTGGTTTAAATGCCAATGCCAGTTTTTTACCTGCAACTTCGGGTAGACTTTTTTCAACTGTGATTAAGCGTCTATCTTCTCGCCCATAATATTCAGTGCCCAAAGTGTAACGAAACTTATGACGCACGATATTCGGTAACTCACTAAAATTATGCGTTCGTGCGATCAATTGATAAGGTAAACTCGCAGCCAATTGACGGAATTCTTGCTGGATAACTTTTTGCGTGCCCAGTAATTCACCCAATGTCATCTCAGGGTTTTGGTTATTGATGTAGTCTTCTACTTGCTGCTGATATGCTGTTAGCGTAGTTTCGATTAAGCTTTGATCTAAGCCTTGTACAAAACCATCAGCTTCATTGACTGTGCCGCTCGCGGTTAAATCGTTAATTAGGTTTTCTGCATCAAAAGGCACTTGGCTTGCAATGTCTTCGCCTTCGGTAAATGCGTATTGCTTAAATGATGCATCGAGTGGAATCCAGCTATCACCTACGTTATGCTTTGCTGCACGGCCAGGGTGATAATCAACCCAAGCTTCTGCCCATGTGTGTTCAATTCTAATGGTATCAACTTTACCCGCTCTAATAATAGCCGTATTCGGCACACCACCTTGCCCTAATAATTGTTGCGCAGCTTCTGGCACATCAACACCACCCACCCAATTCATGACTTTTTCAGCAGGGATATCCACCGTACCAAAGGCATAACGGGCAGGCACATTGGAGGCTCTTAATAACGCAATTAAAAGCGATGCCGTATCCATCGCATTCCCCTTACCTGATTGCAGTGTGTAATCAGCACCTTGAATAGAACCATAGCTTGGAATAAATTCGATGGTGTTGCACTGTTATACACTATTGGTTATTTTTAATATCGACCCCCCCCTTTATCGCTAATCATTCACGCTTTTCGCTAGCCAACACAAGATAACCAGCTGCACTTAGAAATGAAGATAAATACTTTACCAGTAAATAATTTATTTCTTCGCTTGAAAGAAAATTAAAATCAAATAGCATCCCCCAAAAAAATGTAACGGATAAAAATATAAAACACGAATGATACAATTTGATTAGGATATTATTCAATTCGCTCATACATCACCCACACAGATTTAATAAACCTAATAGAGCCGATCCTGCAGACCCCCCAATTCCAAAAATACTCCAAAGAATACCAGCTACTTTGGCACTCGCTGGAATCAACAGACCTATCATAGTTGCAAGGGTTGCGGCAGCAGTAGCCAAAAATACATTACATGCAAAACTATTTCCTGTTAATGCTGCTACGCCTGCGGCAACTAATGAAGTGCCGACCAACAAGCCTAATGCAAAAAAAGTCAAACCTACTCCACTAGCCAGCAGAGGCATCAAAAAGAACATCATTGTCATTATAATAAGCAAGCCTGCAAAAATAAGTACTCCCCCATTCCCCCCACTCGCAATCTTATAAGCCCCAGCGCCCGTTTCAGGATCAAGCAGCAAATAGCCAGCCGCTCTAGTCCCATAAAAATCTAAATAACCTTGGTGGGCGATAGCGATATTCCCTACATTAACCGCATTACGTATTTCGTTTTCTATATCATCACTCAGGTTAATATCTGCTAACGCCATACTGATGTTGTTACTATCAATCGTCCAGATTTTTTGGCCTTGCTGACCTGCGATTGCGAGTGCTTTCACAGCTGAAATACCGTGCGCAGGAGCATCATCGGTTGAATACATCATTTCAGGCACTTGATGTTCCATTGCAGAACTTCTTAGCCCCATGCTACGCTTAAACGCCACCCTCTCACCTTTGCTATTATTCTTCGCTGATAGTTGTGATGCCATATGATCAACATCCATACCCAAACCTGAAAACTCGACATTTCTCGGCACGCCAAACCAATACACAGGGTTTAGCTGTGTGGTAAATAATCCAAAGCTCGGCAAGCGATAATTCACCACATCGGCTGCTTAGGCTTGGATTTGATCCTGCAAATCGTTTAAGGCGAAGTAGCTATAAATGGTGGCATAGAGCATATCACCCACTAGCTCGTGTTTTGTTAGTGAGGCCAACTGTGCATCGTCTTCGCTCTCTAATTTGGCTTGGATTGCTTCCATCCTTGCACGCAACTTGGCCGCATCTTCTGGGTTAACACCTTGCAAATCCAGTCCAATGGCTCGATATTCTCCTGCGACTGGAAAGTTGATTGCAGGAGCTGACCAGCCAAAAGTTGGTGCATACAGTTGCATGCTTTCGATCAGCTCTGATCCCATATTGCCTGCTGGGACTTCAAATAGCGTTTCGCCCTCTTCTAAAAATTCGGCGGTTAAGCCAATCATATAGCCCGGTAAGCTTTGCGGAATGTTTGATGGATCAATCTCACCGGTTTCTGGATCAGGTTCTGGCAGATAGCTTGCCAATAATTCGGCATCTTCATCTGTTGCAGGCTTAAACGCCAATGCCAGTTTTTTACCTGCAACTTCGGGTAGACTTTTTTCAACTGTTATCGTGCCTAAACTATAACGAAACTTATGCCTATAAATATTGGGTAGTTCGCTAAAATTATGGGTACGTGCGATTAACTCATAAGGCAAGCCAGCAGCGAGTTGACGAAATTCTTGCTGGATAACTTTTTGTGTGCCCAGTAATTCGCCTAAGGTCATCTCAGGGTTTTGGTTATTGATGTAGTCTTCTACCTGCTGCTGATAAGCCGCTAGCGTTGTTTCAATTAAGCTTTGATCTAAGCCTTGTACAAAACCATCCGCTTCATTGACTGTACCGCTCGCGGTTAAATCGTTAACTAAACTTTCTGCATCAAAAGGCACTTGGTTTGCTATGTCTTCACCTTCGGTAAATTCGTATTGCTTAAATGACGCATCGAGTGGAACCCAGCTATCGCCTACTTTATGCTTTGCCGCACGGCTTGGATGAAAATCCACCCAAGCTTCAACCCAGGCGTGTGCGATTCTAATAGTGTAAATTTTGCCTTCATGAACAATAGCTTTATTCGGCACACCACCTTGCCCTAATAATTGTTGCGCAGCTTCTGGCACATCAACGCCGCCAACCCAGTTCATGATTTTTTCGGCAGGGATATCCACCGTACCAAAAGCATAGCGCGCAGGCACATTGGAGGCTCTTAATAATGCAATCAAAAGCGATGCGGTATCCATCGCATTACCCTTACCTGATTGCAATGTGTAATCAGCACCCTGAATAGAACCATAGCTTGGAATAAATTCGATGGTGTTGCGCACCCAGTTAT
>JAPOUS010000070.1 GCA_026708525.1 Cellvibrionales bacterium
CACCTCACAAATGAATGGTTCACTGATCCACGTTTTATTATCGGAATGGCAATCTATGCCTTTGGTTATTTGATGAACCTGCATTCGGACAACATTATTCGTAATCTTCGCAGTAAAAAAGAAGTCGCAGAAGGCACTAAAGTTTACCGAATTCCTCAAGGTGGGCTATTTAAGTATGTGAGCTGTCCAAGTTACTTTACCGAATTATTATCTTTCTTAGGGTTTGCTATTGCGACTTGGTCTGTGGGTGCATTATTTGTTTTAGGCGTATCAGCAGCAAACTTGATACCAAGGGCGTTCCAATCGCATCAATGGTACAAAGATAAGTTTGATGACTACCCGAAAGATCGAAAAGTTATTATCCCAGGCATTCTCTAACGGCCAAAAAAACAAGGAAGCCATACCGCTTCCTTAGTTTGTTACCCCAACGCCTTCCGCCAACCAACCAACAACGTTCTCTTTTAATTGCTGAAATAGAATATCTTTATTTAAACTGGCATCTAAATCACCAGCTTCCATCCTATTGATAACATCGGATATATCATTTAAACCCTTTGCATTTTCTAATTGCTCATCAAGCTGCGTTCTAAATACCAGATAGTTTTCAGTATTAGGGCCTTTAGGCTTATTAACTAAAAACACAGGCAATGCAGCAGACTGCCAAGATCCAACCATCGTCATGCAGAACAACCCAAACAAGACAAATGACTTGGTCGATCTTACGTTCATATCAACCTCCAAACTACATGCATACAATACTTAAGACCGTTAGACTCTAACAATAAAAAAATGTTCTCTAGCGGATAACATGCAAAAAATGCATATGCTTCTCATATTGACGGATAATATCGTTGATCACCTGCTCTTTGCTCCAGCCCATAATGTCGTAATTTTGCCCGCCTTCTGACAAAAAGACTTCCGCACGGTAATATTTTCTATGTTCGTCATCACTATCATCCATCATAAAGCTTGGTTGCAGGTAAGCCCTTGGTGTGATTTTATAAATGAAGTTTTTTTCATCGCCATGAATAATCGTTAAGCAAGGAGAATCATTGGTTTCATCTTGAGTCAGCGCTGTTTTCACGCCTTGCTTTTCAAGCTCCTCGGCAATCGCAAGCATGGCCGGATACACAACATTAGCATTAAAGGTTTTGACTTGTTTTTGCCTTGGAAAATGCACCAGGTTTGACAAACGACTTTGCCAAGGAATAGCTCCCTTAGCACTTTGAGGCGGCGTGATATGAATGTGTTCTAAACTTTCTTTTTTTAACGAATCCGTCATCAAACCGCGAAGTAACCCATAAGTTGAAAAGAGCAAAATAATACAAAAAGGTAAAGCACTAACGATAGTGGCTGCCTGCAAAGCTTTTAATCCCCCAGCCAACATTAGTACCATAGCCACTATGCCGATCGATAATGACCAAAAAATACGTTGCCATAAAGGTCCGGCGACCACTTGTGATTGCGAAGTATTCGATGGCTTGGATGATAAAATATCAATGACCATGGCACTGGAATCGCACGAGGTTACAAAGAAAATAACGATAATAACAATCGCCAAAATGGATAACACGTTCGCTAATGGAAAGCTCGTTAAGAATTGAAATAAAGCCAGTGAGGTATCTTGTTGCACCACGTCACTGAGCGCGGTATTACCGTGATGTAAAATCAAATCAATCGCCGTATTGCCAAAGGTTGTCATCCACAGAAAGGTTAACAGTGACGGTACAAATAACACCCCCAAAACAAACTCTCTAATGGTGCGCCCGTGAGAAATTCTTGCAATAAACATCCCGACAAAAGGCGACCAAGACAACCAAAATGCCCAGTAAAAAATCGTCCAGCCACCTATCCAGTTATTGGCATCATAGGCATACAAGTTAAATGTTTTACTGACAATATCTGACAAATAGGCTCCCGTATTTTGTACAAACATGGGTAATAACATCGGGGTGGGACCAAGTATCATCACAAACAGCATAAAACATAAGGCCAAAAATAAATTAAGCTCTGACAATAAGCGAATTCCCTTCTCCAATCCTGAAGCAACGGAAATCGTCGCCAAAAGAGACGTGAGGAGAATTAATAATATCTGAACACTAACGTTCACAGGCACTTGATAAAGATAATTTAACCCAGAGTTCACTTGCAAGACACCAAAGCCAAGCGATGTTGCTACGCCAAATACCGTGCCTATAATGGCAAAAATATCAACTAAGTGACCGGCAATACCATAGATACGCTCTCCAATAATCGGATACAACGCCGAACGCAAAGTTAAAGGCAAATCATGCCGAAAACTGAAAAAGGCTAAAATCATTGCGACAAGGGCATAGATAGCCCAGGCATGAAACCCCCAATGGAAAAAGGTAATTTTCATGGCTTCTCTTGCCGCATCAAGGGTTTCAGGTTGACCAACCGGCGGTGAGACAAAGTGCATCACAGGTTCTGACACCCCAAAAAACACCAAACCGATGCCCATACCTGCTGAAAACAGCATGGCAAACCAAGATTTAAAGCTAAATTCTGGTTCTGAGTGATCACGCCCTAACTTAATATCGCCGTATCTCGACATGGCAAGAAATACGATACAAATCAATATTAAAGCAACGGATAATACATAGAACCAACCGAAATTGAGCGTGAGTTTATCTTGCAAGTGATTAAAGAACAGCCCCATACTTTTAGGGTCAACCACTGCAAAACCTGACAATATTGCAATAAGCACTGTCGCTGAAAAAAATACCGGCGGGTTTAATGCGTGCTTAAATTGCAAAATATAAACCTTGTTAGATTCAACATACATCAGTAGATCATATGAAAAATCTTTGGTTGGTTAGCGCAAAACCTTTAGCATTTTTAGGTGACGAATAGGCTTGCCTATATCTAACTGACAGTGATTAACGGAGAAGTATCCCTAAAAAAACAATTTTTTAAATAAAAATTGTATCAAGTTAACCCCATTTACCTGCTATCTTATGATCAACTCTAACACTTAACAGCCACCATGAAAATCCAATACCAAAGCGACTTACACGTTGAATTTTTTAACAATACTATTACTTATCAAGTTCCTGCCACGGATGCTGATGTTTTGGTGTTAGCCGGCGATATTGGTGATACTAGCCAGCGTACATTCGATTGGATAAAAGCCCAATCTCAGAACAAACCTATATTGTTATGCTTAGGCAACCATGAATTTTATGATCAGTGTTATCAAGAAGCGCTAATACAGTGGCAAGCGGCAATGAAGGACTCATCAGTACACTTACTTCACAATAATACTGTCATTATAGAGAATACCCAGTTTATCGGTGCAACCCTTTGGACGGACTATGCCATCTTAGGCGCCCTGACACAGGAGGCCGCAATGCATGAGGCCGGCAGAAGGATGAACGACCATCGGTTGATCCAGTGGCTGGATAAAGGGAAAAAGCGCTTATTCACCCCCAAAGATGCCAGAGCATTAAATGCTGAAACTGATGCCTTTCTTAGAGAAACACTAACGAAACCTTTTGATGGTAAACGCGTGATCATTACGCACCATGCTCCAAGCATTCAATCCATTCCGGTCGAATACCGTTCGCATAACCTCTGTGGCGCTTTCGCCAGTAATTATGAAACCTTAATGGCAACCCACAAACCCAGTGCCTGGATTCATGGCCACTTACATATGAATTTTGCTTACAAAATCCATTCGACCCAGGTGGTTTGCAATCCAAGAGGTTATGAGAACCACGAGCTCAACCCCAATTTTAACCCCAAGGCTGTATTGATAATTTAAAACGATCGAGTAAGCATAACACCCACCAGCATTTCAAATAATCAGCGATGCTGCCTGGAGGCTCTTTATCAGCTAACGACTCACAACTCAGCAGCAATCACCATATACCCGCCATGATCATTTTTATAACAAATTAATCTGCTTCTAGGGCTTTTAATACTCGGTGAAACAAGCCTTTTATGCTACTTTTATGACGCTTTTATGAATAAAAAACCTGTGAGAGTACGCGACGGTAACTCTCCAAAGTGCACGGAGGCACACACAATGATAAAACGGATGTTATCGATTGCAGTCCTTTTATGCTTATCTCTCTCGGTATTTGCGCATAAATCCTATCAAAACCCTTTTTTTAAAAAAGGCGCTAAACACGCGCATTTTTCTAAATCAGCATGGCTAGAAAAACCATTCAAGAAAAAAATGAAAGGCATTGAAAAGCTTGGGTTCACCAAAAAGTCATGGAGCCCATGGAAACCCGGAAAAAAACTGAGCCAATTAACCAAGGGCAAATGGAAAGGCATCCCTTTTAAAACGAAAAAAGGCAAATACTGCAAAGTTCACCCTAAACCCAAACTCCCCGCGGTGACACCACCTGAAGTCACGCCACCAGAACCACCTGAAGACCCTGTCACCGACGCCGAACCCAACGACCCTCCTATTTTAGGTGGCCCAACGCCCGAAGAAGATCCCACACCACAGGAAGATCCTGTGCCTGAAGAAGATCCGATTCCTGATGGCGTACCTAACGACCAAGACCCAATTGTTGATGACGGTGATCAAGATGATGGTGACAGTAGCGATAATGGAGACACTGCTGATAACGGAGATAACGAAGACAATGGTGGCGATCTAGGCGATGGCGAGGAGGTCGATGATCAAGACCCTATCATCCCCGGTGAAGACAACCCACCACTGGATGGCCCAGAAGCGCCTATGGCTTGTATGGGCGGACTCTACGGCATTGATAACTATGCAGGTAATGGCCAAACCGTGCTTTACCACATCGATATTAACACAGGTATAAGCTCACCGCTTGCAGGTAGCAGCTATAAAGCCTCCAATTTAGCGAGCTACAATAATAAACTTTACTACATCCATCAAACATCTTCAGAAACTCGCGCATCCAATCTTATCGCGTATGATCCCGCCACCGAGCAAGAAATGGTCGTTGCCAGTACAGAATCTTATCCTATCTACCGCTTTGCTATTAGCCCGTTATCCGGCATCTTAAAAGCCACAAGTAAAACCTACCTCTACCATTTTGATAAGCAAACTGCTGAAAAAAGTGTCATCGGTCAGCTAAGTTATGCAGGTGATGATTTTAAACATGGTGACTTAGGGTATTCGCATGATGGCCACCTGCTCTATCTACTAACCGGTAAGGGGTTATATAGCCTGGATACCGAAGGCACTGAACTGATGCACATTGCCGATCATGGCATTGCTCAAGCCTCAGGCATAGCCACAACCAATGATAACCGAACCTTTGTCTCTGCCGGCAATAATCAAGGCGGAGCAGACATCTACGAAATTGATCTTTCAACCGGCGTCGGTGAAAAGCTCTTCTCAGTTGATCATCACGTGAATGATTTAGCTTACATTCCCTATTACTGTGAATAAGCTAACTCACCTGCGTTTTTATGCTCTTAAGACAGGCCCTTAACTCTGGGCCTTTTTTATGGAGAAAAATGGCCAAAATGGTATCTAAAAAATACGCATGATTAGTAGTACAGACGATGAAAAACCTTCCTAAACATGTTCAAGCCTACAAAAAAACACCCGAATTTTCTGAAGATTCTATCCCTAAAAGCCTACTGAAAGATCATTCAACCAAACCCGGTGTATGGGGGAAAATTCAACTGATCGAAGGCTCGCTTATCTATGTGATCAACCAACAAGAGCATCACGTCCTCACTCAAAATAGCGAAGGCATTATTGAACCTGAAATTAGCCACCACCTGAAATGTAAAGGCCCAGTAAGATTTTTTGTTGAATTTTACCGATAAGCGACATCTACATGTGCCATGTAATCGTATAACTCATATGCTCAACATTAGGCCAGGAGTAAATTGTTGTCTGATTTTAGCCCCTCTATAAAAAGTGCAATGGTGTTTGGCGCATCTGGCGCAATCGGTCGCGCATTCGTTGATACCCTAGCAAGTAAACCACAGCTTCAACACCTTTATGCCATTTCGAGAAAGGCGGAAAGCTATCGGTCGCCCACTATTACACCTTTAACGCTCAATACATTTGATGATGATTCACTAAAGGCACTGGCAGCGACCATAAACCAACCGATTGATCTTATAATTATTGCAACTGGCGTATTGCATACAGAAGCCTATCAGCCTGAAAAAAGTTTGAAGCAATTGACCGAGGCCAATGCCATCAACATGTTCCAAACCAACACCCTGATCCCTGCACTCATTATCAAACACTTTTCGCCTAAGCTTAGAAAAAAATCTCCTTCGATTCTCGCCACTCTATCCGCTCGTGTTGGCAGTATTTCTGATAATCATCTGGGCGGATGGTATAGCTATCGAACATCCAAAGCCGCTTTGAATATGATGATAAAATGCGCAGCCATAGAAATCGCTCGAAAGGAACCTCAGCATATCCTTGTGGGTATTCACCCAGGCACGGTTGACAGTAACCTCTCTAAGCCTTTTCAAGCACACGTCAAAGAAGGACAACTGCAATCGCCAGAGGCATCTGTAAAACAACTGATAGCAACACTTTGTAAACTCTCATCAAGCGATAGCGGCCACTGTTTTGCTTACGATGGCTCAGAAATTTTCCCTTAGGATACCGAATGAAAGCCATTTGCTGGTTTAGACAAGATTTACGATTGGATGACAATCCAGCCTTTCAACAGGCAGTTACCTCTTGTGAGGCAATGCTGCCTGTCTATATTCTCGATACGGTACATTCAGGCCAAC
>JAPOUS010000351.1 GCA_026708525.1 Cellvibrionales bacterium
TATCCCTTTTTGCCAGATGAGCAAAGGCACCTTAAATTGCATTTCATGGCGAAGGTAGGCATTGGCTTTTTCAGTGTGTTTTGATCGCATCCACAAACCATGATCAGCAAGGATAATAAGAATGGTATTTTCTGCTAATGGCGACTGTTGAAAATTATCCCAAAATTCGCCGAGCGCTTGATCGGTATAATGAATACTTCGTAGATAGCGGTTATAAACTAGGTTTTCATCTTCACGTTCTTGAGCAATTTTTTCAAACCCATTATCGAATGGGAAATGGTTGGTTAAGGTTAATATTTCAGCAAAAAAAGGCGCCTTTCTTTTTGATAAATCTTCAAAGGCGTAATTCAGTACATCTTTATCGGATATGCCCCAGCCGATGCTAATGGCCTCAGGTTTGTCATTGGCAATAATTCTTTGGTCAATCAGCTCATCAAAGCCTAACTGTAAATGGAATTGATCTCGATTATAAAATTCTGAGGTATAACCATGATACCAAAGCGATCGATAGCCTTGTTTTTTCAGAATATTTGGTAGGCAGGGCGTGTTAAATGCCAAGCCTCTTCGAGAAAGTGGTGCGCCAGATGACATATCAAGCACGGAGCAGAGTGTGGCAACTTCTGCCCTAACCGTATGACTTGAATTTGCATAGAAATTAGAAAAACTTAAAGATTGTTGAGCAATTCTATCAAGATTGGGTGTGGTGCCTTTTTGTTGGCTTAGAAAGCCCGTTTCAGCCGCTCTTACGCTTTCAAGAAATAATACAATAACATTTTTTTGGTTTGGAATCTTGGGCTGCGCATGGCTAATAGTTAGGAAAGGAAACTCTTCTTTCACCACAGATTTTTGAAAGAATTTTGCTGCGTGTAAATGCTTTTCTTGAATGAGGTCGGAAGTTATAAAGGGTGACTTGATAAAGTAGGCAGCAGGATGCGAAAAGGTGATGGGGCTTAGTTGGTAAAATGCTTCTTGCTCTGAGTGATAGAATCGGTGCTGTAAAAACCCAACGTATAGTAAGCTAATGGTAGAGATGATTAATGCTATTTTTGGTGAAGATTCAAGTCCCAGAAATTTAGGGGCTGCAACCAACACGGGTATAGAAAAAATTAATAAAGCAATGAGTCCAATAGCAAAATTAAATGACGCCAAGGTTGCAATGCCTGCGCCAGCTTTACTTTGGAGCATATCAGGCGCCATCAATAATGTTGAGGGGGTAATAAATTCTTTAAAAAAGTCATAGCTTAACCATGATGACGCTGTTACTAAGCCGAAAAAAAGAAAAATCGCAAGCGATAGGGCTTTTATTAGCCAGCGAGAGTGCTGTAGACCCATATAAAGCAATAATAAAATAACTATTCCCGATGAATAGCCTTCATAACGAAATGGGTCAGTATGCTGGCCAAAAAAATGCTTTGTCCAAGACTTTCCTAAAACGTAAAAAATATTGTATGTGAATAGAAAGCAGATAAGAAAGAAAATGAGCTGCCGGGTTGTTTGGGGTAGTGCGATTACCTTTGACTGCAACTGGTAAAGACGTTGATGGATGAGCGCTTTCATTTTCAAAAGAAGAGGAGGTTGTTATAATTTTTCGGGCGCGATTATGTCATATTTATTACAAAAACATTACATTTTTATCTGGATGCGATTAAAAAACAAGCAGTAGGTCTCTCGAATTTTCGTAGATGGGCTATTTTTTGGGTTGATGATTGTGATTCGATGCAGTAGCTGTTAGGTTTCAAGCTTTATTTTTGCGTGATGTATTGCTAATGCCGGATTGCCATTTTTATTTTGCTTCAACCCCATTGCATGTTTTTCTTTCGTCGGCTATTGCGTTAACTCGTCCTAATGATCAACACATTCTATTGATGATTGATCAGCCAGAAGTAGATAATAATCTCTATTTTACTGGGGTGCAGCGCTGGGCCTCATCCCCTTTTGAAGCCAGTCATATATTTGAAGGGCGGGTTAAAGGCCTTAGAAAAAAAATCCAGTCTAGAAAAAGAATTTTTGCTCAGATAAAAGCATTGATAGAGCAATATAACCCTAAGTTTTTATATACAGGCAATGATCGGCGTATTGAGTTTCAGTACGGTATGTCTCAAGCCAATGATGCAGTGGGTTGTTATATCGATGAAGGGACTTTTACCTATGTGGGTCGCAAGGCTTCCAGCCAAATGGGGGATGCGATCTTTGATAATATCGGTAAAAAACTCACCTATGGCTTTTTTTGGAAAAACCCGCCGACGATTGGCGGTTCCGCTTGGGTGCGCGATGTTTATGTGGCTTTCCCTGATCTTATTTACCAGGGGCTTAAACACAAAAATATTATTCATCTTGAACCTGAATGGTTACAAAATGATGCATTAAGGCAGTTTTCAGATGGTATTTTGTCTTTGCAATCTTACTCACCTGATGCGTTAAGTGGTCTGGCTATGCTTATCGCTCTGCCACATGAATCCTTACTGGTAGATTCTGTATCCTCTTGGCAGAGTATCATTACAAAGCTTCAGGCAAGTAGCGCAAAAGTAGCGGTAAAATATCATCCCCGCGATCTACACACAGACGTATTAAATTTATCGACGCAGAACCACCTGATTGAAATCCCCAGAAAGATCAATTTTGAATCCTTGATTCCTCATATTCCTGAAGATTGTGTTATTATCGGCGACTTTTCCAGTGTCTTGATCAATGCTAAGTGGCTAAAGCCTTCATTAACGATCAAGGCAGTTGCCGATGAGAGAAATGCAATGGCTGAAAGGTTTACAGCATTTTATAAGGCGCTGGGAATAGATATCTTATTATTGGATGAATTAATGCAAGATTAAATGAATGATTCATGAATGACCCACACTTTTTTATCGTTACTCCAACTTATAATCGCAGTCACTTAATTCGGCGAACAATTCAGTCCGTATTAGATCAGGATTATAAGCATTATTCTTTGTACTTGTGCGATGATGGTTCAAAAGATGATACATTATCGGTGATTCAAAGCTATTCATCTCATCCGAATGTCTCAGTATTATCAATGGGCGTGAATTCAGGCGTCAATAAAACCCGCAATAAAATGTTGGATGTTATCCAAGCTGAAAAAAAGAACGGCTTTATCATCTTGTTGGATGACGATGACTTCCTGACGCCAACGGCGCTTCAAGATCTTGTGAATATTATTCATAAGCACCCACTAGAGCAGTGGATAGTGACAGGATGTGTAACCCCTGATGGTAAACCCATAACAGTATTTAACCAAACGGGGTCGGCTTGCTGTGTGGCTAAAGAAAAAGGTAAAAAAGCCGCTGTTGAGCGGGATGCGACGCATTGTATGCATATTAATTTGGTCGGAGATATCCGCTTTACTGAACAGTTTAAAAATGGAGAAGAGTGGTTTTTCTTCGTCAAACTTGCCAAGAAATCAAAAATGTATGTAGTTGATATTTTAACTAAAATTGTTGAGTATCAAGAACAGGGATTAAGTCATCAGAAATATAATTTAGAGCACAAAGCGTCGGTGCACCGATTAAAGGTCGACACTATGGCTGGATTTGTTTCCGAAGATCGCCTGAATAAAGAGAAACTTTTATTGGCTCGAGAGCTTATTAAATTACTTGATTGGGCTGCCGCTAAACAGACTCTCTCTGATATACCTTATTCACATCGTTTTTCTCTTAGGTTTATCCGTTACCGTTTAAAGGTTTTATTTCATGCCTAGTTGCCGTTTATCCATGAATTTATTAATTAAAAATGAAGTGGATATTATTGCTGATAACCTTAAATACCATAGCCAAGTCGGTGTTGATCAGTTTGTGATTATGGATAATGGCTCAACGGATGGCACACGTGAGTTGATTGAATCCCTAAAAGAAGAGTACGAGCTACATATTATTGATCGACCAGTTGCTGATTATCAGCAAAGTAACTGGAAGACTGAGATGGCTAAAGTTGCCAAAAAACGTGGGGCCCATTGGGTCATTACCAATGATGCAGATGAGTTTTGGGTAGCAAAATCAGGGAGTTTAAAAAAAGAGTTAACGGAGACAGGTTCAATTATCACTTGCCCCCGAAGAAACGTGCTGTTTTCTAAAGAAGCGTTTGACAGTGAAGAAAAATACTACCACCAAGACTATGTGGTGAAATATCCCATTAATTATCCCAAAGGCATTCAGCAAAAAGAGCCTCATCTGTCCATTATGTTAGGTAATATTCATGGTAAGGTTATGGTGAATACCAAAGGATTACTTCGAGTAAAAGGCGGCAATCACCGTGCTTGGCATTTGTGGGGTTGGTTAAATCAAACCACGTCTTCTGATGTTACTGTTTATCACTTTCCTATTCGCTCTAAATCGCATTTTCTAGAGAATGTTGAAAATAGAAAGCAATTGCTAGCATCTGGCGTCACTAAAATGGGCGATCATTATAAGCGCTGGGTGAAAATGTTAGAAAAAGGTGAGATGGAGCAGGAGCTTAATCGCTTAGTTTTGTCGCAATCATCGGCTGAGGTGCTTTTGGATCTAGGCGTCATCGAAAAAGATAAGCAAGCCATACAAACCATTGCTCAGGCATTGATGTCATGAAGTCTGCGGTGAATGTCGTCTGTTTGAAATGGGGGGATAAATACCCTGCTGAGTATGTCAACAGACTGTACCGAATGGTCAATAAACATCTTACCCTCCCTTTTGATTTTTATTGTATCACTGAAAACACCAAAGGGCTGTATTCAGAAGTGCAAGTTATCCCCCTACCTTTTGAAGAGGGTTTAACGGGTTGGTGGTATAAGCTTCAGCTTTTTAAAAAAGGGAATTACGGTATAGAAGGGAAAATTCTTTTTATGGATTTAGATACCGTCATTGTGAATAACATTGATGCCTTGTTTCAGTATCCCGATGATAAGTTTCTAATCATTAAAGACCTTCAAAAAGGCAAAATATACAACAGTTCGGTTTTTTGCTTTGAATCAGGGTATTTTGCCTATGTTTGGGATCAGTTTGAGCAAGATAAGCAAGCCATTATGGCGCGACTTTATGGTGATCAGGATTGGATCTCTGAAGTGGTTGAAGGGGCTGAACTTTGGCCTAACGACTGGGTGGTGTCTTTTAAAAAGCAGTGCAATGCGCGTGCTAAACGCTCATTTGGGGTGGTTGGGCAATGGCTGCGTTCAATGGGTTTTCTACTTCCCAAGGGGGAGGCGACATATCCCGAGAGTGCAAAAATTGTTTATTTTCATGGCAAGCCTGATCCGGATGACGTCTTCGATAGGCCTTACGGTATGTGGAAAAAGGCAAGCTGGATTGAGCGCTCTTGGCAATAATGCTATTCCCTATAAGAAAAGGCTCTTTAAAGCGTCATCGATTTAAAGCGTGAAACCCTTTTTTATCAATAAGCCAGTCCTTCGTTTTATTTGGGTTGCAATCAAATTGATAGTCGTGAGGCCAATATTTCTTCCACGTCATAAAATGAAGGTAGGGTAATTCAAATCCTGAGTCATCGTTAGCAAACAGTTTCTTATCCTTGAGTATCCAAGATGTCGGAAATTGGCTCGTTCCATCTCGCCATTCGATATTTGCGTAAGGTGTGCTGTAAACCTCGTGAAAGAATGCTCTGTTTTTGAAGTTGTCATGGCCATTGAGCTTTGAAGTAAGCCAGCGTTTTGGGCTTTTATGGCTAATAAACAAACCATTGAAGTGCTTTTCGTCGAAACAGCGGTGTTCAGGGTCTTCGAGTATTTCTTTCCAGCCTTTCACTTTCTGGTAGGCTAAGGTCATTTGAGAGTCATTTCGAAATAAGCACAAATGGCCGCTCAGTCGGTGCCCATGAAAAGAAACTGCATCGTATCCATCAAGGTTTAGTCTGTTTATATGCCCTTGTAGGTCGCCGTATATAAGGTCGATATCACCGAAGCCCCAGAAATCATAGTCAGTGAGTATTTCTTTATAAATTTTACCAAGTGCAGGCTTGAGGTCACATAATTTGTAAACAGAGTTGGGTTTGAATACAATTCCTAGTTTGTCTGATACGAATTCACAATAATCTTTAAAGGTTGTTATTTCTAGTGTTACGTTCTGAGGTAGGGCAATAGGTGATACTTGATCACCGATAAGGAGCCAGTCAATGTCAGGGTTATTTTCGCAGGACTTGATAAAAAAAGGAAACCATGAGGGCCACGAACCAAAGTAAGGGGTTATTATTTTTATTTTCATTGGTTTTTTTGTATGATTTTTGAGCATTTAAGGGTGGGTTGTTAGTTAGGAGTAAGCTTTCGCAAAGGAGCTACCGCCTATGTTGATTTTGTTGAAATATTTTCCCAGTGACACCGCTATAGTTCTTATGATGACTGCCAAATTGATTGGTAAATCAAGCTATATAAGTGCAAGCATGATATATTTATTCCGTTTAAATATATCATATTGTAGATTGTGTGATCCTTGAATAGTTTCACTTCTTTGAGCGGTAGTTATGATGAAAACGGTAGATTTGATAACAACAAAAGGCCATAAAATAACGGCCTTTGCAGATGATTTTATAGCTAGGTCTATTCAGAGGCATGGGTTATATGAAAAAGAAACATGTGATTTTCTAAGTTGCTTATTAGGGAAGTTAAATAAGCCTAATGTGTTGGACATAGGTGCTAATATTGGCAACCAAAGATTAGTTTTTTCTATGAATGCTGAAAGAGTGTTTTCCTTTGAGCCACTGCCAGAGGTATTTCAGTTACTT
>JAPOUS010000267.1 GCA_026708525.1 Cellvibrionales bacterium
ATATCACTAATGGCCTAGATGCTTTGGGCCGTGGGGTTAATGACGAAGCCATAGATATCACCAATGGCGTAAGCCTTGAAGTATTTTTGGCAATGAGCTTAATTGCTATTAAATTCTCATCCTTTTCCTATCATTTATTTCAAATGAGTATATTGATTGCCGTACAAGTGCTTCTGATTGTGGTTTTTACGGTATTTGTTGTATTTAGGATGCTAGGTAAAGATTACGATGCGGCCATTATTAGCTCTGGGCTTGTTGGGCTAGGGCTGGGAGCTACGCCTGTGGCAATTGGCAATATGTCTTCGTTGATAAATCTTTCTTATTTTTTCTGCCTAATGGCTTTTAGGTATAACGCTAAGTGACATTTTGATTTAACCAGATGTCTCCGGTCTATTTTTGTTAGTGGCGAATTGATTTAACTGTTCTAGGCTTTTGGGATACGCATCCACTGAGTCTATTGTATGGGTCGCACGCTAGCGCCAATTGTGTTGTTTGTTTATCGACGTTTGAACCATACAAAACGGGTGGTTGCAGCACTTCAATCGAATCCGTTGGCGAAAGATAGCCCATTGATTATTTATGCCGATGCAGCCAGAACAGCTAACGAGCAATTAGCAGTTTCTGAGGTGAGGGCATTTATAAAAACAATCGAAGGCTTTCAGTCGGTAAAGATTTATGAACAAGAGAAAAACTTAGGGCTGGCGCAATCCATTGAATTAGGGGTGACTGAGGTTATTAATGATTATGGCCGTGTTATTGTGCTTGAAGATGATGTGTTAGTCGCCCCACATTTTCTTAGCTTTATGAATCAGGCATTGGATCGATATCAGGCAAGCGCCAATGTGTGGCATGTTTCAGGTTGGAACTATCCAATTGTCAAAAAAAACATCCCTTCAAAAAACACCATAAGCCCGCAGGTTGAGGAAAGTTGTTTTTTTTCGATTCAGATGAATTGTTGGGGGTGGGCTACTTGGCAAGATCGTTGGGGGTATTATAAAAAAGACCCACATGATTTAATCAATCGCTGGCGATGGCGTGACGTATTGCGTTTTAACTTATACAGCCCTGCGAATTTTTGGCTACAGGTTAAGCGAAATGCATCAGGTGGCCTTAATACTTGGGCGGTATTCTGGTACAGTACGCTCTTTGAGCGAAAAGGCTTGTGCTTGAATCCTGTGCGGTCACTAACACATAATATCGGTTTCGATGGTTCAGGTATGCATTGTCATCAGAGTCTGGTCGATCAGATAGGGCTTGCGAACCACCAGGTGTTATCTTGGCCTGAGTCTATTGCTGTTAATAAAATGCTACAGTTTAAAATCATGCTGTATCTTTGGCAGCCTTTACCTCTACTAAGCCGCTTACTGAAAAAGCTCTTTTAACCAAGATAAATCCATTGATTAACCACCGTTTTTCATGAATCCATTTTGCCTTTCTGTATTTGCGTTACTTTTAGATTGCTGGCTAAAAGAGCCCAAACGATTTCACCCTTTAATAGGCTTTGGTCACTTTGCCGGCCGGCTGGAGGCTGTGCTTAATTGTGAGGTAGATGGTGCGTTTACTCAGAGTGTAAGAGGCTGCTTTGCGCTGTTAGTTTGCGTGGGGTTGCCATTGGGGTGTTTGTCGGCGTTTATATTTTGGATATATAGCTTATCAACCCCGCTTGGCTGGCTAACAGAAGTCTTGATGCTTTATAGTTGTGTGGGGCTGGCCAGTTTATTTCAGCATGTCAAGGCCATTGAGGCACCGCTTTCAGCGTCCATCTTGGGTGATGCTGCCAACCTTACAAGAGCAAGGACTGCACTGTCTATGATAGTCAGTCGGGATACTCGCCAGAGTAATCCAGAACAAATTGTTGTTAGCACAATGGAATCATTGCTAGAAAATTCGCTTGATGCCTTGTTTGCTACCCTGTTTTGGTATTGGGTGTTGGGAATCGAAGGAGCGATACTTCACAGGTTTGTCAATACGCTGGATGCGATGTGGGGCTACAAAAATCAGCGTTTTCTTTATTTTGGTAAAGCTGCTGCTCGACTAGATGATGTGTTAGGGTTTATTCCAGCAAGATTATTAGCCCTAAGTTTTGTGATTTGTGGTAACTCACAGCAAGCGCTAAAGGCTTGGCGAATGCAGGCTGCTGAGTGTAAAAGTCCCAATGGTGGCCCTGTAATGACATCCGGTGCAGGTGCACTTGGCGTGCAGTTAGGTGGCGAGGTAGTTTATCAGGGTAAAATGGCTATCAATCCACCCATGGGGTTTGGTCGTCGACCTCAGGTAGCAGACCTACAGAAAGCTAGGCATCTTATTTTGCAAGTGCTTGCCTTATGGCTGGTTGGATATCTTTTATTCGCCTTTTTTATTATCTAACAATCATTCGATTATGACAGTGATAGAATTATTTGCTTTGCAGCAATCACAAACTCAGCCTCAAAAAAATGACGATCTACCGTGGAATGATCTGGGTTTTCATGGAGGAGATTTATATTGGGCAGCAGAGCGGTTTGGTAGACCAGTTGATCAATGGATAGATTTATCTACGGGTGTTAATCCTAACTCTTACCCAATACCTGATGTTAAAGCAGCCGATTATCAACGCCTGCCCTATTTATCACCTGAGTTTTTAGCAAGCATTGAAGGCTATTACGGTCAACCAGGTATACCTGTGTCGGGCTCGCAGCAGGCGATTGATTTGCTGCCGGGTATGTTAAAAAAATTGCCGGTATTGTTACCTGAGGTGGGCTATAAGGGCTATGAAAAAATTTTTCGGCAAGCGGATTTTTATTGTCAGCATTACCCTTCTTTGGATAAGGCCAGTGCAATGATAGCAATAATGGATGCCATTACTTTGAATCCAAATCAGCATGTAGTGATCATCAATCCGAATAATCCAACAGGCTTAATTTTTACCCCAGAGGAACTCTTGGAATTTGCCAAGTTATTAGCGCCCGATGCTATGTTGATAGTGGATGAAGCTTTTATGGATGTTACTCCCGAAGGTTCAATGCTTAACGATAGACTATTGTTGAATGTACTGGTCTTTCGATCTTTTGGTAAATTCTTTGGTTTGGCAGGCCTTAGATTGGGGGTGGTGTTCACCTCGAATACAGCATTAATAAACAGGTTAGATTCAACGCTTGATCCTTGGCGTATTAATGGTCTAGCTCAAGCTGTTGCAACTAAAGCCTATAGTGATAATACATGGCAGAGTGCTGCGCGTGAACAATTAGCGACCCAAAAAACCAAGCATCAAGCCAAACTACTCACACTGGTGAATCAAACGCAAGGCCGATTGCTTGTCCGCCAAGGGTTGTTTAGCGCAATAATTATGCCAGCATCAATGGCACAACACGCATGGCAAGCTCTGGCTTTAAAAGGCATACTCACGCGGCAAGTGCCGGTAAGTTCAGAAAAAACTATTTTACGAATTGGTATTGGAGGTGATTTTTGAAAGGGTAAGAAGTCAAGTGCGTAAAAAAGGCAGCTTATCGCTGCCTTTAGATTCTGATTCGTAAAAATTTATCTTAATTCGTTATTTAATCGTTGATTTTCAGCTGTAAGTATTCCTATTCGATCTAAAAATTCACTTTTTTCCACTGCATAAGTTAAGCTTTTCTCTTTAAGTTCATTGGTCTTTTCCTGCTCTTTCAGCAACGCAGACTTATGATTTGATTCACTCTCGGAAAGTTGATAGGTCAGGGCTTCATTTTCTTTCTTAACTTTAATAAGTTGTCCCTCAACTTCTTTTAAGTTATATTGGTCCAGCTCATTTTCCATTATTTCTTTCTGCCCCATCTTATACACTCGACCTAATGAACAAGTATATGGTGTTCCTTCATAGGTCACTTGTGATGCTGGATTTGGATCTATAGATGCTCGCAACTCTATAGATTGTTCAGGCAATTTCATGCAATGCTTCTTAAATTCCTCCATTGTTTTAATATTCTGCTCGTTATCTACTATTTGAGTGCCATCCATTGTACCTACTATTTCTACCTTACCCTCGGGGTTACGAACAAAAGATGCGATTATCTTGTGGTTTCTAGGTGTCAATATGATTGCGACCTGCGGATCATTAACCCCTCTAACGAAGGCATCTAGACTTATATCGCCGTTTTGTTTGCCTGTCAGATCACACATTTTCAATGATGGAAAAGAAGTACCATAAAAATCACAGCTTGAGTAGTAAGCCGCCTTATACAAATCGTCTTTATGAGAATGTTGGCATGCCTTTGCAAAGATCTGAGCTGCCAAAGAAAGACCAGTTTTAAAGTTTTGTGAACTAATCGTGGATCTTCTTGGGGTTGGTTGAAAAGATTCCCACTTATTAGAACTTTCTGTGGGTGTGGGGGGGGGATTTGAACCTGGATTTTTAGATTCAAGTAGGCTTTTTGGTACTTCTGGTACTTCTGGTACTCTTTGTTGATATCCTTTATTCTTAGTCATTGCTCGCTCCTGCAGACCTTTTTGTATTTTTTCAAGATCATCATACCCTAGATCAGAGTTGGGCGTTCCATTTTGGCTACTATTTTGGCTATAAGCATCTGTGCGTTGGTCTTTGAATTGGTCTCTAGTAGCTTCATAGTATGAGCTTTGTGCGTTGGCGGCAGCGCCTGGACATGATGTGTATTGTGTGTGAATGCCTGCATAACCTGTGCTTGCCAAAAAAGTGGCAGCGGAAATCATCGCTACCCTAGAGTGTTTCTGGAATTTTTTCATAAAGTCTACCTTATGTAAAAGCTGTAAATTGAATCAAAGAATAAGGTTTTTATTTTCAAGGTAGGACATTTCAAATTGTACTAGGTTCATTATTACGTGGTAAATATAATAAAGGGAACCCCTAATAATTATTGTTGACTTCTGTTGAATTATTTATTTGTCGGATTTAGAAAGCCTATGCCATTTAATGATATTAATTTTCTTATACGTTTTCGCGGTTATCCGCTTCACTCCCAAGCGCCTGCGTGGGAGTGCAAAGTCGTTAAGACTGCGATGACTTACGCAACTATTAAGGGCACCTCTAAAAATTGCTTTCGGGCTCTGTAACGAAATTAAATAACGTGTTTTTTACCATAAAAAGTCACAGGCTAATGAATTTGAATAACTTTTCTGGATAGACCCTTCGGGCACTAATTTCTTTGGCTTAAGCTGCGTTAAAGGCTTTGTTAAGGTGTCTAACATTAACTGCAACCTTCGCCTTACTGAAAACCTTGAAATTTAGCGCAGAACCTCAAAATCAATTATTAGAGATGCCCTTAAGACTACTTGGAAATTTTTTGTTTGTACCTGTCGGGTGCTAATTTCAAAGCTTTCAGTAGTGTTGTAAGTTTTGTTATTATCCCACATTAATGAGATAACCTACGTCTGGTAGTTTGATGTATAACGACTGTCTTAATGTGAAAAACATTCCTATATTTGAATGAGTGAACGAGATTTGTTATTTCATACCCAGCAAACGTTGTGTATCGATGTGTCAGCAGAAAGACTTGATATGAAGCGTATAACCTCAAAAACCATTCATAGAGATGCCCTGAATATTTCTTTATGAATGGATAAGAGGTTTTAAATTAATAATGTTGTTTTTATTTAGGTGAAATTCAAATACAAAAGGTTGATAGGTTTGTTGGGCCTTGATCAATAAATAGCATTTGTATAATGGGTTCAATTTTTTTATTTGATTCGTGCGGCTATAGTTTAAAAAAATCGGTAGGTCGCTAGGGAGCATGTTCTCGATTGCATGCACTAAATCAAGTGTTAAGCTCTCTTCTAACTGTTCGCAGTTAGTTGGAAAATTGTTTAATGTTAATACTGTTTTACAACGATAGTTAAGGGTGTGGTAGTGGCTGAGGTTGACATGCTGAATAAATTTACTCAGATTTTTTTTGCTGCGTTGATTTAGCCAGCGAATAGCAACCCATTGTCTGGCAATGCATTTATGCGAATGCGTGTCTACTATCTTCCTGGTTAGGTAATAAAAATATTGTTTGTACCTGTCGCCGAGGTGTCTTTTAATGCTTTCTTTAAATACTTCTCTAAACCCATACCCCAATGCAATAGCCATAAGTATGGGTAAAGAAATTTCACGGTTGTTACCGCTTATAAAGACCAGTAGGGTATAGATAGTTAGCATGGCTGCTGCTGCGATAATGCCTAAAAAAATGGTTTGGTAATGTTCGCCTATTGTGCTTGATTGCTCCTCCAGCAACGTTGTTAATTGTAACGCACTTTTTTTATGGGAATGCACTTCTAAAAATTCACTCAGCTGTTTACTGTTTCTTGGTGTTAAAAAGTGTTTACTCCGTCGTTGTTTTAATAAGAGACGCGTCATTTTTTTTAATGGCTCTACAAATTGTAATAAGCGCTTTTCTTGCTTCTTGTCGCAAAAAACAATGAGCCGTTGAATTGTTTGATAAGTATGCCAATTTAAAATATCGTCAAAGTCATTAGTATAATCATCAGAGGGTAAGCAATCAGAAAATAATTGCTGAATTGCAGCTAAACGCGCAATAAAATGATCGATGTTTTCAATGTCGTTATTGGATTTAATGGCCTTGATTTCAGCACTTAGAGAAAGTCTGTAGGCTTTCCATAAGGAGGCAAACTTAGGGCTTGGCCTATCATTGTGACTTGTTTTTTGGGATGCTAAAAATGTGGCTAGATGGTTTTCAACATGGGCAAGTGATAACAGCTTGTAATGGTAGCGGCGTTCCG
>JAPOUS010000079.1 GCA_026708525.1 Cellvibrionales bacterium
CTATTCAACCAACAGAAGTGTTTGCTCATGCCAAAATGAGTCTGAATAAAACTATTTCAGTTAAGGATAATGAAGAATCAATAAAAATTTCCGTAGCTATAGCGAATCGATCCAATGTTGATTTGAACGCTCAGGTGAAGTACACCCTTGTTGATCCTGACAACCAAATAATAAGACAGGGCAGTAAAACTGTAGAAATTTTTTCTGATAATTATGAGTTAAGAATAGACTTAGACGATTTTATTTATCAATTTGAAAAAGAGGGTAATTACACAGTATCTCTATCTATAGAAGGTGCTGGTATACAAGCGCCGATAACGGATCAATTGATTTCAGTTGCACCCAATGCACACATTGATGTTGATCAAAAGCTTTCAGTGTATAGTATCCCGCCAGTCGAAGATAAAAATATAAAAGTTAACATTCAGCTTAAGGGAGTAGCAAAATGACTAGATTGATAACAATATCTTTAGCCGTTTTCTATTTTTTCATAGCTACAATAGCTGGAGCTGCGTATGCTGATAGCAGCAAAGGGAAAATATTTTTTCTTACCTTCCAAAAAAATCTATCTAGTGCAAGCGATCTTTCGTTTTTTATATCGAGTGAAAAGGTAGCAGAAGGTGTAGTTGAAATACCAAAACTTAACTTTACTAGGCCATTTGAAGTAACTCCTGAAGCACCTGTAAAAATTGAGATACCCACCGATATAGCTAGGCAGATATCAAGACAGATTAGTGGGGTAAAAGCTCAATTAGGAATAAAAATAACAGCTAACAATGATGTTTCTGTCTACAGCCTCAATCAACAACAATATACAACCGATGCTTTTTTAGCACTGCCCATAAATGTGCTGGGCAGCCATTATTATACTATTGGTTATCATAGCAGTGGGTCATCACAGATAAAAATTGTAGGCATTTATGATAATACCGAAGTTAAGATAAATTATGAAAAATTCACGGATGAAATTATTATCTTAGATAGCCTAGATACTTATCGTGTAGAAAAAAATAAAACACCTAGCGGATTAACTGGAACAGAGATAGTCTCTTCTGCACCAGTTGCAGTTTTTAGTGGAAATTCGTGCACCACTGTTCCGAGAGGGTACGGAGCTTGTGATCACATCGTCGAAATGATGCCTCCTGTTTCTTCTTGGGGTAAAGAATTTGTAACCGTGCCTTTAGCAACGCGATTAAGAGGAGATGTTTTTAGGATATTAGCTTCACAAGACAACACGGAGGTTTTTATTAATGGTGAGCTATCTGATACCTTGAGCAACGGGGAGTTTTTCGAAACTATATTAACACAACGGTCTATTATCAAAGCGTCTCACCCCGTTCTCGTTGTTCAATACTCAGCAGGACAGCAGTTCGATGGCGTTATATCAGATCCTTTTATGATGCTGATACCACCAGTAGAGCAATTTTTGTCAAACTACACGTTCACTGCAATTGATGAAGAGTTAGGCTTCACTAAAAATTACGTTAATGTTGTTGCTTTGAATGAAGATATTGGAAGTCTGATACTGGATAATAACCCCATTGATCCGTCATTGTTTTTACCCATAGGTGAGTCGGGATACAGTGGAGCTCAAATCCCTATTGAAGATGGTGTTCATACAATAGAAGGGTTGTCTTCATTTGGTATTTATTCGTATGGGTTTGGTACATATGAATCTTATGGTTATCCAGGCGGCATGAATTTCGATTTAATCAATTCGGCTGGCGATAGATTCCCCCCAAATATCAAGTTGACAACTTTTGAAAAATCCATAAAAGGTATTGCAGGTGATTTTGAAGATGTGAATCTGAATGGTTTTCTAGAATCAGAAGAAGATTTAAACAAGAATGGCAAGATCGATCGCAGAAGCGAAGATCTTAACAATAACGGTGAACTGGATGCCGATGAAGATACCAACAACGATGGTATTTTAGATAGGGACAGTGGCATCTTTGCTATTCGACTCAAAGACGGGGCAATCAACCTAGCCTTGCAAACGGATGATTTTGTTCCTGGTACATTGAAAGTTCAATTCACGCTGGTGCCTATTGATCCTGAACTTCCTGCATCGGGTATCTTGCAAGTCGTTGATGGTGTAGGGAATACAGTTGAAGAAACGATAGTGCTTTCGACAACGCAGCGATTTAGCAACGTTCGCTTAGTGAGTACGTTGGATACGCATGGCATTGCGCTAAAGGCTGATAGCTTTACTCAAGTACCTACAACTATCGAAAGCACCGCCGATCACACCTTGATTGAATGGAACTTTGATGAAATCACCATAGATCAAATTCAGAATTTATCTTATGCCGTCACGCTGCAAAATCCTATTGCCGATGAGACACGGCTTATTACCCAAAAGCTTGAGATTTATTATCAGGACGTTAACGGCAACCCTGTATATCAAAAACTCTCTGAGCAAAGTGTTGATGTGTTATCGAGCCGTTACGTGGCAGGTGTTGCAACCAATGCAAATGCATACCGATCAGGCGAAACCGTCGAATTGATCTCAAGTCTTGAAAACATCAGCACATTAAGTGGTGAAGTCGAATATGAAATCACCATTGTCGATTCAACTGATACCTTAGTGGATAGGATAACGACAGAAGGCATCGCTTTAATCCATGCCAACGAAACCGCAAGGCTAAGTCATACATGGGAAACCAACACCATTTTATCTGGCAGCTATAAGGCTAAATTAATTGCGATTGATAGGGTTTCAGGTGACGAAGTCGTTGATGAAACCATTTTTAATATTTTGCCATCAAGCTCTACAGAAACCGATGCTGCATTAATTGCATTACGATCAAGTACGGATAAAGCCAGCTATTTTGTTGGGCAAGATATCGAGCTTCAGCAGCTCGTCGAGAACCAGTTTAGCAATACCATTGTGAGTGATGCACTATTGTTAATCACTGTCATGGATGATCAAGGCGAGAATGTTTTTGAGCGCACGATAGCACTTAACGAGCTTGCGCCATTAAACCATCAGGTGCATCAACAGACACTAACAACACAGGGTTTTGATGAGGGCAGCTTAGTGGTTGATGCTAAAGTCATTGATGCGAATCAAACGACACTCGCATCTGCTCAATCCTTGTTTCATTTAACGATTGACCCACGCACGTATTTTGCGGGTAGCGTTAATGCCGACTTTGATGAGCGCTTTAGAGGCGAAGCGCAGGCGTGTCAGTTTACTGTCACCAATAACACAGCAGCATCAACGGATATTGCGTTTAGGCGCTTGCTCGTTGATGTTGAGTCACAAGATATTTTATCGAGTGAAGACGCTACGCAAACTTTTGATGCAAATACTGGCCAATCGTTACCGCAAACCATTGATACCCAAGCATTAACCTTAAATACAGCCTATGCCTGTGTGCTACAAATTAAAGTCGGCGATCAATGGATTACCTATGCGAATGATATTTTCCAAATCAATGAGCGACCCATTGCGCTGCAATTAGCCTCCAATGTTTCGCCATATGTGTTGGTATTGTTGGATGGTCTTTCAGGTGATGACATTAACGGCCCAGCAGCCAGCGTTAACCATGCCGCGCAGGTTGAATACTTGGAAACCTTGCTAAAGGATAATGGCATTGCTTACCAAATCGTTGATAACGCAGCAAGCTTTGAGCAAGAGGTATTAGCAGGGGCTTATACGGCTTATGCCATGTTTAGCGAAAGCCATGTGCTATCTGAGCAGGTGCAAGAAAACATCAATGCCCAAGTGCTAACAGGTAAAGGCCTGATGTTAACCCATGCAGCGCTTGAGAATAATCCATTATTGGATGCAACATTAGGTATTAAAACGACAGATAGAGCCTTTATTGCCAGTCGATTGGTGGATGGCTTAACCAATGCCTCGCTAACACTGCCTTTGGTTGATGCGCTTAATACCGTAGAGACAATTGATGCACAGTCAATGGCTTTTTATGAGTTATCGACTGATAGCCCAGATTGGTTTATTGATGTCAATGATCGATGTGAGCGAACTGATCAAATGCCTGCGATCACTCAATTAAATACCAGTGTGTATGTGGGTTTTGATTTATTGGCATTTGCAGCTACCAATGAAACGCCGCAACAGGCGAATCCGTACAGCCAATTGCTAGTCGCAAGCCTACAAGCAACCTTTGCTGATCAGTATGCATTAACTACGGGTGAAGCATTACAAGTGGCGCTTGATTTAACCAGCGAAGGGCAAAACAACGTGCGAGTGACTGCCCAGCTACCGCAAGGTTTTACAATAAAAGATGGTTCGTCATTTACGCAACAAGCGGATGATGTGTGGCAGTGGGTATTGACCATGCCTGAAAACACGCACATGCAACAACGCATTGAGATTGAGACAGCAACCATTGCTGATCAATACGCGGTTGAATTCATTGTCGAAAAAATGGCAGACAATGCCTATGTCCAGCAAGCCGATGCTCAATTGAATGTAAACATAATCAATCCATTAGATTATCTTTCAGATGCCATCACTGCACTGGATGAGCTTAAAGCACAGCATCCTCGTGATGCCGATCTACAATTTGCTAGCTGGTATTTGAGGCAGGTGAATTCGGATGATGTTACCAAAGCGCTAGCCACTATCAAGCTATCTTTAGCGTCGCTCAAATCATCTAGCGTGGATACACAAGCTATTCAAGTACTTCTAGCGCGTGAAGTCATCAAATTAAACCAACAATAAGCAAACAATAGGAGAATACGATGAAAAGGAATCAATTAAATAGCTTGTTGTTTGCCTTGAGTTTGTTTGTTGGTGGTGCTGTAGCAGAACAAGAGCGTATCAGCTTAGGTGATGCTGCGGATTTTAACGCCGTGATTTTTGGTGATTTTTCTGCGCCGCATTCGGATGTTGAAGGGCGTTTGGCAGTGCAAGGCAATGTTTCTATTAATAACTACAGCTTGGCGGATAAGCTTTCTGCTGATTCGGCGGGTATAAGTGTTATTGTGGGGGGGGATTTTAACTTTCCTTCAGGTAAGATTTATCATGGTCATATCTTAACAGGCGGTAGTGCTGAGGGCGTGGGCGATGCTGTTCGTCATGGGTTATCCACCCAGCAATTATTATTAGATCAGGTCGATTTACCGATAGATTTTGTGCAATTAAAAAACCAGCTAGAAGCAGAATCCTCACGCTTGGCAGCATTAACACCGAATGGCTCTGTGGTATCACAATGGGGTGGTTTGTATTTAGAGGGCGATTGCCAAAGCCCTGTGCAAGTGTTTTCACTTGATGGGCAGGAGGTTTTAAATGCTCATACCTTTCAAGTCAGTTGTATTCCTATGAATGCCCATGTGGTGCTGAATATTTCAGGCACAGATTCAGGCTTAACCAATATGAATCTTGAGTCGCTTAAACCCCACAGGCAGCGTGTGTTGTTTAATTTTTATCAAGCAACCAGCTTAAAACTTGCTGGCATTGGCGTTGAGGGCAGCATTCTTGCACCCAATGCTGAAATTAACCAACCGCAAGGTGTCGTGCATGGTACGGTGATCGCCAAAACCTTTCACGGAATGATGCAGCTAAATCATGTGCCTTTTGATGGGTTAAATATCCATTTGAGTGATTGCGATTTGAGCCAGTCACCTTAAGTTTTTAAAGACCAAACAATAAAAATTTGCCGATATAAGAATAAGATATTCAGGATTTTTTCATGGACTGTACGTATAAATCCAGTTACGCCGAATCCCTTACTGCCGAGCCAACTAAGGCACTGACACAAAGCATGCGCGAGTCATCTGTATTTATGCGGATCACCTCTAGCATGGTCAGCCTGTTTTTTCTCTATACCTTGTTTTTCCCGTCGTTATTAGCGGTAAAAGTAGCGGCGGAAGAAAATGTCCCCGAAAACCGTATTCAGATCGAAGGCACAACCGATCAGCAAATGAGCCAAACGCTGCAAGTGGTGCAAGAATCAACCGCTGAAACCCACGAAACCATCCAGCAGCGTTTAGCAGAATCAGGCGTGTTGGATGAAATACTTAATTTCATTGGCCTAAGCCGTTTGGCAATGGAAGATGATCAGGATTTTGCGTTTTTAAAAACCAAATTAAACGAATTGGAAGCCAATGCATTAAGTGAATTTGATGCAGTCGATGCCATGCTAAAAGCCAAAGGGCTTTCAGAGGCAATGATTGCGAAAAACCAAGAGGCTAAAGAGCGGTTTAAAACCAAGTTAAATGACCTGCAACAAAAACTCGACGCAGTTTTAGCATCAAGTGATTTAGTGGAGCAGGGCGAGCATATCGAAGCATTAAACAACTTACTCTCTACAGAAAAACAAAAGCGCTCACATCAAACCACTGACCCAAATCACCTTCCTTGGGGTACACCTGATGCGAGCAAAACTCCTGCACCTAAAGAATCAGCAGAGGCGTTAGAAGAGCATTCATTTATCAAACACCCTATGCACAATAGCAGCGCGTTGTTAGCAGCGCATACCATACCCGATGGCATGTTAGATGCAGGCAATGGTGGACCATTATCCGAAGATCTTGCAGAAACGCCAGATATTCAACTGACCGATAATATTCGCGCAAAAGCAGCAGAGCTTAATCATGACCCAGTGACTATTTATAACTGGGTGCGCAACACCATCG
>JAPOUS010000286.1 GCA_026708525.1 Cellvibrionales bacterium
ATGAGGGGGTCTTTCTCATCTAACTTTTTGAATTTATCTTCAAGATCGAAAAAACCTGATTGCAGCATAACTAAGTTCTTATTTTATGAGTTTGATGATTATACCAGAATCGGCCTATTTTTAGAGACGCCCATTACAATCATCTTGATTATCTATTTACAATAACCACTGGCCATCTACGAATTTGAAGACGGGCTGAAATGGCCCCATTGTGCTGAGTCAGACAGAAAGGACTGTCTTCATAGAAACTATTTGTCACTGTTTTTGGTCGTTTTTTCTGGTTTCTTTTTTAGTTTATGCTTTAGAGGTGCTGTTAAGTTAATACCCTTTCTACAGATGGATAAATACGTTACTCATCCTTTGTTAGTGCGCCTGCTAGCGCATCTGCGTATTCACTTAGCATCGTATAATGATCGCCCGGTACTTGAGTTAGCGTAAAATCGTTACTTATTTTATGAAAACCTAAGGTATGGGCCTTATCTTTTAAGAATTTACCCTTAAGTCTTCCACCGAAAGATTCCATGGCTTCTTGTGAACGGAATAATTCAATGGGTACCTCTAATGGTTTTAGCTTGTAGCCTGTCATTTGTTGTTGGAAGCTGTGAATCACCGCAATAGCGCGTTCGATAAAAGCGGCATCAACTAATCCATTGAGTCCTTCAACCACTTTTTCGATCATTTTATCCTTAGGCAAGATGCGAAGTTTGGAAAGGGGCAGATCCACTTTACCAAAATTATGCTCAACAAAGGTTTTAAGAATAAAGGCATCATCGACCGCCATGCCTAAATAGCCGACAGGTGGATGCGTATCAATTAATCCAAGATAAGTAACTTTTTTGCCTTTAGCGACCAACTTGCGTGCCGCTTCAAGCGCTATTAGACCACCAAAACTGTGACCGATAAGTTGATAGTCGCCGTCATATTGCGCCTCAATGGATTCAAGATAAAAATCGACCATGTTATCGAGGTTGGTAAAAGGTGTTTGATTATCTTCAAAGCCGTAGGCTTGAATGCCATAAAAAGGCTGGTCATCACCTAGGGCGATGGCAAGCGGTTGATAGCTCAATACCATGCCGCCTAAGGCATGAAAAGCAAAAATAGGCGTGACGTCTTCTTTACCTTTATTAATGCAGACCAGCGGCGAGAAGCCCTGTTGCTCTTGCTCGATCAACTGCGCTTGCTCTTCAATGGTTTGCGCGTTAAATAATGAGGCTACCGGCAGTTTAATTGCAAAATGCAATTCAATTTTTGCAATTAAACGAATCGCAGTCAGTGAATCGCCACCTGCGCTAAAGAAGTTTTCATTCACAGCAACAGGCATTCCTAATACCTCTTGCCATAACTGACTGAGTGTCATTTCAGTATCGGTTGAGGGTTCAGCTTCAATAGAGACTGGCAGTTGCACATCCATTTGCATTAACTGGTTACGATCGACCTTGCCATTGGCGTTAAGGGGGAAGTGCGTTAACGCATGCAAACGTTTGGGTATCATAAATGCAGGCAGCTCTGCCGCTAACTGTGATCGCCAGGATTTTTGATGATTATCAATGCTTGATTGCGTCAACACAAAACCAATCAGTTCATCATTGATGACGATTAAGCGACTATCTTGCACCTCGGGTAGTTGATTGATGCTATGCTGAATTTCGTTTAACTCAATACGGCGTCCGTTAAGTTTTACCTGAAAATCTTTACGGCCAACATAGATAAGCGGTTTATCGGCCTGTTGATGATCGCGATAGGCTAAGTCGCCGGTGAGATAATACCGTTTGCCATTTTTTTCATAAAATGCCTGTTGTGTCAGCTCCATTTGTTGCCAATAGCCTAAGCCGAGTGACATGCCTGAGATGGCAATTTCACCGATGAGACCATGAGGCACAGGGCGATGGGCATGATCGACAAGCGTTACTTCAACGCCTTCAATCGCGTCACCCAATGAAAAAGTCTCAGGTAAGCGTTGTTTTAGTTCGGCTGCTGGGTATTTTTTTGCCGTGGTAATGTCAGTACATTCGGTTGGGCCATACATATTGATTAAATCCGCCTGGTACAAAGGCGATTGGACTAACGGCGCAATACGATTTGGGCTAATGGGTTCACCGCCCAATAAAATGGTGCGCATATTACTCAAGGCGTTAATGCCGCGCGGGTGCTCGATGAGTGTGTATAGTGCAGAAGGCGCACAGTTCATCACGTTGGCATCACGCTGCTCAATTGCAGTGATAATCACCTCAGGATCAAAGGCATCCGTAGTTGGCATCAACACGCTGCTACCAGCACACAAAGGTGCAATCAAATTCTTCTGGGTCAAATCAAAGCCCATGGATGAAATCACTAATACGTTAGTCTCTAACCCAAATTTGTAACATGCTCGATACCACTGGATTAAGTGGTTTTCATTGCTATGAGTGACGGTTGCACCTTTGGGCTTACCGGTGGATCCTGACGTATAAAGTGTATAAAAAGGTGTGTTGGTATCAATAGTAACCTTTGGATTATGCGTTGGCATCTCAAGTGTTTGCGCTAAGAATTCACCATCGATTGTTATCTTGGCTTTTGCATCGTTTCGAATATGTTCGACTCGCGATGGCGGGTAATGATGATCCATCGGCACATAGCAGCCGCCGGATTTAATCACACCCCAAAGTGCAATCACAAAATCACAGCCCGGGGGTAAATGCACCAAGACATGATCGCCAGCCATCACGCCTTGCTTAATTAATGCGTGAGCAACTTGGTTAACATGTCGATTAAATTGATCGTACGTCAGGGCTTTGTCGATATCCCACACGGCCATGTGCTGTGCATGGCGCTCGGCTTGCTGCTCAAGGCATTCGATAACAGAAAGTGAAGGTGTGATGGATGATTCGATCATCACAGCCTTTTCATCGTTAAGCCGATAATCAAAGGCATTATTGTGATCTACGCCTTCAATACACTGAGTGGATAATGCCAAAAGACGCTCTAAAAAGCGGTTATCGTCAAAGTGCGCTGAATTAAACGCAAGCCATAGATGCACATCATCACCATCGGCTTGCACACGGAAATCTACCATGCCTTCGGCGTTAGGGGTGTATCGGTGGCCGGTAAAATCTTGCCCCAACATAGGATAATGATGCGGTAGCATCAGATAATTGTAGGAGAAACCAATTTCACTATCGGGCAAACACTGGTTTAATAATCGTGGCGAAATCTGCAAATAATTTTTGGTGAGTTTTTGGCGCTTTCGGAGTGCTCCAAAGAGTTCGCTTAATTCACCCTGTAATGCTTCTAAAGGGATTAAACTCGGCTGCGTATGATAAAAGCAACCCATGGTATCTTTGTTCGATTTATCTCGCCCACCGTTAAATTCGGTGAGAACAAAATCACCTTCAGCCCGGGTATACCAGCTGATTAATAAGGCATAAAGCGATTTAAAATACAGCGCTGGGGTAATTTTGTTTTTACGGCAGAAGGTTTTAATCTGTAAATAATGCTCAATGGGAACAGGTAAGGTTAAGAGCTTATCTTCTCGTGTTTGTTGTGTTGTTTGCTGAACAGCTACAAAAGTTTGTAAAGGCTCGCACGCTTTAAGTTGCTCTTGCCAAAATGCTAAGGTATCTGGTCTGTCAAAGGTTGTTCGGCTCTCGGCAATATAATCAATAAAGTGATCGGCAGTGGTGATAAGGGTGCTTACACCATTCACCTTTTGTTCATACAAATGGGTCAAGTGGTTAAGATGTACTACTGCTGAAAAACCATCCGAAATAAGATGATGATTGGCAAAGGTAAACCAGAAGTGATCTTCCGCAAACTGATACAAGCGGTATTGCACCAAAGAAGACGACTCAAGATCATAAGGGTGCATAACCGTGGCTTGAAGCTTTGCCTCAATCTCAGGCATGCTGAGATGATCATTACGGCAATCGATAAAGGCATAATCGATAGGCAAATCTAAATCAAAGGCTAAATACGCCATCTCATCAAACAGACCTTGGGATGTCACGACCTTGGTATTCAGTGCCACAAAATGTCGGTGAATCTCAATAATGCTTTCCTGGAATAGATCGGTATCCACGACAATGGGTAAATGCATGGCATAGCCGAGACTATTTTCAAGCGTATCGGTTCGTGTAATGGCTGAGAGATAAATGTCCCTTTGCATCGGCGTTAGCGGTAGCCAATGGTTTTTATCCGACGATTTAAGTTCGATACGCTCAAATGTCGTACCCGGTTGCAGGCAGAAATATTCGAGTAATACCGCATAGGCCTCCATTAATTGAACGATGGTCGAGCGTTCAAAGATGGCTGTGTTGTAATCCATTGAGAGGATCATTTTATCTTCCTCTTGCAATGCATTGAGTTGCAAATCAAATTTGGCAACTGTAGATTCTTGATGCAATGGCTCGATACTTAAGCCTTCAAACGATTGCGGTTGTTGTGGTGAATTGTCGGCCACCATCATATTAAACGCACATTGCACAACGGGCGTAACGCCAAGATGCCGCTCGATACCTAATTCATTTAACAGCATTTCAATCGGCACATATTCATGTGCAAAGGCATTTAGTACTTGAGTTTTGATTAGCTGCATAAATTCATCAAGGCGATAGTTTGCACCGCAATGTGCGCGAATAACCACCGCATTAATAAAGAAACCAATTTGCTTCTCTAGCCCATCGATGCTTCGACCGGCGAGTGGCACACCCACAGCAATGTCATCATGCTGGGCGAATTTGTGCAGTAGGGTGTGGTAGGCAGCCAGCATTAGCATAAAGGGTGTTACGTTTTGCTCAAGGCTGGTTGAGGCGATTTTTTTCGATATTTGTTCGCTTAATACCATACGAAAACTTGCACCTTCAAAGTTCTGAACTTTAGGTCGCGGATGGTCGAGAGGCATGGGTAAAATTTCAGTTACGCCCTTAAGGGTCTGTCGCCACCAAGCGATTTCTTTATCTAATACTTCACCTTGTAGCCAATTACGCTGCCAGTAAGCATAGTCTGTGTACTGGAAAGGTAAGGGCGCAATATCAACCATTTGCTGCGTTGCAAAACCATGATAAAAGGTCATCAGTTCACGTAATAAAACTTGGATCGAATGCCCGTCCGAGATGATGTGGTGCATATTCATGGCAAGCAGGTTTGATTGAGTGCCAAGCTTGTAAAGCTCAACACGCAGCAATTGGCCTGAGGCTAAGTCAAAACCTTCGGTAAGGCTGACTTGCACCAGTTTTTCTGCCTGCTCTCGATCACCCACGTCAAAGGTAACTAATTGAATCGGGCTATTTTGGGCTGGAAGCACTTCAACCTGCGGTTCGCCATCAATAGCTGAGAATACCAAGCGCAAACTCTCGTGGCGCTCAACCATGGCATTAATCGCAAGACTTAAGGCCTGCGTATTTAGCTCGCCCTTAATATACCAAGCGGCTGGCATATTGTAGGCAGGGTTATTGCCAGTGACTTGCGTCAGCAGCCAAAGCCGTTGTTGCGCATAGGACAATACCTTAGGGCTATCTTTCGGTGCTTGTGTTAATGGGGGAATCACCACCGGTTGTAATTGCTTTTGTTCAATTAATGCAGCTTGTTTTTCAATGCTATCGTTGGCAAAAATCTCTTGCAGGTTAATATCGACCTTAAAGCGATCGCGAATGCGGCCTAACAGCTGTGCCCCTTTTAATGAATGCCCACCTATGGCAAAAAAGCTATCGTCAATGCTGATGTTTTCAATCTCAAGTACTTGCTGCCATATCGCTAATAAATGGGTTTGATCGTCATTTTGCGGCAAGATTAATTCACGGTGTTCTATGGCCCAATCGGGTTCGGGCAGTGCTTGGCGATCAATTTTTCCGTTGGCGTTTAAGGGCAAGCTCGACATCAACACCAGTTTTTCAGGGATCATATAATCTGGGAGCAAACGGGTTAGCTCGTTATGCATAGATTTATTGTCCAGGTCGCTGTCAACGGCGGCATAGGCGACTAAGCAGGTTTGATGCGTCACAGGCGAGAGTCTGTCTGTGACGATGGCTTGATGAACGCCTGCAATGGATTGCAATTGGTGAGTGATTTCGCCAAGCTCGATTCTAAATCCGCGGATTTTCACCTGGTGATCGGCTCGACCTTCAAAAACCAGGTGACCATCGGCTTTTAAGCGAACTAAATCGCCCGTGCGATACAAGCGTTGTTCTAATCCTTCGTGCCAAATAAATTGCTTTGCCGTTTGCTCATCTTGGCCATAGTAGCCCTTAGCTAAGTTACTGCCGCCAATGTACAGCTCGCCTATGGCACCTTCGGGTAAAAAGCGTTGGTGTGAATCTAAAATATAAGTCGCAACACCGGGAATTGCTTTGCCGATAGGCACAGTATCGCCAAACTCATGCGGGGCTAATTGATAGCAGGTGCTGATGTCGGTTGCCTCAGTCGGGCCATACATATTCACAAGCTGGCAGTGTGGGTGCGCTTCAAAAAAGGCTTGAATGCGTTCGGTTTGAATGGGCTCGCCGCCGAGTAAGATCCATCGTAGGCTGGCAAGCTTGTTATACATCTCGCTTTGAGTCACATCTAAAAGGGCATAAAGCGCAGAAGGGGCGCAGTTGATGAGAGTAATCTTGTCGCGTTCGATGCGTTT
>JAPOUS010000212.1 GCA_026708525.1 Cellvibrionales bacterium
AGCAAAATAATTATTATTGTAATAAATTCAGACTAAAAATAAGGGACTAACATAGACAAAAAAGATCATGGATTTCGAACTTTCTGAACAACAAAAAACCTTCATCCAAGCAAGTCTAGATTTTGCTACTAAGGCTATTGAACCCGGGGCTGCTCAACGCATTTCCAATCAAACATTTGACAGAGCGCTATGGAAACTAGCCTCCGAGTTTGGTTTTTCTGGACTCCCCATTCCAGATAATTACGGCGGCTCAGGCCTATCCGCACTCGATACCATGCTGATGTTTGAAGCTCTCGGCAAAGGCTCATCAGATATGGGGTTTGCTTTTTCTCTAGCCGCTCATACCTTTGCTACTGCGGTTCCCCTCTGGCGATTTGGAGAAACTCATCTGCTTGATCACTATTTACCTAAAATAGCCAGTGGCGATCTCATCGCCGCAAATGCCGTAACTGAGACAACGGCAGGATCTGATATCTACCAGATGAAGAGCAAAGCAGAAAAAGTTGACGGTGGATACAAGATCAACGGGCAAAAATGTTTTATTACTAATGCACCTGCCGCCGATATATTTTTGATTTACGCTAAAACTGATCCCAATCAAAGCTTTTTTGGCGTAAGTAGCTTTTTAGTCGAAAAAGAGACACCAGGGTTATCCGTCAGTAAATCTTGTGAAAAACATTGCTTGCCTACTTCAACTTGGGGCAATGTCTTTATGGATGATGTATTTGTTCCTGAAACGCAGCGAGTAGGTTTTGAAGGCGCAGGTGGCGCTATGTTTCATGATTCTATGATATGGGAAAAAGGGTGTCTGTTTGCAATCTACGTCGGCGCCATAGAAAGAATGTTAGATAAGGCGATAGAGCAAGCTAAAACACGAGAACAGTTTGGCCAACCCATTGGCCACAACCAATCTATCTCTAATAAGATTATCGACATAAAAGCCCGTCTTGAGTGCGCAAAACTTATGCTTTACCGCTCAGGTTGGTTATACGATCAAGGCAAAGATGCAGAATGCCAAATCGCACTGAGTAAATTATTGATTTCAGAATTTGCCGTTCAATCAAGTCTTGATCTAATTCAAATTTTTGGCGGTTCCGCCATTGATCCTGAAATGGGCATTTTACAGAACCTGTTAGATGCACTACCTTCTAGAATCTTTTCAGGGACAAATGAAATACAACGCGAAATCATCGCCCGCAAACTTGGTTTAAGGAAGTAACCCAACATGGTCGTACAACGCATTTTCGGCTTTCTCTATTTAATTGCAGGTATAGCAAAAGCCTTTCCTCAGATTGAGGATGTCCCAAAGATATTAGTCGCTGCACATGTCGCCAACCAGGGTACAATGGTCGAAGGCTTGTCTTTTTGGATAGCAGAAAATGCTATCGCTATGAATATTTTTGTAGGTATCGCCCTTGCCGCCTCTGGCCTTGCCCTGCTTTTTAATACCAAAGGGATTAAACTCGTCATTTATGCACAAATGATTATGATGGTAGGTTTTATTGTGATCCTTTGGCGATCGCAACCGCAGGTAATAGCGCTAGATGCGATTTTTATGGCTGCTGCCATATATATGCTGAGAGTGCACAACAAAATTAACGTCTCCGATGCGATCCAATTAAAAGCCAAAGGGTTTGAGCAACCTAGCCAGTCGTCAATTAATGCCCAGCAAAGTATTCAAGATCATTATGATGTGGTCATCATCGGTGGGGGTGTTTCGGGATTAACCGCAGCCTTTGAATTGAATAACCCTGTCCTCCTGCTTGAAAAATCTGCCGTTTTTGGTGGAAATGCTCGATTTGAACAAGAGCAAGGGCTAAAGCACCCCACAGCAGGGGTATGCTTTCAAGCCCCTGTTAAAGGGACACCTATGGTATCACTATTATCTAAACTAGGATTAGATAATCAATGGAAAGATACCGGCCCTGACACCATTGTTTTTTTCGATACTAACCTACTAATGAAAGCCATTGGCGAAGTCACTATCGCGATTCTAAAGCACCCAGCCGAGCTATTAAAGCTTTCTGTATGGAAATCAACCAGCACACTCATCCTTAATTGGATTGTTGGGAAACCCTTTGTTGTTTCACCCAAGAGCGTAGGCGACCCTATCTTTGCCGATCTATTCAACTTTTTAGAAAACTTTAGTCGTGAATCCGGTCAGTTCCCCGAAATGCCTTATCAAGAAGGTGATGGCATGGCGAGAGATTTAATGGAACAATTGGATGCCATTTCACTGTACTCCTACTTGTTTGAACCACAAAAACACCAGGACTTACCCAAGAGCATTCGACCGCAAAAGAAATTTGGCCAATTAGTCGAAAATGCCATCGAAACGACCTTACGCGTTGAATGCCTATCCATTCACGATGTTTCCGCTTATGTTGGTATTCATTTTTTAATTGGCTATTTAAAAGGCACCCTGGTCACATTGCCCGGTGGTAATGGCAGTGTTTCAAGCAAGCTTCTATCAGCATTAGATAAAAAAGATAACGTCCATCTCATCAATAACGTCGATGTAACACGTATTGATGATAATGCCACTATCACCTTCTTAAGCCATAGTGAAACATACCAAGTAAAAGCTAACCAGATAGTGTGGGCTGCCCCTAAACACAGTTTTCATCACGTCTATTCGTCGATTCCTTCTGAACAGAAAAAGGCTATGCAACAAATTGCACATCATGACTATTGTTTAGCGAATGTGATGTTAGAAAAATCGGTACTTGATGCGTATTTTGGTGGCTACGCTATCGAACCCTACGATGCAAGCCGTCCACTGGAATGGGTCAAAACCGGTGTATGCCTGGTACCGCATTGGATGGATGATAGCTTTCATAAAAATGTTGGTGTCTTAAGTCTGTTAAAGCCTATTGCGCTGAAACAAGATCAAGGCAAGCTTGCCAAAGCAGATTTTAAAACATTGCAACAGCAAACCTATAAAGAAATTGCTTCACTACTCGCAGCCAAAGGCATTGATGCTAGCCTGATTCGTGATATCAAACTTTGGGCATGGCCTAAAGGTCTGGTTGTTTCAACCAAAGGGCAACAAGCTAGCCGAGTCTTCGAAAAGGCCAGCCAACCGATCCCATTGATCGCAGCTGATGCCACCTGCGGGCAAGTCGTTTTTGCCAATCAAGACAGCATCGGCATTGGCAATATCGAAAGTGCTGTCAAAGCCGCGTTTATGGCAGTTGAGCAAATTAATCATTTTTCTCAGCGACAAAAAGCACAAAAAACAACCGCTTCTGAGCAGATAAATTCGTAACCTTTATTTAAACCATTAGAGCCAAATACCCTTTATAGCTATGGATAACATCATGGATGCAAAAGATCTCGTCATTGAAATTTCCGGACAAGGCGAACAATCAACACTCGAACTCGGCGGCAAAGCCCAGTCATTGCATAAAATGATCCAAGCAGGCTTCCCCGTTCCTCCAGCTTTTTGTGTAACTGTACCTGCTTACAAAGCATTTTTAGCTGAAGCCAAGATTGATGAAGCGCTTAACCAGGGCAATAGTTCAGCCATTCAAACTGCCATACAAAATGCAGATATTCCTGAGGCGATTAAAGCAGGCATCACTGCCGCCTATGAAAAAATTGGCCAAGATAGCACGGTAGCTATACGCTCATCAGCGATTGGCGAAGATGCCGAAAATAAATCCTTTGCTGGGCAATATGACACATTCTTACATGTTGAAGGCCAAGAAGCGGTGCTGAATAAAGTCAAAGCTTGCTGGAGCTCACTCTTTGCTGATCGTGTGCAAGGCTATGATGAAAAAAACAAAATTGAAGAAGAACAAGCAATTGCTGTCGTTATTCAACAAATGATTGACGCTGATTGCGCTGGGGTTCTATTCACACAAAATCCCATTACCGGCAATAAAAATCAACTGATTATTGAAGGCTGTTATGGCTTAGGCGAAGGAGTCGTTTCAGGTCAAGTCGTTACCGATAGCTTTACTGTCAATAAACGTGATTTGAGCATTAGTGATTTTTCTATCAACGAAAAATCAAAGTACTGCACAAGAGATAACAATGGCGAGATTTGCTTAATTGAGACACCACATGAACAAAAAAAACTGCCCTGCTTAAGTGACAATCAGATCAAACAGCTCGCAGAGCAAGCGAAAAAGCTTGCTATCTATTATGGTAAAGAACTGGATATTGAATGGGCATTTAAAGACGGTAAACTCTGGTTACTTCAAGCAAGGCCCATTACAACCACCCTGGAATCCGCAGAGCCCAGCGTTATATACGCCAACCCCTGGGATAACAACCCTGCCCATAAAGAAGGAGCGATGTTTTCACGCATGGATACCGGTGAAATTGTTACAGGTTTGATGACCCCGCTCGGTTTATCATTCTGTGATTTCTACCAGCGAAACATTCATGGGCCTGCTATTAAAACCATGGGGCTAAAAAGTATTGGCAATAGCGATAACTATATGGGGTACATTCAAGGTCATGTGTATTTGAATATTTCTGGTTCTGCTCACATGCTACGGCAATGCCCCCCTACTCGAGATGAAATGAAGTTCACCACACGTTATGCAACCGAAGAATTGGACTTCACTCATTACAAAAACCCTTATGGTGAAGGGGTTAAAGGGTGGGATTACGCTAAAAGTGCCTGGTTTTGGTTAAAAAGCCAAGTGCATAATTTACGCACAGCAGAAAAAACTGTACAGTCCATGACTCAACTGCGTCAATCAGAAACCGAGCGGTTTTTAGCGCTTGATCTGCCTAATATGACTTTACAGCAGTTGAATCTCGAACTGTCACGCATTGATAAACACTTTTTAGATGCCTGTGCGGCTTACATGCCCTTCTTCCTTCAATCTTTCGCGCTCTACGATGCATTAACGGAAGCTTGCGACGAACATTTAAAAGGACAAGGCGAAGGCTTACAGAATCGCATTAAATCCTCGATGAACAACCTACGCACCATCGAAGTGACAAAAGGCATTGTCGATTTAGTCGATGAAGTAAAACAAAACGCCAATTTAAAAGCCCTTTTTGAAAACCATACAGCTGACGAATTGTTGGATATATTGCCCAACGCACCTGAATCCGAGCACTTCTACCACAAAGGATTTAAACAATTTTTATTCAATTTTGGTTCGCGTGGACGCCAGGAATTTGAGCTATCCATCCCAAGATGGAGTGATGATCCAACCTATTTGTTTAATGTAATCAAATCCTATTTAGAGAACGACATTGACCTTGATAAGGTGTTACAAGAAACCGCCAGCAAGCGAGAAACCGATAGCGAGCAGCTCTTACAAAACCTACCCTTTGGGCCTCGTAAAAAAATTCAATTATTAATCAAGCTTTACAGTAAAATGAGTGAGCGCCGTGAAGAAACACGTCCCACCTTTATTACTGAAACATGGTTTTATCGAAAAATTATTGTTGAGGTGCTGAGTCGTCTTGAAAAGAACGGCATTCTAAATGCCTCGGATTTACCTTATATCGACTTCAATCGTTTCCGTGATTATGTTGCCGGTAACATGCCAGCGCAAGATGCTTTCTCGCCACAACTGTTAGAGAAAAATCGCCGGCAGCATTTATTTAATCAGCATGCCGAAGAGCCACCAATGGCGCTTATTGGCGGATTTCAACCGAAAGCAAAATCAGAGGAATCCGAAATTACCGGTAACACCCTCACAGGGTTAGCAGCAAGCCCAGGTCAGTTAGTTGCCAAAGCGCGTGTCATTACGAATCTTCAAGCACAAGTATCTGAATTACAAAAAGGTGAAATCTTAGTGGCTAAATTTACAGACGCCACTTGGACGCCTTTATTCTTACTAGCATCAGGCGTGGTCACTGATATCGGCTCTACCCTTTCGCATTCATCCATTGTGGCAAGGGAGTTTGGTATACCCGCCATTGTTAACTTAAAGCATGCGACAACCAAAATTAAAACCGGTGATCTTTTAGTCTTAGATGGCTCATCTGGCACAGTGACGATAAAAGAAGACGATTAATCAAATAGTATTAACCTACTAGGGAATGCAAGTTTCTCACAGGCGTGAGAAAAACAGGATAAGTTGTTTTTAGACATTAATGCCTCACTTAAATCTTAGGCGTAAACGTTTAAAAACAATAATTGGTGAAAGAAAACTATCACAAAATTTTACGGGTTTAGTCATTTACACAAACTAAATTCATTACAGATTTTTTGATTATTTTTTAAGGTGACTTGAAGATCTTTTAAGAAGGGAGACTTAAAAGCGCCTTAAACTAAGGAAACTTCGTTAATGAACATTACCGTCGGCGTTGTTGTCATTACACAAAGCCCAGATTTTTTTTCTACTGGATTAAGTGTACTGAATGACATTAGCAGTTATGTGTTTGATACAGTGACCATGGACGCGCAGTTATCGGTGAGCGTTGATCAACCGATCAAATCATCGCTGTACACAGAAACGCGCAATAAATCGATCGCTTATCTTCAAAATAGCAAGGCAAAAATAAATATTGATGTCATTCAATCACCAAC
>JAPOUS010000046.1:0-24510 GCA_026708525.1 Cellvibrionales bacterium
CATGTGACAAAAAATGGCAAAACTACCAAGATTTATCAACTAGAAGAAGAGACACAAGCACTCGTTTTAACCGATGATGCCCCCTTGCAAGCAAAAGAAGAACAGACCAATGACCCAGATCTGGCACTCGATGATATTGCCGCACTAAAACTTGGCGAAATATCTTTTAACATAAAAAATGCCGAAAGCCAGCAAGTACTTAATAATGTGAGTGTTCACATTAGCCGAGTAGACGCACACCCTATCAGATCGAATCAATTTACAGCCATCACTTACCTGCATGAAGGCATAAGCCCACTTATTCTTCCGGAAGGAAAATACCAATGTCAGTTTAGTCTTGACGGGTTCGCCCCTTTAACAAAAATCCTAAATATCCAAGAAAAACAATTGATTGCCTTTGACATTCTCTTAATGCCACTTGATGAAAAAAATCTTCCAACCATTCAAGGACAAGTGACGACACCACAAGGGAAGGCTATTCCCAACGCTGAGGTATCTATCGTTCTTGGCAATCATATTTCTGCACCAATTACCATAATGCAAACCAATGAAGAAGGAGATTTTGCGCTGGGACTGCCCAAAGAGCTTATTTCGCACTTATCATCCCTCAAATTAATTGTACATGCTGAATTTTTCCAAACACACATCCAAGAAATATTAGATTTCGACAACCAAAATAGCGCATGGATAGAAATTCAACTCGCACACGAACCTCTACCTTCAACAGTGGACGACAGCAATGATTAGCTTACCTATTCGACCTAATTTCGCTGCCCTCCTTGTACTCATTGGCCTATTACTTGGTTGTGAATCAAAATCATCAAAATCGCCCTATCTCCATGCTGGGGCTGATACAGCCATCCCCTCCAATACCCATTTTGTCTTTAATGCAAGTGGATGGATTCCTAATGAGGATCTAGTTGTCACTTGGCAACAAATAAGTGGCTTACCCGTCTCTATCAATCATAGTGATAGTTTGAATGCCAGTTTTTTAGCCCCTCAAGTCTTTACAGAGCAAACTTTGGTCTTTCAAATTCAGTCAACCAATCCATCGGCCAATACATTAACCGATCAGATAACAATACAGGTCTATCCTGTGAAGGATCTTAGCAATGCCGAATTTGCTTTTAGCCAACTACCAACAATAGGCGAGGCATTTTCAATTCATATCGTCAATAAGGATAACTACGGATTTGTACGCTGGGATATTGAAGAAGCCCCTGTAGACAAGGTTCCATTCACTGTATCCGACAATCGCAAAACGGCTTTTTTTGAACTTGATACACCCGGGCTTTATCGATTAAAAATTACTTCAAATATGAGCAATGCCGTTCGCTCCATTCACTTTACTATCAGAGAACACTTCCCTTTCGACTTCAATAAAATCGAAAATAACGATGGCCACCGACCCATTGAAGAAATTGCCGGTATTATTCTCAATCAATCCTGGGTCATTGCACCAACACTCACAAAAGAAAAGGTAAAATCACTGATAGAAACAGAGCCTTTACTCACCTGGATAGGCTTTGATGAATCTCAAGGCACACTGATTCAGTTTGATGATACCTTGCATGAATCCGCTCTAGCGCTTGATAGGATTAATCATCACATGGGTGTGCATAGCATCGAACCCAGATGGTATGAAGGGGATGCATTCATCAAAATTGAATCCACCCTTTTTGAGACCAATGATTACACAGAGTGGTCAGATACCCCAAGGGGCGATAATTGGCATTTGGAAATGATCGATGCGCCAGCAGCCTGGCAACTTTCATCAGGAAACCCTGACATACAAATCGGTATTTCTGATGGTGGCTTTGAAACCGAACACCCCGAATTACAGGGGCGAGTGTTAGAAGAGCTCGTGCATACCGATAAAGCCGTTTTCATGGATCATGGTAATGGCGTCGCAGGCACTATTGCCGCTGTCACCAATAACCAACAGGGTATGGCCGGCATCAATTGGCAATCGCAAGTGCTCTTATCCGGTAATAGCTATGATGGCGTCTTATCGCTCACTAAATATAAGAACACCCGTGTCATTACAAGCTCTTGTGCAATACCTGGCTACATCCCTAAAGATATTGATACAACAAATGACCAACAATCCAATAAAAGTAAAGCAGAGGCCATAAAATCAACAAGCCAATTCCGATCATTGGCAAAACAACACCCAGATAAGTTGTTTGTCTGGTCAGCTGGTAATGGCATCAATAACGGTAAAGGCTATAACAATGTGTATGGCATTGATGGGCAATTCCATAGTCCTGCACTGCACCTAAGCCAAACGGGGGAGTACGCACCACTAGATAATGTCATTTTTGTCGCATCTCACACGAAAGAAAAATCGCTTTATTACTACAGCAATTACGGCCAACTGGTTGATCTCGCAGCACCTGCGCATTTTAAAAGTTTGTCAGCCATCGATTATAAAAATTTTTTAGGAACTTCTGCTGCAACTCCCGTCGTGGCCGGTGTTGCTTCGTTAGTATTTTCACTAAACCCAAACTTCACCGCAGCAGAAGTCAAACAGTTTTTAATCCAAGGTGCGAGCGAGCAAATACACAATCGATATGCGACACCTACCCGCTCAAAAGCGTTAAATATTAGCATCCCAATGATTAACGCATACCAATCGATAAAGGCTGCGCAAGATACCCTAGAAAACCAGCTTAAATGGCACTTTACCCTTAATAACCCTTTTGATACTGAGCTCTCCTTAAATCTCACACCCTATCTCAATAGCAGCCAAATTACGCGTATAACAGGCGAGTTATTCCAACAGCCAGAAGGGAATAGTGCGCCGCTCTTAGTGAGTCAATTTACAGAGAATACCGATACCAGCCGGATCCGATTTAATGACGCAGGGCTTGATTTTCGAGCGCACCTGTCGATTGATCTTCGTACAGAAGATGGAATGGAAAAAACCATTGAAAACCGCTTACCCATTCAACTATCCAAAGTGAGCTTAACGTTACGCGACCACGAATCTGGACAAACACTCGCCGATGCAACCATTCAGATGGAAAATTTATCCGTCGGTGCCTCTTACCCATCAGGTAAAACGGCGATCGATGGCAGCAGCACACTTTGGCTTAAACCTGGGCATTACAAAATCCGCGTTCAAAAGCCAGGATTTAAACCCAGCAGTAAAACCTTCGCTATTGACGCTTTAGCCCAGCAAAAGTTAACGCTACGATTGTTTCCCCTTGATGTACAAGGGCTTGGTGGCCTTGATGGGTTGATCTTGGATGAGCACGGCTCCCCTGTTAAACAGGCAACGGTCAGACTCTCTGGCGGCGAACAAACCCAAGGCGTCATTCGGTTAAATCAAACAAATGAAAATGGAATCTATAACTTCCATAACATCAGCCTATTTGACAATCTAGGCAATGAAATTACCGCATTCACCCTGGAAGTCAGTGCAAGAGGATATAAAACCCACACCGTGCAAGTCACCCTGCTTTCTGATCTTACCCGAACACAAAACATCCTGTTGACCAAAAATGACACGGCATCAAATCATTTATTTGCTGATGATAGCGAAACCGAGAATGGCCTTGAAACCACAGGCCTTTGGCATCGCATCAACCTATCAGAAAATTCGATTCTCAATCGCATGCAAGATCAAGGCTTTGCTTTAACACCCAGCCAGCATGAGGGGGAGGCATTACTGCCTGACGCCATTCGTGGCCACTTTGCCTATTGGTTTGGTCAATCAGATACGGGGAGCTATATCCATGAGCAATCAGACAATGATTTTCTACTCAGTGGTGGCACATCCAAAGCTGCGCATACGGGTGCATTGATAAGTCCAGCCATTAATCTGATTGACACTAACAAGCCTACCTTGCGCTTTAAAACCTGGTGGGAAATTGAAGCAGCCTTATCCAATCGAGATGGCTTTGATCAAATGACGATTTGGATCAGCACGGATGGCAAAGTCAGCTTTGAAGAGATACGGCAATTAAACCCTACTTTTTCGCCCATAGGCAAAGATATTGAGGGTAAACCCTATAGCTCGGCAGGTTTTGATCAGCCCCCAGTTTGGGTTGAAGAAATAATAGATTTATCAGCCTATAAAGGCCAAGTGGTTCATATCAAATTCCAGTTTGATACTAAAGATGCGTTATCCAATGGCTTTAGAGGCTGGTTGATTGATGATATTGTGGTGATTGATGAGTAAAATCGATTCCCTAAAAAGGGAATCGACGACGCTGATTAACCTTTTACCGATAAATCCAGATCAACCAACTCACCTGTAGGCATATCAAATAACCAGCCATGTAATGCAAGATCTTGCCCTACCTCCCAAGCCGCTTTGATGATGGGGTGCTTGGCTAACTCATCAATCTGGTGCTTAACATTCAGTTTGGCAAGCAAGGTCGTTTTTTCGTCTTCTGTGGCTAATGCATCCAAATCCGCTTTGTTGTCTTGAGCAATCTTCACCACAGGCGCTAACCAAGCATCAAGATACCCATCAACAGACTGAGTTAATGCACCTTTAACACCGCCACACCCTACATGACCACAAACGATGATATGCTTTACTTTAAGTGCAGTGACTGCATACTGAACCACAGACATACTGTTAGGATCATTCACTTGTGCCTGGTTAGCAACATTTCGATGCACAAACAACTCGCCTGGCTGAAGCCCTAACAAAGACTCAGCGGGAATACGGCTATCCGCACAACCGATCCATAAATACTCTGGTGATTGACCTTGGCTTAATTTTTCAAAGTAATCACTTTGATCAGCTTTTTTTGCCTCTGCCCACGCTTTATTTGCGGATAACAAGTCATTTATCATTATCAATTCCTCTTCACTTCAAATGGTTTATTGCGTTTATACATCAAGCCAATCATAGCCTTCATCCTGTGTTGCATAGTGCATCTTTGGCACCTGCGATTCAATGGATGAAAACACCGATTTTACTTTATCCTCTGAATTATTTTGCATCGAAATATGCCCAAGGACTAAGGTACTTGGGAGCTTCACTCCAGCACCCTGCAAAAAATCAAAAGCCTGCTGGTTACTTAAATGCCCCCAATTTCCGGCCACACGCGCCCTTAACGAAGGAGGATAAGGGCCATTCATCAACATATCAACATCGTGATTAGCCTCTAATACCAAGGCATCACAATCAGAAAACGCGCGTTGCACATGAGGAGACAATGACCCTAAATCGGTCAATACGCCTAACGAACGATCGGCTTTTTCAATAACAAACTGACAAGGCTCCCTTGCATCATGAGGGACAGTGACAGGGTGAATCAACATATCTTTGATATGAAGCGGCATGTCCGGTTGAATAAAGGTAACCTTGGTTTTTTCATCCACTTTTTTTGAGCGATAGGTGCCTTGAGTCAAATACACAGGGATATCGAATTTTCTTGCCAGACGACTAACGCCTCCAATATGGTCGCCGTGCTCATGCGTCACTAAAATCGCATCAATTTGCTCAGGCGACACGCCCATATCAGCCAATCGTGGCAGGGTGACTTTTAAAGGAAAGCCACAGTCAATCATAACCAGTGCTTCATCCGATTGCACCAGGGTCGCATTGCCCTTACTGCCACTACCCAATGAACAAAATCGCATCTAGCCCTCATTCATCCTTTCACTGCGCCTATCATCTAAAACAAAAGTTAAGATAAATAGCGTTTTAACAATAAGGTCATATCGCGATTTTCATTACTGGCCACCGCGCCACCATCGGCAGACATCACCTTAACCTGCTGTTTTTTATTCGCTAAGGGGGTGATCACAATAGCATAATGATTTCCCGCATGGGGGATACTTTTATCCAAGCCTTCTGGGTCAGCGCCAAACAGTCTAGCAAAGAAACCGGGCTTTTCTAGAAGCCTCGGGAAATAAGTCGCCGGTATTTCGGTGACTTCGCCTTTTCGCACACTTGACTCAAGCGTGAACTGCGCCTTTTCTAACGCTTTTTTCACTGCCGCAACCGCCCGTTCATTATCAACATATAAGATTAATTCATTTGCACCACTAACACTGCGCTGCAACGTCATTGAAGGCTCTGTACTTATTTCTCGAGCAGCAAACGAATAACTCGGCTTATCTAAGGCATCAGATAGATATTTGCCCATATTGGTAAGATAGTCGCGCTCAACCTCCTGCGTGCTCTCACCTGCATTCACCGGGCGATAATCTAATCGTAATTCGGCCGTATTGCGTTGAAACCCTTGATCAACATGAAATACATAAGTGCCGCTTGCATCTTTAGCTGTCAGCAAGCCTTCGCGGCTTTTAGCACCTGTTAGCATTTTTTTATCATTAATAAGCCAGGCTTTTAAGAGCGGCCATAGCTGACTAGGTGAAGCAGAGACTAACAACCATTGACGCGCACCCAGCGTTTGAAGGGTCACTTTATTTTTATCAGCTGCGACAGGGGGCGGAGGCATCACCAAGCCATCAACAAAGGGCGTGTCTTTAACCTTTAATGGCGGCACCGGATAATAATCAAGAATTTTGTTTTCATCTAACCCTTGAGGAATGGCTGTACGCTTGGATTGCGTGGCAAATCGATAGTCATAATCGCGATCTCGAAACCAACCTGTGTCGTCTTTTGGAGTGGAGCTACAACCCACTAAGCCGACAACAACTAAGCCGGCAAAAACTAAGCCAGCAATAACCCTAGCAAAGACAACGCGTGAGGTTTTGGATGGTAACGATCTAACATGAGAGAAAATCAACGAAAGCCTCATCAATGATTAGACTCCTGCTGCCGCTAACGCATCAAGCACATCTTGATGATATTGTTGATCTAATACGGTTAACGGCAAACGAATCCCTTCGGACATTTTTTGCATTTTAGCAAGCGCCCATTTAACAGGGATAGGGTTTGCCTCTAAGAATAATGCATGATGTAAGCCTTCAAGCTTGGCATTTAATTGCTTTGCAGAATCAACATCGCCCGCTAAGGCTTTTTCGCAGATCTGGGCCATTAACCCAGGCGCGACATTGGCCGTCACAGAAATATTGGCAGTTGCCCCAACGTTGAAGAGATCTAAAAAACTGCCATCGTCGCCAGAATACAACGCAAAATTCGTATCACAACCGGCTAAAACCTGCTCACCTCGAGCGACATCACCAGTCGCTTCTTTGACTGCGACAATATTATGAACCTTAGATAAACGAATGATGGTTTCAGGCAACATATCACAAGCTGTTCTACCCGGAACATTGTAAAGAATTTGGGGAATTTTAGCGGCCTTAGCAATGGCTTCATGGTGTAAAAACAAGCCTTCTTGCGTTGGGCGGTTATAGTATGGCGTTACCAAAAGCGCAGCATCTGCACCTGCTTGTTCGGCCTCTATCGTCATTTCGATGGCTTCTCGGGTCGCGTTTGCCCCCGTACCTGCAATCACTGGGATTTTGCCTGCGACTTGATCAACCACTTTGGCAATCACCGCCAAATGCTCTTTGACATCTAAAGTAGCGGATTCACCTGTTGTCCCCACGGCAACGATACCATGTGTCCCTTCTTGCAAATGCCAATCAACCAGTTTCGTCAGATTATCCCAGTCGATATTTCCAGCAGAATCCATGGGAGTGACCAGGGCCACCAGACTACCCGTAAACATACTAAAACGCTCCAATAAAAAACGGCATATTACCGCCTAAAGCCATGGGACTCAAGCGGATTACTGTGCTATGCACTAATGCAAGCCACATAAGAAAGCGCCACTTTCACAACAACATAGTCAAAAGGTTTCGAATGCTAAACTTTATTGGCTTTTTTTTCTCTAAACCTACTGACCACAGAAACCAGAGCCTCCCTGAGAACTGACAGACTCCTAGAAGCTTGCTCGAGATTTGCATTCGAGCATAGATTGCATAGAAGCAAGGTAAATTTTTTGAAAAATTTCTGCGAATAGTCCGCCTATTTAAAGATACACTTAAAAGAAAAGTGCGAAGAATTTTGCCACTTATTTGGAATTTAGGCCGCATTGTCTGCTCTTGGATTGACTCCTAGACATACAAGACAAGATTGACACCATGAAAAAGCAACACACCATTAAAGGCCAGCGCCTGTCTTACATCGATAAGGGAAAAGGCGATGTTCTTCTTTTTGGGCACAGTTACCTATTTGATCAAAACATGTGGCAACCGCAGATAGACGCCTTAAGCAAGCATTACCGATGTATTGTCCCTGACCTCTGGGGACATGGTGAATCAGAGGCATCACCCTGTTGCATGACATCAATTTACGACAATAGTGAGTACATGATTGAACTCATGGATCACCTAAATATCGACCACTTTTCACTTGTTGGCTTATCTGTTGGGGGAATGTGGGGGGCAACACTAGCAGCCAATCACCCAAGCCGCATCAACGCATTAGTCTTAATGGGCACCTATCTTGGTGATGAGCCAGAAAATTCGCAAGGCTTATATTTTGGTCTTCTTGATCAGATCGATGACGAACAATCCATCTCCAAAGCCATGGCACAAACCATTACGCCTTTTTTCTTTGCACCTCAGTCTATTGAGCAAGGTTTGCCTTGTGTTGAGGCATTTAATCAGCGCCTACAAAGCTTTACTAAAGAGCAACTCCCTGAACTCACCAACATTGGTCGATTAATTTTTAGCCGAGCCAACGCATTACAGCAATTGCAAAAAATCACAGCACCGGTACTCATTCTCACAGGCGAAGAAGATTTGCCAAGACCTGTGAGCGAATCACAAACCATGCTGAATTACCTCAAACGCGGCAAGTTGGATATTATCCCAAAAGCCGGACATATCTCAGCACTTGAGCAGCCAGACTTTATCAATAACAAACTAAAAAACTTTTTTGCGAGAGTATTATAAATCTAGGCTACCGCTAACGTTATCATGAACGACATAGTCGGTAGCCTCTTGAATTAGTACAAATCCGAAAGATCCAGTTTAACAATACCACCCGAACTTGCTGCAATGTAAGCCACAGAGCCTTTAATAACAAACTCGTTCGCATAGTCTCTGTACAAATCAACCGCTTCACCTGTGGCAAAATTGATCGCAACTAACGCACTATTGCCACCTGCAATAACCCAGTGAGTGCCTTCAACTTCCTTGATCGTGAATAAGGTTTGATCACTATAAGATAGGGTTACATAGCTATCATTAGCCAGGTTGTGCTTTGTGATTTCATCATCGCCAAAATAATAGAAGGTATTGTCATTATCATAAGCACTAAATCGAACCAGGCGATGCGGCGTGCTAATGGTTGAATCCGTTTTGCTCAAAATATCATAAACGGTGATGTCTTCTTTAAAAGTGCAACTGCTAAGTAGCTGGGAGTTATCTTGCGAAAGGGTTAACCACTGCCCCCAGACATGGCTACAACCGTAATCAAGCGATTCAACAAAACTATTGGTATTAAGGTCAATAATATCGATCGTATTATCATCGGTATTATCAACATAATAACGCTGATTGACCTGATCAAGCGCACCGTCGCTGAAACTACCCGAAAAACTATATTGGTTAAACGTAGAATTTGATAGATCAAAAATGCCTAAATGATTGCCTCCAGCCGACATTACCAAGGTGTTTTTTGCCGTATTGACCACAAAAAAGTAAGCATTAACACCTGTGAGATAGCCTGCCTCAGTTGCTGATTCCGTATCATGAATAACCAAGGTACCACCTGATTGAGAGGTTGTGTAGTAAAGTGTTTTCTGGTCATCACTGAGCGCCAATGCTTGAGTAGTGCCAAAATTATCAAATACATCCAGCACGGTATTTCGACCGTTATAATGATTAGCAATCTGCAACTCATAACCAAAGACTAACAAATCATGCCTGGAAGAATACACGCCATAATACGCATAAAGCTCTTCTGGATTGCTAAAAGCTGGTGTTTGGCTTTCGTAAGCTAGGGTTTGAGTATTAAACTTAAAGACTTCGTACTCGGTTAGAACATAAAAAACATTGGCGCTAGCCGTCGGCGTTACACTATAAACCTCTTGGTCATTCGGCGCTGAAAATTCTGTGACGGTCTTAAGCGAACGGTCGATATAACTCAAGCCTGAATCATAGGTAGCTAACAACAACCCATTGCTCAACTCAGCTACATTCGATGCATAATATCCTAAGGTGTAGCTTTCTTTAACTGCAAAGGTCGCTGCATCCAAAATCTCTAGAGCTTCATCTTGTAATAGATAGATTTCACTGCAATCAGCAGATAAGCTTAGAAACTCTGTATCATTAACCGTGCTTGTAGCATGGGACTGAGTCTCGGTATCATAAACAATCAAGTCCGTGCGATTAAGGGCATACAGTGTCTTGGTAGATTCGCAGTATTTTACATCTCGAACGTTGACAGCATCTAACAATGGGGTAAGAAAACTTTGCGTTTCAACGTCAAACACACCAATACCACCGCCTGTTATCGGGGTATAAATACGATTTTCATGCGCGTTGTAGGTGAGGCGATCTTTCACTCGAACCGTTTCAGGCTTAAAGGTGGTAACCTCAAAAGATGCCAAATTAATCCTATGAAGCCCAGAAGACCCCGCCGCTTGAAACACAAAGGTTTCATCCGCATTAAGTACGTACTCTCCTTCACCTGAAGCTTTATCATTGAGTTCGATACGCTCTTGATAAGGCATAAAAGCCAAATTAATAGAAGAACCTTCCATCCAAAGGCCTTGCATCTGTGCTGTCTTAGTGACTATATACAAATCAAGAGAGTCAGCATCGTTTTTAGGATGGAACTCAAGCAAATCGATAGCCTTCGCTGATTGATCATTTAAAATACGCACCGCTTGTTGATTAAGCGCCTCTTCTAACGCAGCAGCATCTAACTCGCCTATCAATTGATCTTTCACCCTTTGATAGGCTAATTCAGTTGCAATGGAAATATGGCTGCCCGACTGGGCCTTAAGCCAACGACCCTTAGCTAAACTTCGTAATACCCCTTTAACATCTGTATCATAGGTATCCAATTGACCATCTTGATCTTTATCTCGTTCAACGCCATCACTGGCGGTAAGTAGATACCATTGGTTATCATTCAACTCGCTATAATCTAAAGTAAACTCCCCTTGATCGGCATAGTCACCACTATCAGTTGAACTGACTTGATCAATTAACTGCCAGCCCTGAGTCGCGTCATATTCTGCTAACGCAATTTTTGCCGCTGCAAGTACACTAAATCCAACGGCATTGGTAACACCATTGGGCGTCTCTGGCGTTTCATCTGTCGGCGTTTCATTCGTTGGTGTGTCATTTGAACCACCACCGCTAATAATCGTCGTTTCATCAGAGCAGCCAACAAGCAACACGATAGAAAGTAAAAGGCAAGCAAATGCGCTAAGACATTGGGGAGTTTTCATAAAGCGTTTTTCTTATTATTTTGAGCGAATTATCTGTAACAGGGGCTATTCGTTAAGGAATGAGTCCTCATCAATGAACTTAATAACCCATAAAGCTGGGTTTAAGAAATATTAACCACCTTAAGCATGGCATCTGTGGCTAGGTTGGTCGATGATACCTTGGCCTCATCATAGGTGTATGCTTCTCGCTCTCCGGATCGATCGAGAGGTAAATTTTCGAAATCAAAACGCTCTCTATCAGCAAGCTGGCTTAAGCTCACGTTTTGTAAAGATTTAAAAATACTTTCAACGCGCCCTGGGGTTTCTTTATCCCACTGGGTTAACATGGCTTTGATATTTTGCCGTTGTAAGTTTTCTTGTGAGCCACAGAGATTACAGGGAATAATCGGGTATTCACGCTGTTCTGCAAAGGCAAGAATATCCTTCTCACGGCAATAGGCCATCGGGCGAATCACCACATTGCGTTGATCATCCGAGCGCAGCTTAGGCGGCATCGCTTTAAGCCTTGCACCATGAAACATATTCAAAAACAAGGTTTCAACAATATCATCCATGTGGTGGCCCAGCGCGAGTTTAGTTGCCCCAATCTCTTCAGCAAAAGCATAAAGAGTACCTCGGCGCAAGCGAGAACAAAGCCCACAGGTTGTTTTCCCTTCTGGCACTTTTTGCTTCACGACACTGTAGGTATCTTTATCAATGATGTAGTAAGGGATATTGAGCGACTCAAAATACGCAGGCAACACATGTTCAGGGAAACCGGGCTGTTTTTGATCCAAATTAACCGCAACCACATCAAAGTTAACTGGGGCCGTTTTTTTTAGGTTCAATAAAATATCCAGCATGGTAAACGAATCTTTACCACCAGAAATACAGGCCATAATAACATCGCCATCCTCGATCATATTATAATCAACGATAGCATTGCCCACGTGACGCCTCAGACGCTTCTGTAGTTTGTTAAATTCGAGCTTATTTTTTCGACTCTCATCCAAAGACATAAGAAAGCCTTCCTAAAAGGCAACAACAAAATTTTTACATTTTAACTGATCTGCCAAGTAATAGAAAATGCGGCTATTGATTCAAGCTTTTTTTGAAATATTTCTCAATCCCGCTTAGAATACCTGCCCTGAATTGATTAGCCTTCAAGGAAAATAACACCATGAAACAACCTGTTCGCGTAACCGTCACAGGTGCTGCTGGCCAAATTGGCTACGCCCTTCTTTTCCGCATTGCTTCAGGCGCTATGCTAGGTGATGACCAACCTGTCATCCTTCAACTATTAGACATCACCCCATCAATGGACGCACTGAAAGGCGTTGCGATGGAATTGGATGATTGCGCATTCCCGCTTTTAGCAGACATCATCTGCACAGACGACCCTATGGTGGGCTTTAAAGATTCTGACTACGCATTACTTGTTGGCGCACGTCCTCGTGGCCCAGGTATGGAACGTAAAGATCTTTTAGAAGCTAACGCGGCTATTTTCTCAACGCAAGGCAAAGCCATTAATGAAGTCGCCAGTAAAGACATTAAAGTACTTGTCGTTGGTAACCCTGCAAACACCAATGCCTTAATCACTCAACGGAATGCACCTAACATCTCTAAAGAAAACTTCACCGCCATGACACGCCTTGATCATAACCGTGCCATGACCCAAATCGCTGACAAAACAGGCGCAACGGTTAATGATGTTAAGCACATGACGATCTGGGGTAACCACTCAGCGACTCAATATCCAGACCTTTTCAATGCCTTAGTTAACGGCGAAAAAGCTATCGATAAAGTTGATATGTCTTGGTACGAAGAAGACTTCATCCCTACGGTTCAACAACGCGGCGCGGCTATCATTAAAGCCCGTGGCGCATCTTCCGCCGCTTCTGCTGCTAATGCGGCTATCGATCATGTTCGCAGCTGGGCCTTAGGCACAGATGGCGATGATTGGGTATCTATGGGTGTTTACTCAGATGGCTCTTACGACATCCAAGAAGGCCTTATCTACTCCTTCCCTTGTCGCTGTAAAGATGGCAAATGGGAAATTGTTCAAGGCGTTGAAATCTCAGAATTCTCTCAAGAAAAAATGAAAGCCACTGAGACCGAACTCGCTGAAGAGCGTGATGCTGTTGCGCACCTACTGCCTTAATTAATTGGCGCCTGCCTATCGGCAGGCACCAAGGTTAAGACATAAAAAAAGCGGGAGTTCCCGCTTTTTTTATGAGCCGTTTTTAAGTGCAATGATTAGCCCACTTTAATCGCTTCTGCCTCGATTTTATTCTGCCAGATTTTTGGTCCTGTGATATGCACTGATTCACCTTGGCTATCAACCGCGACAGTCACTGGCATATCAACAACATCAAATTCATAAATGGCTTCCATACCCAACTCTTCAAAAGCAACCACTTTAGCATCTTTAATGGCTTTAGAAACTAAGTAAGCAGCACCACCGACAGCCATCAAATAGACTGACTCATGCTTTTTGATTGCCTCAAGAGCAGCAGGGCCTCGCTCGGCTTTACCAATCATGCCTAAAAGACCTGTTTGATCAAGAATCTGCTCCGTGAATTTATCCATACGGGTTGCCGTTGTTGGGCCTGCCGGGCCAACGACTTCATCACGTACAGGATCAACGGGGCCTACGTAATAAATAAAGCGGCCTTTAAGATCAACTGGCAAAGACTCCCCTGAATTTAAAATATCAACCATCTTCTTATGCGCAGCATCTCGGCCTGTCAGAATTTTACCGTTTAATAACAACACATCACCCGGCTTCCAAGATTTAACGTCTTCTTCGGTGACCTTATCCATCTCAACGCGTTTCACATTGTCGCTACCAGATTGCGTAATCTCAGGCCAGTCTTCCAATTTTGGCGCTTCAAGCGATGCAGGCCCTGAGCCATCAAGCGTAAAATGCGTATGACGCGTTGCGGCACAATTAGGGATTATGGCTATGGCTTTATTGGCGGCATGGGTTGCAAAGTCTTTGACTTTGACATCTAACACTGTAGTCAAACCACCCAAACCTTGTGCGCCAATACCTAGCTCATTCACCTTTTGGTATAGCTCTAAACGAAGTTCTTCGGCACGGGTTTCAGCACCTTTCGCTTTAAGCTCCTGAATATCAATAGGGTCTAACAAGGCCTCTTTAGCAATGATCATTGCCTTTTCTGCTGTGCCGCCAATACCGATACCTAGCATACCCGGCGGACACCAACCGGCACCCATTTGCGGCACCATTTTTAATACCCAATCAACGACAGAGTCTGAGGGATTTAGCATCGCAAACTTGGTTTTCGCCTCAGAGCCGCCGCCTTTAGCTGCCACATGCACCTCAACTTTATTGCCTGGCACAAGCTTCATGTGGATAACACCAGGGGTGTTATCTTTGGTATTTTTACGCGCACCATCAGGGTCTTCCAAGATAGATGCACGCAGCACGTTATCTGGGTGCATATAGGCACGACGAATACCTTCATTTGCCATGTCTTCAACGCCCATCGTGGCATCATCAAAACGCACATCCATACCCACTTCTAGAAACACAGTAACAATACCCGTATCCTGACAAATCGGACGCTTACCTTCCGCACACATGCGAGAGTTGATTAGAATCTGCGCCATCGCATCTTTAGCGGCGGGGTTTTCTTCCCGCAAATAAGCGTCATTGAGCGCATCAATAAAATCTTTGGGGTGATAATATGAAATAAATTGCAACGCATCAGCAATACTGCTGATGAGATCTTCTTGCTTAATGGATGTCATAAGTTACCTAATTGACTGACAGATGTGATTAATATTTATTGTTAGTTTTAGCAACCGGCTGATTCAACTCTCGAAGTCGCTTATCGAGCGTGCTCAGTTTCTGGTTAACTTGTTTACGAAAAGCCACATTGGAATCTACCCACTCTTCATTTTCAGTGATGCGTTGCTGCATTTTATTCACCAGCGCATCCATTTTTTGGAAGCTTTGCTGGGTTTTTATGAGACTATCACGGGTTTGAGAGGCATTTTTGGCTTGCTGGTTTAATTGTTGACTTAACGCATCCATCTCTTCTAAACGTATTTGCAATGCAGCTAAATCTGTTTGTAAATTGGTGAATTTCTTCCCTTGAGCCTTATCTGCTGCCTTCACTTCTGCCAAGGCTTTGGATTGATCGGCCAATTCTTTTTGGTTACGACGCCATGCAGATGCCCAAAGTTTATCCATCTGCGACCACAAATCATCAGTTTTTTGTTTTAATTCGTTAAGCCTTACCTGCATTGACACGCTCGATTGACTCATATTTTCATCGGTCGACGCCAGGCGTGATTCAAGGTCACTTAAACGCTCAAGAGCCATCTGAGTTTGCTTTTTTTGCTCTTGCAATTGGTTGGTCAGCACGTTGTTCCAAATAGACATACCGACCAAAAAGAGAATTAATACCGCAATGGCTGGCCAAACAGCTGTTTGAAAGCCTGAATGAGACTTTTTAGCCATGGTTTTTTCGGGCGATTGTGAGCTAGAAGTATCCGAACTTGGTTTTTTTTCGGCACGAATCTCAGGTAACTCATTCATTTCTATAGGCTTTTCAGAAGGCACCATACAACAGAACCTTATTTTTGACATACAAAGACAAATTGATGCGAATTATACATGAGTTGATAATTTTTTACTGTTACCTTGAGCTAAAATTGCAGGCTTTGCCCTCATGACTGAATAACCAGATATAAAGAATGGGTGTTTGGCTATCAGAGGATAGTAGATCAACGCACACACAAAGAGCAGTTTGTGGATTCTTTTGGGAGGATGGATGGCATATCAGGCAATTTGAACATAACCTGAAAACGGTGTTAAACAGAGTTATTTACTGAGTCTGTTTAAGAACTTTCTGCTTTATAAACTGGCGCTTCGTGCATTTTAATTGGCAGATAAAAACACCCGTCATCTTTCATCCATTGCCACATCGCAGGACTAACAGGCTCACCCAACCATTTTTCGTATTCTTGATTAATTAAGGATTTGAGCCAGCTAAATTCAATCACCTCATAATCCATAAAGAGATTGATCTGGCCTTCAAGATAAAGACGTTGTGTTAGACTCACAGGTTTACCTTGAGAAAGCGCCTCATAGAGTTTTTCAACACGTTGCGTGATATGACTTACAGCAGAATGCTTGTTCAATACCATAATAACGCCCAGATCCTTATTTTATGAATTCAAGTGCCGTCTATCTGCCCTACGAATTCAGGAGAAAGCCACGAATGGATTGCCAAGCAACCTGCTTATCATTGATAGACAAAGTTGCATTTGCGGGGCTTGTTGATGGTAAGCATAGCAGTTTTTTATGTTTTAGAAAGTTTGCCAAATCGTGAGAGTTTTTCGCCAAACGCTCAAAACGCGTAAAGGCCGTTTTGCCATTAAAGGCTAACACTCTAACCTCTGGGTACTTGGCAAATAGTGAGACAAAATCATTAAACTCCGCTGTTGAATTAACAATGGCTGAATCCAAGCTACCCGGTCTTTCACAGGCTGCATAAACATCCCAAAGCCCAACACCTACAGCCAGTAAGCTATTTAGACGTGATGTATAATCGTCATTTGCATTAAAATCGAATAGCTCACCCATCAATGGCCAAAATGCATTCCTAGGGTGTGCATAATAGGCTTGATCAGCAAGCGATTTAACACTCGGCATACTGCCGAGTACTAAGACTTGAGTGTGTTGATTAATAACAGGGGCGAACCCACGATGAAAACTATCAGGCACGTAATGCTTGTTCCTTAACAATACGCCTAAGCACTTTACCGACAGGTGATTTCGGCAATTCATCTTTAAAGAACACTTTTTTGGGGACTTTATACGCCGCCAATGAATGACGGCAATGACTAACCACATCCGCCTCCGTTAAGTCTTTATTGTTTGAAACTACATAAAGATGTACTACCTCACCGGAGGTTTCATCAGGCTGACCAATGGCTGCAACCTCAACAATATTCGGGTGCGTCAGAGCCACATCTTCTACTTCATTAGGGAAAACATTAAAACCTGACACCAAGATCATGTCCTTTTTACGATCAACAATCTTCAGTACGCCTTCATCGGTGATCAGAGCGATATCCCCTGTGGCTAACCATCCATCAACAATGGCTGCCTCTGTTTGCTCATCATGTTGCCAGTAACCTTTCATCACTTGAGGCCCTTTAACAAATAACTCACCGCGCTCGCCATGCGGAAGATCCTGCCCTTCCTCATCGCGAATAGCGACTTGGGTATTAGGCACCACCACACCCACTGACCCCATGACGTTCATACTGCCATGACAAACGGCAACAACCGGCGAAGTTTCAGTCAAGCCATAGCCTTCATAAATTTCACAACCGGTAATATCCTGCCATCGCTTGGCGGTATCAGACGCTAATGCCATCCCGCCAGAGAGCGTCATTTGCAAATTAGAAAAATCCAAGGACTTAAATCCTTCGTTATTGGCCAATGCCACAAATAATGTATTCAACGCACAGATACCATCAACCTTTTTACCCTTCATCGCTTTGACCATAGAGGGTAAATCTCGCGGGTTAGGAATTAATAAGGTATGACTGCCCGAGCTTAAACAGATCAAACTAACCGTAAAAGCAAAAATATGATAAAGCGGTAAGGGTTGAACCACCAGTGCACCCACTTTTGGCATACCATAACTATCAAAGAAAATAGTACTTTGTAGTGCATTAGCCATCAGATTGGCATGAGTAAGCATCGCGCCTTTAGATAATCCAGTGGTTCCCCCTGTGTATTGCAACACCGCAATATCCTCAAGGTCTGCTTGAACCTTAGTGGGTTTTTGGCCGCTCATCGAACGCATAATCGATCGAAAATTTACCGAATCATTAAAGGTAAATTCGGGTACCATTTTTTTAATATACTTAACCGCTTTATTTAACACCCAGCCCTTCAGAGGCGAATGCAAATCCCCTAACTCTGTTACAATAACGGTTTCTATATCCGTATGGTCGATAATCGCAGCAGCTTTATCTGCTACATTCGCTAAAACCACTAAAGCTTTGGCGCCTGAGTCTTTAAATTGGTGCTGTAACTCTGGTTCTGTGTATAGCGGATTGGTATTAACAACCACCAGCCCAGCTTTAATCGCTCCCAGCAAAACCACAGGCTGCTGAAGGATATTCGGTAACTGGATCGCAATTCGGTCTCCCACTGCAAGGCCGGTATGCTGTTGTAAAAAAGCCGCAAACCGATCGGAGTATTCATCAAGATCGTTGTACGTTATCGTCTGGCCAAGCGCCGTGAATGCGGGTCGCTCACCATGCTTACTAATAATGGCTTGGTACAACCCCAAAAGATTGTCATACGGCGCAACATTAACCGATTGAGGTACGTTTAATTGATCTCGTAATGCTTCAATACTTGTCATTGCTGAACACCGAAAAAGTTAATACTGGCTTAAGTAAATAATTATATGCGAATAAGCGCCGCATAATTTAACCGCACGACTCGCAAAAGAAGAATTTTAGAATAAGCTTATAACAAAGGCGAATGGAATAGTAAAATTTATCTGAGGACTGGCACGCAACATGGCACTGCTAGATATCGTTATCTTGGGCGCTAATCTCAATGCGCTGTCGATTGCAGTGGACGCCGCCACCCGGGGCTTTTCTGTGGCACTGCTCGATCCGACCAACCTAAATAGCCAAATCAGCCCTGACCTACCTATGGTCGGTTCAGAATTTATGACATCAGGGGAATTTAACCCGTGGGTGATGATACAAAACCTACAAGAACTAAAAATTCTCTCCGATCGTGGCCCTGAGCTTTGCCGCTGGGTACGAGCTGAATGCCTGCCCCTATCTCAAAATGTATCGCTCAAACAACGAGCCATGCAACACTTGCTTAACAGGCTTGAAACATTTTTTAATATTCCAAATGTTGCACCTAGCAACCATTCATCCCCATCGCATCTCGATTGCATTATCCAAACCGAACAACTCATGGAATCCACGCGCCTGCTTGCAGAAAAAAAAGGCGTTCACATCGAAACTCGTTGCTCGGTTCTCTCTATCAACCCCAAGGGTAAAATTTGGGCACTCTCTTACAACAATGCCGCATCAAAAGAAAAGAAAATCACTATGCGAGCTGTCATCAACTGTACCGGCCTTAATAGCCTAAATATAGCTGAAAAATGGTTTGGTTACTCGAGTCGGTGTCAAGTGAATCAAACATGGCAACATATCTTAACTTACAAAACTCAACAGCCCATTGATCAAATATATTACCTCAGCCGCGCCAATGAAGGAGACATTCTTTACTTCCCTATACAACACCACCTTGTGATGGCGACGCAAATAACAGCGCAAAATAGCAGTACACAAGACCTCTTTAAAAACACTCAGCAAGTCATCAACAAACACAACCTCCCCCAACTCACCCAAGACAATCTGAAAGCCCAATTTATTGTTCCCAGCATGCAAATTCAGCTTGGCTTCCTAAACCAACGTAAGGATTACGTCATTGATTTTCTTTGCCCTGAAGGCACAAGACCTTTAGTCAACGTACTGGGTGGGCATTCTTCTCAATCTCGCTTGATCGCTGAACGGGCCATCAATGCGCTAACTGATTATTTACCGGCAAGAGCAGACTGCCAAACACGGCAGTTACGCCTACCCACCATTTAACAGGTTCAGCGCATCAAATGGTTGAATGTCAATAGCTGGCCAATTGCAGCCTTTAAATAAAACAAAAGGGTTGTCTTTTTGCTTGAACTGACTGAGTAGCTTTATTGTCTCGTGGCTTACAATAGTATTTGCTAGGCTCTGGAAGGTGCATACGTACATGCGCATTGGTTAAGTGCTCTGATTAACTTTCGTTCATTACGATTAGCACCTAACAAGGATAATTTTGGCATAGCATGTCGAAAAAAGTTAGCAACAACAAACCAAAATAAAGGCGTTAGAGATAAATTAAAAGGAAGAATAAGAAAGAAATTTGCCATTATTTAAGCTGCAAATAATGGCGGAGAGGGAGGGATTCGAACCCTCGATAGGGGATTAGCCTATACTCCCTTAGCAGGGGAGCGCCTTCGGCCACTCGGCCACCTCTCCAGTCGGCGGGTATAATAGCTAATCAGATGTGGAATGCAAGCGTTTTTTATTTTTTCCCGACTTTCGCTTAATTATTCACCTATCGCCTCTGATGAACCACCTTTTTCGCGTTGAATACGCTGATAGATTTCTTCACGGTGTACTGGTACTTCTTTTGGTGCATTGACACCAATTCGCACCTGATTCCCCTTAACGCCCAATACAGTTACTGTTACTTCGTCACCAATCATGAGCGTCTCGCCAATCCGGCGTGTCAAAATAAGCATATCTATCTCCTAAGGCATCGCTGCATCTTACAGCTGTCCACTTAAATTTTGTTAGGGCGAGCTAGGGAGCTCAACTAAATCGGATGTTTAGCCTAAACTTCCCAAGACTCATTTATTGTTTCCATTAAGCCTGGGCTAAGACAGGCTCTCCATCCAATCCAAAGGCCGTATGCAATCCTCTGACGGCTAATTCCATATATTTCTCGTCCAGCACGACAGAAACCTTAATCTCTGAAGTAGTAATGAGCTGAATATTGATAGAAAGTTCCGCAAGTGTTGCAAACATTTTGCTTGCGACGCCGGCATGTGAGCGCATACCCACACCAACAATAGACACTTTACAAATAGCATCATCGGTTAAAACTTCAACAGCATTCAACTCTTGCTTGACGTTTTCAAGGACATCAGCAGCCCTTGCAAGATCATTTCTAGCCACAGTGAAAGTGATGTCATTTGTACCATCTGCCGCAGCATTCTGAACAATAACATCCACTTCAATGTTGGCATCACTGACAGGCCCCAACACTTTAGACGCGACGCCTGGCGTATCAGGAATACCTTTGATCGTTAATTTAGCTTCATCGCGCTGAAAGGCTATGCCCGAAACTGCTGGGGTTTCCATATTATTATCACTCTCTAAAGTTATTAACGTACCCGGCCCTTCAACAAAACTGGAAAGCACGCGCAAAGGCACTTGGTACTTACCGGCAAATTCTACCGATCGAATCTGTAATACTTTTGAACCCAAGCTTGCCATTTCAAGCATTTCTTCAAAAGTGATTTGGTTTAAGCGTTTAGCGCTATCAACCACTCGAGGGTCTGTGGTATAGACGCCATCAACATCTGTGTAGATTTGGCATTCATCTGCCTTGAGCGCAGCAGCTAAAGCGACTGCCGTCGTATCTGAACCACCACGACCTAGCGTTGTAATATTACCTTCTTCATCAACCCCCTGGAAGCCTGCTACAACAACGACGGAACCCGCTGCCAAATCCGCATGAATGGCCTGATCATCAATATGTTTGATTCGGGCTTTAGTGTGAGCAGAATCCGTCACGATTTTGACTTGACGGCCATTATAAGACTTGGCGCTTAATCCTCGCTTGATTAATGCCATACTCAATAAAGCTGTAGTGACTTGTTCGCCTGTCGATAAAAGAACATCCATCTCTCTAGGCGTTGGACTTTGTTGAACTTGTTGCGCCAGATCGGTTAAACGATTCGTTTCACCACTCATTGCCGAGACAACGACAACAACAGAGTGCCCTTGATCACGAAAGCTCGCAATTTTATCTGCCACCGATTCGATTCGCTCAACAGAACCGACCGACGTGCCGCCAAACTTTTGAACAATTAAACTCATTGGAATTGTCTTTTATTTTCCATGGTTCTTTCACGCTGTTTGCTACTGTTCGTACAAAAAGCGCTTTCAAGTAAGAACTTTATTTATTTCAGTTATATTAAACGCGCATTTTAACGAGATTATGATAAAAAGCGAACCAAAAAAGCGAAAATTCTCGATTTTTCGGCGATTTACCGACAACCAAGGGTAGAAGTGTGCAGAAATTTTATTATACGAATATTTCTAAAATATCTACACGAAAGGTAAAGACTTATTTTTCGACTATCTTGCCAATTGAAAACAAAGCGCGCTTTTAACGCTAAAGCAATTACTTCTTGATAAAATCATTGGTTTCTAATTCAGAACGAATAATGACTGGGCGATCAGTAATTATTCCATCCACACCCCATTCTGCCAAACATCTCGCTCGATCTGTTTCAGTAACTCCCCAGGCATAAACCTTTATTCCCTGCTTATGGTAATAATTAATTTTTGAACTGCTCAATAACGTATGCTCAAAGGATACCACATAGGGATCAACCAAACATTTCAACACCCACTTAGCCAATAATAGGTTTTTTAAGGCCCACTTGGTTAATGGACTAAGCGTTTTACTTTCTTCGTTGGTAAACTCACCAGTATTCAAACACCGCTTGAGTGTTTTATTTTTCTTTTTCGCCACACTCAACGAAAATGGGTTAAACGATGCCAATAAAATTTGGGTTTGAAATCCTTGCCGTGTCGCGAGCAAATCTGCTACTTTGCGCCCGATTTCTTTAGCCGTGTAAGGTGCCCCTTTTCTCGGCGTCTTGACTTCGACCATCATCCCCACTCTATCGGTAAAGTGATCTTGATAGACTGCAAATCGATCTAACACATCAAGCAGTCTTGGTGCTCCCCAACCAATTAATATTTCAGAGGAGACTTCATCTACAAAAACATCGCTTTGCCCATCTGATAATTCCGTTACCCGATCATCATGAACCACAATCAGAACGCCATCTGCGCTCAAATGAACATCCATCTCCACAGGCAACCCCAGCTGCCAAGCATACTCAAACGCTTCAAGGGTATTTTCCCGCCCACAAAAACTTGAAACTTTCCCTCGGTGAGCAAACACAGTGACCTCTGAATAAACTTGAGGCACCCCTGTGAGTAAAAAGAAAAAGACAAAGACTAGCGGTACGCTCCTCATCAACTAACCCCTCAAGTTACAAAGGACAGTTATTTTTAGAGAAGAAAGGAGGCACTTTGTTCAAGAAGCAGAAAGAATTTGTCGGCAATTGAGGCCGAACGAAAAGAAAAAGCCAATATTACCTATCCGTGTCACATAGGTTACGACGCATAATTCAATCGAACAACCCTCACCCAGCCTAAGCACACGAACCGAATCATCATATTTCTCACTGAAAAGTGCCAATGCACCTTTTTTATAGTGGCTTGTGTTAAGCAGTTCATTTAGTGAGTCTTTAAGTTGATTAGTTAACTCAACGGATTTAGCATCTTGAGCCACAGGGTGTTTCTCCTGTAGGTTTTGATTCGCGTAAATCAACTAATAGACTGACATCATACCTTCCTCAAATCACAAATCACAAATCACAAATCACAAATCACAAATCACAAATCATCACAGCCTCTAAAAAACGAACTTAGATGTAAAAAATAGTCTAACAAAATGACTTCGACTCAACATAGAAAAAAGCAAGGGCTAGAAATACATCCCCAATCTGGAATTGCATAATTTCTATTATTAGTCGTTACCTAAGTACCCTATGCTCTTTCCCGAATTAGTACACTACAGGGATCTGAAAACAATGACTCGCTCAAAGCAATCAAAAATAAACAGGCTCTTTCTTAAAGGTGTTCAACTGAAGAGCAGACAGAAACCAAGAATAAGGTGTAAAGGTGCTCTTTATCGGATTATTAACTTCATCAGTGAGAATAAACTTGGAAACAAAGACTAGCTCCAATCATTTATACGACTTTATCGTGATCAAGCAATGTGTATTGTTTTTACTCAATATACTGAAATACAATTATCTTGGAAGTTGTCGACATAACCCCCTCTTTCTTAGCCTACTTATGATAGCCTCATATCCTTATAACGTTCAGTCATCAAAGCTTGGTTTTACGCAATCTCCGCAACCCAAATCAAACACAACTGAAGAAAATTTTTTTACCGTAGACCCGACCTACCCTGGTGGTTATGGACAGCATGACAAAAACCGTTACGGAGTCAAAGGTAGATCTAAATTAGATTTAACTCAACTCTCAGTCAAGGAAAAAATACTATTTACATTCTTGAGCATAAACCCATTCTTTGGAATAGGTTTTTTAAAGTTACAATTTGATTCAGCCTGTGGTTCGCATCAAAAAATCGAACAAGCCAAAAAATTAAGAGAATTTGCAATAGTATATTGTGATAAGTGTGAAAAGAATTTCGCAGCCCTTTCCCTTGGCAAACACC
>JAPOUS010000046.1:24520-34522 GCA_026708525.1 Cellvibrionales bacterium
AATTCCATGTGAGTTATGCAACAATGAGATCACTATTATCAAAAGGGCAACTAAGATAAACGGGTTTACGTCTAGATTTAAATTATCCATTTCTAATGCTTCTAAGTCTAAGACTAATTTTGAGTCTAAGTCTAAGTCTGAGCCTGAGTCTGAGCAGGTAACAATTTCGGTTCCAATAATAATACAGCTTGTTGAACAAGCCAAAAAAAATGCCACTAATGATAATGTATTGGTAACAAGACTCACTATGGAGGAGAAAAAAAAAGTGAAGAGCACACTAAAAGATTAGCTGAAAGATCGGATGCCTATCCATACTGACGCCTGGTAACATATCCGTTGTAAGGACAGGAAGTTTCCAACAAGCAAAGGGCAGACATGACACCCATGTAGTATTGATAGCTGCTTAAGTAATCGAAGCATTAACGACTTTCCACTCCCATGCAGGCGCATGGGAAAGACCACTCATGGCGGAACTTATGGGAATAGTATTGATGATATTGCAATCAATAGCCACAAACATTAAAGATTGCTTTCAAGCTCTATAAAAAGATAAACCCCTTTCAACAAGCTCAAGGAGGAACCAAGAGGTAATAAACCTCTGTAACGATTAATCGCTAATAGCCCGTTTGATTAGCAACCCATTCGGGCACAGAGGCAAGCATCTCATCAAGCTTTGACACATCTTGGCCGCCACCTTGGGCTGTATCAGGGCGACCGCCACCTTTACCACCAATCTTGGCAGACATTTCTTTCATCAAATCGCCAGCTTTAATGCTTTTAGTCAACGACTTACTGACTCCAGCGACCAAGGTGATACCTTTATCATCTTTTGATGCTAACAAGATAACAGCAGGCTCGCATTTATTTTTAAGCTGATCCAGTGTCGACAACAAAGCTTTACGGTCAACTCCTGGTAGTTCTTTTGACAACACATTGATGTCGCCCACTTTGATCACCTCTGTTGTAATGTCGCTACCTGAGCTCGCTGCCAATTTCGCTTGCAGTTGCTGTACGTGCTTTTCAAGGCTACGCTGGCCACTTAAAAGCTTCTCGATTTTATCTACGATATTTTTATCTGTTGCTTTAACTTGCACTTCCGTTTTGTTTAACAAATCGAATCGACCAGAGACAAAATCTAGCGCAGCCTCACCTGTAACCGCTTCAATACGACGGACGCCAGATGCAACTCCCGACTCCTGCACAATCTTAAACAGGCCAATATCACCTGTTCGAGTCACATGAGTTCCACCACATAGCTCTACCGAGTAGCCTTCCCCCATAGTCAGCACTCGAACTGAATCACCGTATTTTTCACCGAACAGTGCGAGCGCACCTTTTTTCATCGCACCTTCTTTATCGGTAATATCCGTTTCAACTAAAGAGTTTGCCCGAATCAGTTGATTCACTTTCTGCTCAATGCGTGATAATTCATCTGGCGTCACCGCCTTAGTATGAGAAAAATCAAAGCGTAATTTATCCGCATCATTTAACGAGCCTTTTTGCTCAACATGCGATCCCAGCAATTCTCTCAATACCGCATGCAATAAGTGAGTGGCTGAATGGTTAAGCTTAATAGATTCACGCTGTTTTTCATCAACCTGGCTTTCAACAGGCACTTTGTTTACTTCGCCTTCAATCACATCAACATGATGGATATGGTGCGCCCCCTGCTTTTGCACATCCTTAACAATGGCCTTAAACCCTTTACCATACAAAAAGCCTTTATCACCAACCTGACCGCCAGATTCTGCATAAAAAGGCGTTTGATCTAAGACCAAAAAGCCATTTTGCCCCTTACCCAACACCTCGACTTCACCATTCTCATCAAAGAGTGCAACAATTTTATGTTCACCCTGCAATTGGTCGTAACCGGTAAATCGGGTCTCACCTTCTACTTTAATCTGCGCGGTATAATCAAGGTCAAAGCCACCTGCATCTTTAGAACGGGATTTTTGCTCTGCCATGGCAGCCTCATAGCCCGACATATCTAGATCCAAACCTTTTTCCCGTGCAATATCGTTGGTCAAATCCACAGGAAAACCATAGGTGTCGTACAATTTGAATACGACCTCACCTTCAATCTTATTACCGTCCATTTGTGTTAAGGCATCATTGAGTACCTGCATGCCTTTATCCAAGGTCTTAGCAAATTGCGCTTCTTCCTGATAAATCGCATCGGAGATAATGGACAGTTTTTCACGCAGTTCCGGGTAAGCATCACCCATTACATCAGCCAACGGCTCCGCTAACTTATAAAAGAAATGCTCGGTTGCGCCTAACTTATGCCCGTGCCGAATGGCACGACGCATAATGCGCCTTAAGACATAACCTCGACCTTCATTAGATGGCAAGACGCCATCTGCAATTAAAAAAGCAACTGAGCGTATATGATCTGCCACCACTCGTAGAGACTGTGCACTCAAATCGTTAACTTTGAGAATGCTCGCCGCGCTTTTCAGTAGCGATTGAAATAAATCAATCTCATAATTGTTATGGACGTTTTGCATCACTGCGGCAATTCGCTCAAGCCCCATACCCGTATCAATCGATGGGTTTGGCAAAGGAATCATCTCACCATTGGCCTGCTTTTCAAACTGCATGAAAACCAAATTCCAGATTTCGATGTATCTATCACCGTCATCATGTTCACCGCCAGGCGGGTCACCAAAAATCCCTTCGCCGTGATCATAAAAGATCTCGGAGCTTGGCCCACAAGGGCCGGTATCACCCATTTGCCAAAAGTTATCTTCATCCAATTTAGAAAAGCGGGTTGGGTCAATACCCATTTCATCTTTCCAGATACGCTCGGCTTCATCATCTGAGATATGCACGGTTACCCAAAGTTTTTCTGGTGGCAATTGCAAAACCTTGGTTAAAAAATTCCATGCGAATTGTATGGCTTCGCGCTTAAAATAATCACCAAAGGAAAAGTTACCTAGCATCTCAAAAAACGTATGGTGTCTTGCGGTATAGCCAACGTTCTCAAGGTCATTGTGTTTACCTCCCGCCCTAACACAACGCTGAGATGAGGTGGCTCGCTGATAGTCTCGTAGCTCTTGGCCTAAAAATACATCTTTGAATTGATTCATCCCGGCATTGGTAAATAACAAGGTCGGATCATTGCCCGGTATCAAGGTATCTGAGGCAACCACCTGATGGCCTTGCGTTTCAAAAAATGTTAAAAATGCCGTACGTATATCTGCTGTACTTGTAGGAATTGTTGTCACAGGAGGGTTTGCCATAGAAAGGTCTCAATCAACCAAAACTTACTACTATTGTAGTGTTCATCTGCTGAAATCCAGGCGTTTTTCCGCCTTTCAAATCAGCCCTTGCTCACTTAGGGTTTTGCGTCCTAGCACATGAAAATGCAGGTGCATCACCGTTTGCCCTGCGGATTGGCCATTATTGGCTACTAACCGATAGCCTTTTAAGCCTAATTGCTCTGCTACTTGCGCTGCCACAACCAATAAATGGCCAAGTAGGGCCTGATCGCAGGCCTTTGCATCCATCAATGATACCAGCTTTTTTTTAGGAATAACGAGAAAATGCACGGGCGCTTGCGGATGAATATCATTGATAACAATACATTTGTCATCTTCAAAGAGTTTGTCTGCGGCTAGCTCACCACAAATAATTCGCTCAAAAACAGATAACATACTGGTATCCGGGCTCAAGCAAGGGCTTCCTTTTCTTCTTGGGTCAGTGCACGCGCTTCTGCTTCTATCATGACAGGAATATCGTCACGAATAGGATAAGCCAAGCCACTCGCCTTACAGAATAATTCATTGGTCTCGGCGTGGTATTGCAAGGGTGCTTTACTCACAGGGCATACCAAAATACTTAATAATTTCTCGTCAATCATGGGTAACCCACAGATTCAGTAAAATGGGGCATTATAATGTCACCCCGAGCATTTTCAAAGCATCACCCAATCTAAATAGATGCGTTGTTTGTTTAATCATACTCTCAACATTAAGAAAGCCCAACCGAAGAACTAAAAAAACGTTAGATTTTTAGGAGGAACATTTGCTGAGTTGGTCAATCAGAGCACACAATAATCTCACCTTTTTGATTAAGCACGGTTATGTACAATCCAAAATTTTTTCTTTCTATTCGTTGCATTTTTTTTATCTTTTATTGCTACCCATTGATTAGCACATCCGGCGTTATAGAGCCGCCTGATGGTAATTCAACTGCAACAAAATATGTCGAAAAGCAAAATGATCAGCCTTCTGTACGCAAAAAGACTACAAAAGAATCAGGATATGTGCCGGTATCATCAAAAAAACGCTTTTTAGAGGCCTGCCAAGCATTCGATATCACACTTTCTGAAGAGGAAGAAAAAAAGCTCCTTGATAAAGAAAAATCTAAAGGCAATTTTAGAGACGCATTTCAAAATTTTCTTATCAAAACCCCACATATCAAAGATATCCACACTCAATCGCAAGCTTCTATAAATAATTTTACTAGGGAATTGAAAATAAAAGACTCTGTAGTAAAGAATAATATACAATCACAAGCATGCTTATTATTCAAACAAATGGATTTCGCCCAAAAATCTGCTAATGAGTATCGCAAGCAGTTCCTACTATGCCTATTTACTCTTGCACACACAGCGAATGCTAAGGATTTTTGTGCAGAAATGCTAAGGTCCACTATTCTAAAGAATCATCTGTGTAGCCATTGTAATGAGCCATTTTCGCTTAGGAAGAATTGGGTTACTGCAATGAATACAAGAATTGATCAAAATTCAATCGACAGCCCAGGCTCTCACGAAGCAATACCCTCAAGGCCTGACAATGCTCAGGATATTCAGTTGACTGAAGAAGTAATGCTTAATCAAGCTATTGCTACTAGCGCCAATGAACACTATTTGAGAACTAATTGTTGCCCGGACAATTTTAACAACTTAAATGGTAATGAAATAAATAGTTGGGGTGCTAGCTTCGGAGCAACTGGAGGTTCTTTGGAGTAAACTCCGCGTTAAGTTGACTCAATAGTCGATAAACGCCCAACAACTTACGACAAAACAAGGTAAATTCGCATGAGGGGGTAACAAAATATTGGCTCAACGCATTGCTAGCTACCAGTTTAGCCGCACGTTTAGGTAAGTAGCTCAGGTGCCAGCAATATTGGCCCTCAGCATTTAAGGCATCCGGGTTATTGTTTAAAAAAGGCTCCATCAACAAGCGGCAAAGATCGGCAAAAGCCGCTTGCACAGATTCTGGGAAATCCTTTTGCATCACGCCTAACTCAATCGCGCCTTGACGGATACCTGGCTCATCATTCTCAAGTGATGCTGAAATTAATGCCTTCACCGCCAATAAGAAGTCAGCATCAAATGCCATGACAGCCCCAAAGTCTAGGAGCACCCACTGATCTTGATTCTGGTTCAGCCGAATGCGGTAATTGCCAAAGTTAGGGTCTGTTTGTAGGATACCTAGGCTAAATAATTCTAATAAAAACAAATCAAATAAAGCTTTGCCTAGGGCATTACGCCTGCCCTGCGAAAGGTTTGCGATGGATTCATGATCAGGCGCCACGCCTGACTCAAAGCTTGTCACTAAAATCTCTTGAGATGACAAATCCTCAAAAAGTGTTGGCACAACAAATCGATCATCATCGAATAGATGATTAGAAAACTGAGCCATCATGGCCGCTTCATGGGTAAAATCACACTCCATTCGAAGTAATGCATGGGTATCACTCAACCAAGACTTAAAAGCCGTATGACTCTTCCATTGAAGCCATCGAAAAAGGCTAGCCAACCCATTCAAATCGGACTCAATCGCATCAGCAACACCCGGATACTGAATTTTTAAACAAAGCGTTTGTCCGCTATTCGGATCCATCGCCCGATGCACTTGCGCTAAGGAGCCCGCACCTACCGAGGTTGAATCAATGTCTAACGTTAACAATTTCGGATAGTTAACCAAAGCGCCTTGAATAACATCAAAGGCCAAGGGTTCGGAATTTTCTTCAAAAGCCCTTAATGCATCCAGCACAGACTGCGGTAGCAATGCATCACCAAACACCGCCAATAATTGCCCCACTTTAACCACGCTGCCTTTTAGCTCACCCAAATCACTAACAAGATCAGCTAAGTGCTGACTCATCGCATCGTCATCGCGCTTTGACTCAGACTTCATCTGATTCAAGGCCCACGACCACCCCATCTTGGCACCGGCCTTGGATGAACTAACGCCTATATGTAATTGTCGCCGCCAAGCATTGGTTTTTAGTGATTTCATTGCCAACATAACCTATAGACAAACGTTAAAGGGTATAGATTATTGCTCATTCCAATGGCTATCAATAAATCAAGGCTCATCCTCTGTGTGCAGTGCCTTATCTGTTATCACCATATAATAAACCGCAGGCTTTTTAGGCAGTTTTAGCACATTAGCCACCATCGTTTTATTGCTATGTGTCGTATATTGCCTTGCTTTAGATATACAGTCGGCATAGCCTGCCCCCTCAAGCCCACATGCAAACTCATGCTCAGCAACAGCTGGGGTTGTTATGAATGCCGCTGCAACTGCATCACGCCACTGTAGAGTGCCATCACCACCGTAGCTTGAGCTCAAGCTATCATCGCAAGCATCATCTCGCTCAATACACTGTACAACCTTGTGTCTTGGGTGCCGATGCTGTGTTCCCGATGAATGAATAACAACCGTTGGTTTAATTTTATCAAGGAACACTCTTGAGCTAGAAGTATTTGCACCGTGATGGGGAGACAATAAAAGCTGGGTAGTAAATGGCGTCCAACTGCCAAGGTCTGTAATGACCTGACTTTCAGTATATTTTGTTGCATCACCAGGGAAGATAGTTGAAAAGAAATTTTTCCCTTCATCGACATAGTCTAACTTCAGCACGGCACTGGTTTGGTTTGGTGACGTAGCTGCACTAAAAGTTTGTGTTTTGCTATCCCCAACACCTGCTGCATTGATATGATTCACCGTCACTACATCCAGTGTTGCGCCATTACAATTTGCGAAGGTTTTGATCCTTTTATTGGCCGTTGTAGGCACCCATTTACTGATGTTACCTGCAGATACCGAATGCAGTTTGCCATTGACAGGCACCTTGTGATTCTCATACAACCACTGGGCCCAAGTCTTGAATTTAAGGTGATCTCGTTTCTGGTCATAACGATCCAAATACCCACCCAAATAAATACTCTCTGGCGTTAAATAACTATTGCCATGTTCGGCATGATCCACACCTGAAACTTTGTTGTCTTTTGTTAGCATCAATCGTTGAATATGACTAAAATGATCTTCATCAGGATGAGTCACAACAATCGTCGGGCTTTCATCTTTGAAAAAATCATTGTCCTGAAGCGCTTCTTTAACACCAGCATTATCTAGCGCATTACCTCTACCTCTCACGCCACAATCGACCAAGGCAGATTCTGTATCAACGAGTTGAACACCCTCGCTTGCCGACATTTTATACTGATTACACTGAACCGCATGACAAGACCCTGCGCCCACATTAAGACTATAAACCATCAACTGCGAAGCAACTTCTCCATCTTTCATTCCAGCAAAGAGCGAGTCATCAAGCTTCAGCGCGTTATTTAATTTATTGATTTGATCAGCGTTGCTGTGGGCAATCTTTGCTTTCTTTTGGGCTTGCAGGGTACTGGTTGACGCAGCGCCTTTTCTTTTTGTGCCGCCCGTACCTATCATGCCAGGCGCACTTCCCGAACTGGGTAACGCATCGCTAGTCAGGGTGACATCCAGCTGATGTGAAGGATAATAATATTTTTTACGGCCGTTAACATTGCCATCAACAATGCAAGCCCTATCGGCATAATAAAGCGGATAGGTGTCATTGGTGATCTTAAGATCCGTTGGATCTGTAGCGCTTTCACAAAGCACATTCACTTCGATATCACAATCTCGATAATATCTTTGTGAATATGCATCACCTTTATACTGATAGGCTGTATCACTCGCAAGCCCCAACACCAAACAGTCATCCCACTCAGGTCTTAAGCCGTATTCAACATCTTCTTCAAAATCGTCATAAAATGCTTCCCAAGCTGCTTTGTCAGCGTCATTGGTTTCATCGTTGTTATATAGACCAAATTTACCACTAAGTATTTCACCTTGCGGGTGATCTTCATTTTTACAGGCGTTATCTGCCATCAACGTAAATGTAGAATCAGTCACCCAGAATTTTCTAACACTTTCCGCATCACTGACGCAGGCTATCTGCCGCTTAACCCAGCAACTTCTGGCATAAGTAGATTCTTCAGCATAGTTTCTCCTGAAAACACCGCAAAGCGGGTAATCTAATCTCTCAGAATCATTAGATTCTATATCAGCAAGCGTCATTATATATTTACTTGCTGCAACCTGACCTAGGACGTCAGCTATTACCTGACTAGGGTCAGCATTCACAACCGGACAGGTATCATCTTTTGGCGTACTCTCTTCCTGACCACCACTAAAACCACCTAAACGCGATAATTTTGATGATTTCATCATTGACCATACCACAGAGGCAACCCACGAATAGTCATTACGCCATGCACGTTCATAGCAGGTATTTCGTGTTGTACTTAAATGCCTAAAATCTATCACTTGGCTAGTAATATAATCCTCGGTCATCGCCACCAAAAAAAGCTGGGCAAATGCCTCACGGAATATACATTGCGGTGATTGTTTTTCTTCATCGAGGAGTGTATCGGATTTTTCTAAAAACGCCTTAGGGCCATCAGAAGTAAGGCACATATCATTATCAGATAAAGTCCCTTGCATACCATCTATCAATGCTTGACCTACTGCATACCAAAGCGCTTCAGGTGTAGGGCCGTAACTATAGTTGGTTGTGATCGACAGAGTATTATTTAGCTGATTATAATCAAAGGTCGTATCATCTTTACTCACATCAATAATAATATTAATCGTGGGTGTAACGACGCCTGGAACCTCAGAAAGTGCCGTTTCAATCTCTTTATAATCTACATCAATAGCATTTCTTAATCCTGCCATTGAATGGGGAACACTCGGATCAACCCCACCTAAGCAGGTTAACGAAAGCTTAAAGCCTTCAGTGACTCTTTTTGGCTCTGCTAGATGACAAAGTGCATAAAGGCTATCATTAAGAAATAACGATACCTCTTCTGCCTTCCAGTGCCTGTCTAGAAAGAGTTTTTGGCTCATCACAAAGTAAGCAGTAAAACTTGCCTGAGATAAATTGACTTGTTTACTGCTCAGATCAAAGGTAAAAACGTCCGTATCGCCACTTTCAAAAATATTACCGCTTTTTAAATCATTTAATTTTTTATTTTTTAATAAGCTATAAGTATCACCTTTAAAGTCTGTATATAGAAAAGAAAAATAAAGGTTTTGATCTGTCCCATCGTCACCTGTCGTAATTGACAACGTTAACTTGTCAATCTTTGGGGGTTTTAGGAGTAGCGGGGCGATACTTGCATTGACAGGCGCTAAGAAAAACCATAAAAAAACAACTGGCGCTATCAACTTCATCAACATCACACAAAAAACACGCAGCGAACACATACTTTACTTCTCTTAACGTTTAATTAAGGCATCCCGATAAATATTCAGGTATGCGTTTTTTAGAGCACGCTTAAGGCTTGACACTAAAAGTCGTATTTGCCGTAGGCTTAAGTGTTTCGTTTTCACAAGATAAATAATCGATCTTAAGTCGTGCATTGGCAGAAATAGCGGTCAAGCACATGGATAGCGCATGGTTAATATCAAAAGATGCAGGTATCGTAATTATTTGCAGGGCATCTTTTTTACAGTGCGGCACCGTCGAATAATCCTGCTTGTTATTGTAGGTATAGGGGAAAGAAATCGTCATCCATGAGCCATCATTTGCCAGAGTACAGGCGGTCGGCCGCCAGTTGGTAACCGTGGTATCTGCCATAACAAAGGATGAAAAGAGTAACGCCAAAAGAGCTATTGCCTGTTTTTTCATTATTTTTCTCTTAGATAAATCTTGAAGCATTCATTAACG
>JAPOUS010000132.1:0-5163 GCA_026708525.1 Cellvibrionales bacterium
GAAACCATTAATACTCAGCAGTATCCGTTATCTGCTTTTGCGCCGAACCCAGATGCGCAAAACAACCCTTATGTGGATGGGGCTATCATCAGTGAATTTGAAGGTGCCCTTCAGCAGATTGCTACAAAAGACTATGAAGCGGCCAAACCTGTATTAGAAAATTTACATAATAATCAACCGCATTTATCAGGCCCTGCTTACCAGTTAGGTCGATTGCATTACCAGAAAAAAGAAGCCGAAGAAGCCATTAGTTGGTTGCAAAAAGCACTAAGCCGAAATCCAACCAATTTTGATGCGCGTAACTTGTTGGCTTATATTCACCGAGAAAAGGGCGAATTTGATCAAGCAGAAATGCTGTGGCTTGAGAATTTAACCTATTGGGCGGGGTATGCACCCAGTTATAAAAATTTAGGCATTTTATATGACCTGTACCAAGGCAAGCCAGAAAAGGCCATTGGGTTTTATAAGCAGTACAACTTATTACAAGATAAACCGGATCGACTGGTTGCAGGTTGGATTGTCACTATTGATCGTCAGTTGCTTGCTATGCAAAAAGGCCAGCAGCAAACGGTTGAAACCGAGCAGGCAATGACAGAAACCGAAACACCGCCAGAAAGCTCTGAAACGGAGGTTCAGTAATGAGTTTGTTACTTCGTGTGCTTATATTTATAGGCTTGATCATCAGTATGATTTCCCGCTCTGAAGATATCCTGGTGATCGAATCAACGATTAGTGGCAGCAGTGAACAGCCCAAAGTATTAACCATTATTCCATGGAAAGAACCTAAATTACCTGAGTATTTAGGGGAAGAGGTCAAAGGAATTGGTGAAGCACTTGACGTATTTCAAATAATTGACCGTAATACCTTTAATCGTGAAAGGGTATATATATCATCAACACGAAAGAAAGCATTAACGAAGTTTTAAGTGCAGTATTTTAAGACAAACGCTGTCGATTTTATGTGGTCTGTCAATAATAACCTCTAGAAATAAGTGGCAGACACTAAAGCTAAAATAAAAAAAACGTAATTATAACAAGAATAACAGTACAAGGTGGCAATGATGGAAACCATTATTCGATTCATTCAAGACGGCGGCATGTTCATGTACCCAATCGGTATTGTTCTAGCAATAGGTCTTGGCATTGCCGTTGAACGTTGGTTATTTTTAATGAGTGCTAAAAGCGCTAACCAAAAAGCCTTTGATTTGATGTTGCCTTATATTAAAAAAGGCCAATTTGCTCAACTGATTAAAATAGCAGAAGCTTCAAAAGCCCCTGTTGCACGCATTATTGGCTTAGGTGCACAGCGTATTCATGGCGAGGTTGATCGTGATGAAGTTTCCAATGCGATGGAAGAGGGCGTTATGGAAGCCTTACCTCGTATTGAAAAGCGCACACAATTCTTGGCAACGCTTGCAAATATAGCAACACTGTTAGGTCTTTTGGGTACTATCATAGGTCTAATTGCAGCATTTACCGCAGTAGCGAATGCTGACCCTTCTGAAAAAGCCTCTTTGCTTTCAGCCAGTATTTCGGTGGCGATGAATACCACAGCCTTTGGTCTAATCGCAGCCATCCCGCTTTTAGTATTGCATTCGTTTTTACAAGGTAAGACGACAGAATTAACTGATAGCCTGGATATGGCTGGCGTTAAATTCTTAAACAATATCCAAAAGTAACCCTAGCACAGCAAAAGGGCCTGTCTTATGCGAAGAATAAAAAAAGCAAAAGATGAGGCAGAACTCGACATCACGTCTTTCATGAATCTCATGATTGTACTGGTCCCTGTGCTGCTTCTGAATATGGTGTTTTCGCAAACCACGGTGCTGGAAATTAAGCTCCCCGAGGCTGCGCAACACGCCATCGAAAATCCCAAAGAGAATCAAGCGTTAGAGTTGATTGCGCGGGATGATTATTTGTTAGTCAATTTTCCTGCGGGTGTAAATCAAGCAAAAATAGATAATGTTGAAGGTCAATATGACTATGAGACATTGTCTAAGACACTTCAAAATTTAAAGCAGTGGTTTGCTGATAACGGCAAGGCAGATAAGAAAGATATTGTCATCTTGCTGCAAAAAGATACGTCTTATCAGAAATTGGTGACCTTGATGGATACGGTTCGATCCTACAAGGCCGAGCTGATGATGGATGTGGTCAATGCTGAGTTATTTCCCGATATTTCATTGGGTGATGCGCCTGAAATTGCCAATGCGGGTGGCCCTCAAACCATCGCAGGAGGTGTTAAATGAAACCCAGCCTCCGAGATAAACGCGAAGCGCGTAAACGTATTCGTGCCAAGCAGCAAACCAAGCTTAATCTAACCAGTTTGATGGATATTTTTACCATCCTGGTTTTCTTCTTGATGGTCAATTCCTCTGATGTGCAGGTACTTGAAAACACTAAAGCCATCACTATGCCTAAATCGGTTGCTGATCAAAAACCGAAAGAAACGCTCGTCCTTCAAGTTAGTCATGCATCTGTGCTTATTGGTGGTCGAATCATTATTGATACTGATTATGTTGCGAAAAGCAAAGAGGACTTGATTCAGCCGATTTTGAAAGAGCTGAATTATCAAGCGTCTAAGCGACCGATGTTGACTGAGCAGGAAAAGCAAGTTGGTCGAGCCATAACAATTCAAGGAGATCATGCTATTCCCTATGATATTCTGAAGAAGTTAATGGCAAGCGCTGCAAAGGCAGGCTTTAGAGATATTGCGCTAGCAGTGTCAAAAAAAACCAGCCCTAATAAAAGCAATAGTGTAGCGGGAGGGTAAAGGATGACGACATATTCACAGCCCCTCGAGCCGCTTTTACCTTGGTCTTCTTCTCGCGCTGAAGATAATAAGTTTTTAGCTTTGGCGGGTGGCTTTGTACTAACCCTGTTATTCGTCATGATTTTTATGAACATGCAGGATTTACCAAAGCCTGATAGGCAAAAGCTTGAGAAGCTTCCACCGCAACTGGCTAAGGTTATCTTGAAGAAAAAGCAAGAGATTAAAGCAAAACCAAAACCGAAGCCTAAACCCAAGCCCAAGCCCAAGCCGAAACCTAAGCCCAAGCCTGAGCCTAAAAAAGAAAAGCCCAAGCCTGAACCAAAAAAAGAAAAGCCAAAGCCTAAGCCAAAGAAAGAGCCGCCCAAAAAGCAGCCAAAAAAGTCTGAAGCTCAAAAAAAGGCAAGAGAAAAAGCGAAAAAACTGACTAAAGACTTAGATTCACTCAATAGTTTGCGTGATGCTTTTAAAACGCAATCGGGGGCTAAACTGGCAAAAGGTGGATCAAAAGCAGCAACCGTTAATCGTAAGACCTTAATGGGGGATGCAACCGCAGCCAGTAAAGGCATTAAGACAGCAGCAGTGCCTTCGACCTCTGGTTTAACTGGGGCTGCTAGTCGTGCTGCTGCGGATGTAGATACTATTGATGTAGGTGCAACGGATGTTGTGGCATCTGTAGACTCTGCAAAAGCCAAAGAATCTGCGCGAAGTAAGAAGCAAGGTCAGCGATCAGAAGAGAGTGTTCGTCGTATATTTGAGCAAAATAAAACGGCCCTTTACTCTATTTATGAGCGTGCGCTTAAGAAAAATCCATTACTTGAAGGGCGAGTGGTCTTTGAGTTAACTATTGAGCCTAATGGTAGTGTATCGTCTGTACGTATCGTTAGTTCAGCTCTGGGGGATAAAAAGCTTGAGCGTAAATTAAGTATGCGCATTAAACGCATCAATTTTGGTGCAGAGAATGTTGCTAAACGTAAAGCGCAATTGGCTTTGGATTTCTTACCTACCTTAGGCTAAAGCCAATCAGGGGATTGTTAGCACGCATTTGAATATGTTGCGAGCAGGCCCCCACCTATTTATTAGATTAATTCACCTTTTTGATGGAAATATGACCTGATATCCTGGCTATATTTCTATTTTTCATATCTAATCTTTTGATATTGTTTTGAATTATAAAAAAAGCCAGCTTTTTCTATTGCATTGACCGTACCCCTTTCTTTATCCTACCCCATCAACTATTGAATAGATGTCGCTGATTGCCAGTGTTTGCATAATTTTTAGCCGGATTGATGGCCATGCAGACACAAAACATCAATAAATGTTCGGACAATAACAATAAAAAGAGGATAGTGCAGATGTCATTTAGTCGCCTGCAAAGTGTTTTAATGCGGCAACGGCTTGCCCTGTTTGTAATCACTTTATTCACCTTGAACCTAAGTCAATGGGGGGTGGCGGATGCGCCTATCCCGGCAGAAATTGCCCCTAAAGCCAGCCAGTCATTATTGATTGATATTACACGTGCAGGGGACAATTATGTAGTGGTTGGTGAACGGGGTCATATTTTAGTTTCTGAAGATAAAGGGCAGTCTTGGCAGCAAGCGACTGTGCCTGTGAATGTGATGCTTAATGCTGTGCATTTTGTTGATGAAATCACAGGATTTGCAGCAGGTTATGACGGCCATATTATTCAATCAATCGATAGCGGCAAAACTTGGACATTGGTACGCAATGGCTTAAGCGCGCAAGCTGAGATGAATGCTAAGGCATTTCAGCAAGCCAAGCAAAAAGTAGGGGAGTTAGAGGAGCAATTGGCTCAACCAGAGCTGCCCTCAAGCGATGAATTAATGCTCAAAGAAGCACTGGACGAAGCCCAATGGCAGCTCGATAGCGCAAAAGATAAACTTGATAGCGCGATTGTTGCAAGCCCAATATTAGATATCTGGTTTTCAGACCGCAATAATGGCTGGGTTGTTGGTGCCTTTGGCACTGTACTAAAATCATCGGATGGTGGTGCAACCTGGAATGACCATCGTGCTAATGTACCAAATGAAATGGAATTTCATCTTAATGCTGTATCAGGCCTCGCTGATGGTTCGGTTGTCATTGCCGGTGAAGCAGGTTTTGTTGCGGTATCCAATGATCAAGGTGTTTCCTTTACTCTTGCCGATTTAGGGTATGAGGGGACAGTTTTTGATGTAAAAGCCAGCCCTTCAGGTCATCAGTTAGTGGCTACTGGTCTGCGAGGGAAAACCTTTATTGCAGGCACTGATTTATTTAATTGGACAGATATCACCCCTGATGTGGGTTTTTCGTTAGCTGGGTTGACCTTTATGACCGATGATCAATTCTTGCTTGTCGGGCATGGTGGAACCTTAGCGTTATCAAATGATAAT
>JAPOUS010000132.1:5173-6352 GCA_026708525.1 Cellvibrionales bacterium
ATAAAACACTGCCTTCGCGTGTTTCTATCAGTACTGCTGCTTACAGCGGTTTAGATAAAACCTTTTTTCTTGTTGGTCAGGGCGGTATTCATCGCACTGAGTTAACAGAAACTGTAGCCCAATAAGAATAATAAGGAAAGCATCATGGTAGAACCAGCCAAACTTAGCTCGTACCAATACGGCTCAGAAGCCAAAATCTACGAAAAGATAATATTCAACAATCGCCCCGTGTTATTGGTGTTGTTTATCTTCGCCACGATATTCTTTGCAATGCAGATGGTGAATATTAAACCGGACACGAATTTCTTAAAGATGATCCCTGGTGAACATCGTTTCATAAAAAATATGGTTGCCAATTTGGATGATATTGGCGCCTCAGGCACAGTGATACAGATTGCCGTTGAAAACACAAAAGGCGATATTTTTGATAAAGAATTTTTAGAGGTGGTAAAAGGCGTGAGTGATGAAGTCTTTTATCTGCCAGGCGTCAACCGTCGGTCACTTGAATCGATTTGGACGCCAAACGTTCGCTGGTCAGCAGTAACGGAAGAAGGGTTTGAGGGTGGGCCAGTTAGCCCCAATGCCTATGATGGCTCGGAGGCCAAAATTGAAGAATTACGCCAAAACATCCTCCGTTCCGGTCGAGTAGGTAGTTTGGTTGCCGATAATTTTAAATCTGCCATTGTGCAGGTGAGTCTCTTTGATGTAGATCCAGATACCAAAGAGCCACTTGATTATCAAAATTTCTCGCATCAAATTGAAGAAAAGATTCGTGATCGATATGAATCCGATAGTGTTAAAATCCATGTGATTGGTGTAGCCAAATTGATTGGTGACTTAACAGATGCTGGGCCTAAGATCGTCTTATTCTTTGTGGCAGCCTTTGTTATCTCAATGATTCTTCTATTCTGGTATTCTCGCTGCCCCATTGGCGCTTTAGCTCCTCTTGTGTGCTCAGTTATTGCAGTTATTTGGCAGTTAGGGATTTTGGTGACCATGGGGTATGGCTTAAGCGCTTACTCTATGTTGGTACCTTTCTTAGTCTTTGCGATAGGTATTAGTCATGGTATTCAGATCATCAATTCCATTGCGATGGATCAAGCGCAAGGGCTTGAAAAAGAGCATGCTGCACGTAAAGCGTTCAGAACCCTTTATGTTGCAGGTATGACAGCCTTAATT
>JAPOUS010000059.1:0-5635 GCA_026708525.1 Cellvibrionales bacterium
TAAAGCATTTTGGAATCCGGCTGATATCATTTGGACTTAATCAGAGGTTCCCTAGCTTGATATGTGCTTTCTATGTTAGGGTAGTATCTACCACATAATATAATAATTTACGGTATTTTTATGACGGTCGGTATTGATTTACCTTGGACAAAAATGATCAACCCCGAACTTTCAGATCTAAAAGATGGGGAAATTTCACTTAAACAGACGCCTGATGCAATTCACCTAAACCATAATGGTGATATGCATGCTGGCGTTATCTTCTCGATGCTAGAAATGGCCGGTATGGGTGTTGTTGTGATGCTCTTAGGTGAAAAGGCCAATGAATCTCTGGTATTAATAAAAAATATTTCGATTGATTTTCTTAAGCCTGCTACCGGTGAGACCACCTTTACTGCGCGCTTAACCGATGAGCAAAAAGGTCGAATCCTTGAAAAAATATCTACCAAGGAAAAAATCATCGAAGTGGTTGAAGTGCTGGCAACGAATGCAGATGGCATCGAAGTCGCTGCGGCTAAATTGACTTGTTATATCTCTTCAAAATAAGCAGACTAAAATAACCACGGGTTCTATTCTTTGACTATACTCCAATGAGCTAATGGATTAGCCAATGGAGTGAGCATGGCATCGCGACAAAGATCAAAGCTAAAAGTTGCCTTATTTGCACAGGTAAAATCACAGGCTATTGCTGAGACCTTGATTCGGCAAGTCGCGATTAGTTTGTTGTTCTGGGGGATGTTTGAAATTTATATGCTATTGAGTTGGTCTGCAAGCTTTCCTCTATTAAGTGTGCTGTTAGTGGTTATTTCAATCCGTTTACTATTTAATCCTCAACCTTTCCTTGCTATGGGTATCATTGTTTTATCGATAGTGGCATTTGCCGCTGCGTTTATAAAGGTGCCTGGCGTGTATGCTTACAACCCATTTGTTGCCTTCATCTTATTTATGTTGGGTATTCGTGTGTTGGAAGGTACCCTTTTTTTGCAGTCCGAAAAGGCTTCTTAACCCTGATCTATTAAAGCGCATTAATGCTGTTTTTGGAAAACGCCTAGATGCGATTTGTCGTTACCTATCAGTAACAAATGTTGATGGCTGATTTCGATATTGGTGGTTTTTCTTAATAAATCCAAAAAGTCTTGTTCGTTGATTGACGATTTAGCACAAAATTTGTTCGTGACGGCACCAGGCCTTAGCTGAATTTGCCCATCGCTTAGTTTGTATTTTCCTTGCGTGTGGTTGCAGCCGGTAAAGCCTAGCAGTCGTCCATTTGTTTCAAACTTTAGCCATGGCAAAGGTAGGTTGTTTGGGTTATTGAGGGGTTGACCGTGTATTTCGATAAGTTGCCAGGGGTGTGCTGTGAGTTTTTGCATTTTTTCATCTTTTTTTTCTGGCGGTTTGCTACGTTTTACGGTGATTTCTCCAACATTTTTTGATTGATTGACCAAGTCAATCGGTTTTGTAGCGCTGAACAGTACTTGGTCATTGCGTTTGATGTCGGCTTGCAAGGCAAATTTTTCTCCGGATTGTCGCATTTTTTCAGGGATTTCAATGTCAAAAGCAAAAGGTGGTGCATTATTAAGTAGTTGGGTTTTTCTTACGATAAGCTCTGCGTTGTCAGAGCGTATAGAGATGATTTTAATTTGCAAACTAGCGCCTGGAGGTAAGGCGATTCTTTCACGATAAGTGATGGTTCCTGATATTTTGGCTTTGGATGAATCGGGATTGGCGCTTACATTCTCTTTACAGGCGACGAGAAAGATTAATAGTATAACTACCTGAATGAGTCTAGTCATAAATCACCATACTAAGTTGTATAAACCTTAGACAATCAATCGTCTATTTGTTCGTTAGAAATGGGTTTTAAGGAAGGTTAAGTGGGTACTTATTCGGATAGTGAAGAAAGGTTAAATATCTTTTCGCATTTTTTGGGGTTGCTGTTAAGTATTGTAGCTGCGTTTTTTCTTATCTTAAAGGCGTTTGAATCGGGCAAAGTGATTGCGATTGTTTCTTATAGCCTGTATGGGTTAAGTTTAATTTGTCTTTATACAGCATCAACTTTCTATCATAAAGAAAAAGATAGCGTGAGGCGCAAACACTGGAAAGTTGTCGATCATGCAGCGATTTATCTCCTTATTGCAGGCACTTACACACCGTTTACATTGATTACCCTAGATGGCAAAGTGGGATGGATGCTGTTCACTGTCACTTGGATGATGGCTTTAGCGGGCGTGATATTAAAGCTTTTCTTTACTGGGAGATATGTAATTTTATCGACGCTTCTGTATCTTTTGACTGGATGGACGGTGATTTTTGCTCTGCCTGAGCTTTTAGCGCGGTTTGCGGAGGCCGGTGTTCGATGGTTAGTTGCCGGTGGTCTTCTCTATACACTAGGTGCACTCTTGTACTTGGTTAAGTCATTGCCATACAACCATGCAATATTTCATTGCTGCGTTTTATTGGCCAGTACCTGTCATTTTATTGCCGTTTATTGTTATGTGATTATCTGAAGTTTCTGTATAATCCGCCGATTTTAGCCCGGTTTATTCAGGCATTGTGTTTTTGCATGGTGGAGTTGGGTATAACGCATACAGTGAGAAAGGTAAGCAGGCATGGCAACAACACTGACCGAACAAATACAATCCCGTAAAACTTTTGCCATTATCAGCCACCCGGATGCGGGTAAAACCACGATTACTGAAAAGCTGATTCTTTTAGGGCAATTGATACAGGTTGCGGGCACAGTTAAGGGGAAAAAATCGGATCGGCACGCTACCTCCGACTGGATGACAATGGAGCAAGAGCGTGGTATCTCGGTGACTTCATCGGTCATGCAATTCCCATATAAGGATAGCTTGGTCAATCTTCTCGATACGCCAGGGCATGAAGATTTTTCTGAAGATACCTACCGTACCTTAACGGCTGTTGATTCTGCACTCATGGTGGTTGATGGCGCCAAAGGGGTTGAGGAACGCACCATCAAACTCATGAATGTCTGCCGATTACGCAATACACCTATTATTAGCTTTGTGAATAAACTCGACCGCGATGTGCGAGAAGGTATCGAGTTATTGGACGAAATAGAAGACGTTTTAGGGATTGAAGCTGCACCAATTAATTGGCCCATTGGCATGGGGAAAGAATTTAAAGGCGTGTATAACCTTTATACCGATACTATTCATGTTTATCGTCAACAAGGCGGCCACCAAATGCCCGAAGACGAACGGATCGAAGGGGTAGAGTCTGATGCAGCTAAAGCTCTGCTGGGGGTGTATTATGATGATTTTATCGAAGAAATTGAATTGGTTAAAGGCGCAAGCCATGAGTTTAATCACGCAGCTTTTTTAAAGGGCGAATTAACCCCTGTGTATTTCGGTACGGCTCTGGGTAATTTCGGGGTACGTGAAATGCTTGATGGGTTTGTTGAGTGGGCTCCCAGCCCCTTAAATCGTGCTACACAAACCCGGGAAGTTGAAGCCTCTGAAGAAAAGCTGTCGGGTTTTGTGTTTAAAATTCAAGCCAATATGGATCCAAAACACAGAGACCGCATCGCCTTTATGCGTATTTGCTCAGGCCAGTACCGAAAGGGCATGAAAATGAAGCATGTCCGTATCGGTAAAGATATTAAAATTGCTGATGCGGTAAGCTTTAAAGCTGGCGAACGTGTGGTGATCGATGAAGCGGTCTCGGGCGATATTATTGGTTTGCATAACCACGGAACGATTCAAATTGGCGATACCTTTACTGAAGGCGAGAATTTGAAATTTACCGGTATTCCGCATTTTGCACCGGAACTCTTTCGACGTATCCGTTTAAAAGATCCACTCAAAACCAAGCAATTACAAAAAGGCTTGCAGCAGTTATCAGAGGAGGGGTCAACTCAGGTGTTCTTTCCGCTCAATAATAACGATATTATCGTTGGTGCGGTAGGGGTGCTTCAATTTGAGGTGGTTGCTTATCGTTTAAAAGACGAATACAAAGTCGAAGCGATTTATGAGCCTGTCAATGTGTATACCGCACATTGGGTTGAATCGGATGATGCCAAAGCCTTAGATGCTTTTAAGCGAAAAGCCGCCGATAATTTGGCTATCGATGGAGGCGGGCATTTGAGCTATCTTGCACCGACACGTGTCAATCTTAATTTAGCGCAAGAGCGATACCCTGAAATTCAGTTCTTATCGACCCGAGAGCATTAAATAGAATGAATTCAGTTGATCGCTAAGGTCTTTTGATGTCGTGATAAATTAATTATTAGCAATTTTAGGCAAGGCGTCCTCGAAATCCTTACGCTATATCAGTAAGATACGCCTTGACTTAAAAGATAATAATAACAATGTCTCTTAAATTAACGATTCAGCAATGCTTTGCTCGCCTTGGGGATTGGATTTATTGCCACCCTAAAAAAGTCCTTATTTCAACCTTGGTCATAGCAGCACTTTGCTGTGCATCCCTTGGTTCTCTGCGTATTGACACCTCCAATGAAAGTAATCTGGATAAAACGCACCCGGATGTACTGGCTTATCATGAGTTTCATAAACGCTATGGCTTTGAAGAAGCCTTAGTGGTAATGATCAAAACCCCTGAAATTTTTGATGTTACGTTTTTGAAGAAATTAATGGCGTTTCATGCGGAGATTGAAACAAACACCTACAACTTTGACCGTATAAAAAGCCTGGCCAGTGTAGACGTTATTTACGGTGAAGATGATGATTTGATTGTCGATAACCTGGAGCTCACCTTTCCAGAAACACCGGAAGCACTTGAAACCTTTAAACAGCGGGTCATGTAGTCGCCAAAGCTTCGAGATAATTTTATAATTAAAAAGGGAGATTACACAGCGATTTATGTGTACCAAAAGCCCTTTTCGCCAGCGCTTTATAAAGGTAAAACACAGCCTTTTACGTCGTTTGATCAACACAAGTATGTCGAGTCTGTGCGCGATGTTGTTGCTCGTTATGAGGCCGATGATTTTCAAGTGACGCTGTCAGGTGGGCCGCTGATAGGCGATACTTTACTGAGTAAGATTGCCATCGAAACACCTATTTTTGCTGTGGCGTCAAATCTTGTGATTTTCCTTTTACTGTATTTTTTATTTCGACGTTTCACAGCCGTTATTCTACCTATTCTGATTATTGATATTTCGCTTGCGAGCACTCTTGGTGTTATGGCGCTTTCAGGGACAGCGCTGAGTTCATTTTCTCAGATTTTACCGGCCTTTATTTTGACCGTAGGTGTCTGTGATTCGGTGCATTTTTTAAGTATCTTTTTCCAGCATTACAATAAAAATAAAGACAAGCGTGCCGCGATTTCTCATGCGTTGGGTCATACGGGTATGCCTATCCTATTAACCAGTGCAACCACCGCCATGGGGATGCTGTCTTTTGCATTAGCGGATATTATCCCAATTGCAGACCTAGGGTTATTTGCGGCACTCGGCGTCTTTATTGTGTTCTTTAATACCTTATTTATGTTGCCGGCACTTATGGCTTTAGTAAACATTAAACCTTCGCGCGAAAAAAATCGCATGATCGAAAAAAGCCAAGGTTTGTTATTAGCCGTTGGCCGACTGGGCTGGCAAAAGCCTAAAACCATTATCAGTATTTTTACCCTTATCTCGGTGGGGGCAATTTATTCGGTC
>JAPOUS010000059.1:5645-6338 GCA_026708525.1 Cellvibrionales bacterium
CAGCATGATCCAGTAAAGTGGTTGCCGCCAGAGCAAGAATTACCCGTTTCAATTGAGTTACTCAATAATGAGTTTTATGGTTCAATCGCGATCGAATTGTTGTTAGATACCGGCGTTGAAAACGGCATTAAAACCGTTGAGTTTCAAGAGCGTTTGGCCAGCTTCAATGAAAAAGCGCTGGCATTTGAGCATGATGGCGTCATCGTTGGCAGTAGTCGATCGATTGTCGATACGTTAAAGCAGGTCAATAAAAGTTTGCAGGGTAATGAGGAGTCACAGTATACCGTGCCGGCCACAGATGAGCTGGTCGCTCAAGAATTATTGATATTTGAAATGTCAGGCGGTAAAGATCTAGAGGAATGGATAACCAATGACGGGCAAGGTGCGCGTATTACTATGCTTGCTCCTTGGCGTGATTTGATTCATTACTCAAACTATCTTGATGAATTAGAAATCTGGGCAACCGAGTATTTTAAAGATCTTGCGGATATTACCTATACCGGCGTAGTGTATTTGTTGGCACCCATTCAGAAAATGGCAATAGAAACTATGGCCGAAAGCTACGTGAGCGCAGCATTTGTTATTACTTTAATGATGATCCTAACACTTGGTATTCGATTAGGGTTTTTAAGCATGATCACTGCTGTCCGGTTAAGAAATTAACCTAAAGATAGGATGCCCGTCCTTGCTGGT
>JAPOUS010000151.1 GCA_026708525.1 Cellvibrionales bacterium
GTACGTACGTTAGCCTTAGTTAAGTAACTTAAACGCTAGGCAGCCTTTTAACCACCTCCCATTATCACTTGTAATTGTTCTCGTACCAATACATGAACTTCGAAATCCTTCGGCGCATCAGTAGTACAACCATTCGAATCAGGAACACCCGTTACAACCATATTGCCAACCAACGGATCTGGATAATTCCACAGTCTCCAAAATGGTTTAATCCCTGACGAGAACAACCCTTCTTCATCTACCCAGCAACTAACCCACGTATTCGACGTTAGCTTAACATCGACTGCTTGGACTAATCGACAGTCGATAGCACGATAATACCCTTCGAGACTATCAATTGTTATCGGTTCGCAATAGTTGTGTTTTAAAAGATACGCTTTTATTGGTTTCATACATCACCTTAACTGTTCACTTGAACAGTATTTTAAGGCTTTGCAAACTTGATCTAAATGCGAAACATTATCATTTACTTAAAAGCGAGGTGTAGTACCTATCGAGAAGAAACAGCAAAAGGTATTATTGCGAATATTGGCGTGTAATGCACACAAGTAAGGAGTAAACAATGGACAACCAAAAAACACACAAAAAAACACACAAAATCCGTCGAAACCATCAAAAAAGGGGTGGCTTAAGGTGGTGTACCTGTGTCTAAGAGTAGATCTGTCAGACCTGCATTCTTCTTAGGAGAATTATCTGTGATGAATTATGTTCCTGTGATAAAGGAGCATGTAAGCAAAGTAAGCGACGATAAGAAAAGCATGCAACAAGCTTTAGATGTATGCCACTTAATAGATCGGTGGGTGCAATCTGCTGGGTCACATCCTGTATTTGATGAATGCATAAGTATCGGATGGAGAACACTGCAAAAGATGCAAGTACCTGTAATTGAAACGCCATCTGATGGATTTAAACCAGATTTGTATTTAAGTGGAGAGAACTGTTTGTTTTGGGAGGTGTTTGAAACAAATGGCATCCATTCTGACGAAGAAAAGTTTACACGTGGGTATCGAGTAAAATCCAGCATTAGAAAATTAATGTTCCAGTACCATTCGCATTACAAGAAGCTTATGGCTAAAGACCCATTAGACCGTTTAACAGGTCGTAGAGGCTCTTTTAAAGTTCAAAAGTCGCCTAATAATTATTGGTACAAGGGTTCTTTTTATAGCTCTAAAAAAGCTATTTATGATTCGTTAGGCATTAAGCAGAAAACCAAAGCAAGCGCTAAAATCCAAGATGAGATAATTCATTTGCCTAAATATGTATTCAGCTTACACACTAAACAAGATGGTGTGTGTATCGGTTACATCGCTGTCGTGCAGAACGAGATTAAGGTTTTAACCCTCACTTCGGGTGATCTTGCACATCTTGTACATGATGCGTTTGTACCAGAAAATGAATATTCAGATAAGTTTACTGATGAAATGCTTAGTACATCGTACAACATTCCTGAGCAAGACTTGAACCAATTGTTTGATACACTTGTAAAAGATGCAAGATTCGGAACAGATGCGCAATCGTCGCAAGCTCAAAGGGTTATGAACATTGTTTTATTGCAGTTCAGAGGTGTTCAAAACAACACAATTGAACTGAATTATCGTAGAAGTGTATACGGTCGGTTTTTTGTTAAAGAGCAAGACAATTCGCACGCCCTTAATCCTCAATCATTGAATAAAAAATACCGTGATGTGCTCATGCAGTCATGCTACGAATACGATATGGAAGCTGCCCACCCTAGATTCATCACTCAGATAGCTAATACATACGATATTAAGCTCCAAGCAGTGGAACATTATGTACAGAACAAGAACAGTATAAGAGCTGAATTATCACAAAAGTACAACATGGAGCAAAACTTGGTTAAGGATTGTTTTAATGCAATGTCGTACGGAAGCAAATTACTTGGTTATGGCTGGCTTAACATCCCAAAAGAGTTTAGAAATGACCCGTTCATTCAAATGTATCAACAAGAACAAAAAATAAGTTCTGATTTGTGTGTACGATTTTATACAGAAAGCTTCGGTAACTCTGGCGTTAAAATTCCTGAGCAAGTGCTAAAAGATTCTCCAGCTAAGAAATTAGCATTCGTTATGCAAATGTTAGAATCAGAAGTCGTTAAAATTATGATTCAGGTACTGGGGATTCAAAACTTTGCATTACTGTTACATGATGGAGTTTACCTTAAACAACCTGCAACAGAATCAGAACTCTCACAGATTCTTAAGGCTGTTAAAGATAAATTGCTCTTAGATGTTGTTCTGATGCATTGATTGCATTAGGTGTAATGTGTTCTTAATTGCAGATACGATGCAATTAATGCACTTTTCACAATCTCTCATTTTCAGTATTTGATCTATACATTCAGTTACTCATTACACATCATTGTTCATTTTATTAAGTATCCATTGCATAATCACAGTTGTTCACAATCATTAGAAGGTCACAGACAGACACACAGTAGATACCACCTTAAGCCACCCCTTTTTTGACGGTTTAGACGGATTTATATCTAACATACTGTTTTAGAATGGGTTTAATTTTGTCAAAATTACCTATTTTTCAATATTCAATCAGAACTATTAACATGCGAATTTGTCTAAAATACAAGCCCCATGCAAGTGAGGTTATATGCCTAAAATTATCAATGTATTCTCTTTAACAAGCCAGGAAAAACATTTTCTAAAAGTTGAGTTAGGAATAGGTGCGAAAGCAACAGATCGAGAATTGCAAGCTTGCATTATAGATCGCAATATAACTTCAACGCATCAAATTAAAGGATTATCAGCGGAAACCCTTGTTAGATTAAATAAAGAGGAATATTCTTTAAAACCTAAAACGCCGTCACTTTTTGATGAGGACTGATTTATGCCTGATGATCAAGAACAGAAAGGTTCATCTAAACAGTCACAGAAAAAACCTAATCCCCCATTAGAAACAACACCATTTATCAAAAACGAAACGCACTCAGTATCTCTTTCAAATGTCGTGCTTCATGATGGTGCCAAAATTCAAGCTAAACCAAGTACAACGAATTCTAAAATTAAATCTATTACAACTGAACAATTCCAAGAAATGATTAAGGGTAAGGTTGAAATAGATAAAGCCAATCATACAAACAGAAGCGATCAAGAATACCAATCGGATCTTAGTAAAGCCGAATCAGAGTTTCATGACCCTATTCAAAAGCTAAAAGATGAGAAAGAACAAGCCAGACAAGATTTCCTCAGCATAGAATTAACACAAGATCAGAACGACTGTATTTCATATTTCATAGATTTTATTCAGGAAATTTTTGATGATGCGGATAACTCAAAATATGATCCTGAGGCAGACAATCAATTCAGGTTTACAATAGATGGGGTTGCAGGATCAGGCAAAAGTACTGTTCTTCAATTCATAGTACAAGAATTAATTCAAATGAATTTTAAAGTAGCTTTAACTGCTACCACCCATAAAGCCACTCAAGTTTTACGGGAAATGTCAGATTTAGTTGACAATGAATGTGATATAGAGACTATACATTCAGTACTAGGGTATAGGCAATTTCTCAGAGATGATGGAGATTATGACCTCGCTCCAGATCCTGATTTCGAAAAGAAAAATTACGATGTATTGATTGTCGATGAATGCTCAATGGTAGGTGGAAAATTATTTCTGGAAATTTTTGAATCGGGTTATAAATGTGTTTTGTTTGTTGGTGACCGTTGCCAAATCGAACCAGTTAATGAAGAACGCAGCTTTACATTCGATGAAGAATATATAGATCACATACAAAAATTGGATCAAGTTGTTCGCACATCTTCAGGCAATCCGATAATTGAACTGGCTACAAGTATCCGAAAATCTCAAAATCCTGAAACTCGGCTATCTGGATTTCCTGAAATAACAACAAAACTGGTAAATGGTAAAGGTGTACATTGGTTATCCAAGGGTGAGTTCACATCCCTGTATATGGAAAAATTGAAAAATATAAAGCATAGGGATGATTTGCGTATGATCGGATATACCAATCGAACTGTGGATATGTTCAATCATTTCATCAAAACTGCGATCACAGGCTCGGACAATGACTTTGACGCAAATGACATTATTATTGCCCAAGAATCAAAAGAGAGTAAAAATAAAAAAGAATTAGAATTTAGGAATGGTGACGAATTCCTAGTTTTAAGTGCAAGAACAGAGATAGATAAAAAATGGAATATAAGATACACAAAGTTAAAACTGCATGCTTTCGTACCAAATTTTAAAGGCCGTAGTTATTTTAAAGATATTGAAGTTGTTCATAGCAGCTCACAAGATCATTACGATGAAATTTTGAAAGAATTGAGAAACGATGCGAAGCAAAGCAATGATAAAAGGTCGTGGCCTCGATATTATTTATTAAAGCGTCGTTTCACTAAATTTAAACATTGGTATTGCTGTACCGCTCATAAATCACAAGGGAGTACATTTAAAGATACTTTCGTGTTATTGGACGATTTTTCTTACCACCAGCATACTTTAAACGGGAAGAAATTATTTTACACTTCTGTTACTAGAGCCAGTAAGAATGTATACATCAGCGATTTTGTAGTATGAGTACTACCAAAGCTAAAGGCTTAGGCACATTAGTTTATTTATATAAGGGGCTTGTATGAAAAATGAAACAATTTCAAACGGTTTAAAGACAGACTTGTTTGAAGACCCTATTGACCTAAAAAAACAGTTCGAAGAAATAAACGGAAAGTATCAAAAAATACTTAAAGAAAAGCATAAACTTTTAACTGACAATGAAAAGTTAAAACAAGCATTGCAAGAAAGAGGTGTAGACGTAGAGCAAATACTGCACTAATAATAATTCCGTTATAATATTTTTTAATAACCAAGGGGCTAAACTACCCCTTTTTCAAACCTTCCGAGCAAGAGCTAAAAACATCCTTAAACAACGTTCCCACAAAACAATAAGTCTGTATTTTCAAACACCTGCACCAATTATTATTTTCAAATCGAGTACCTCTTAACGGTAATGTGACATACATCACGCTATCATACCTGTAAATCAATACAGTACAGGTAATAAAAATGACTACTAAAATGAACAACACTAACAACAAAACCAAAACAGTTAGCAAAACAAACAAAGCCAAATCAACTGTCAAAAACACAGACAAAGATACAAAAACCACTGAAGCGGTACAGCCTAAAGAGATAATTCAGGAAACTAACTCACCGAAGAAAATGCCCGAATTTAAAGCATTAGGTGTTTGGATAGATAATGAGTGGGTTAAGTGAGCGTTATCTGAAACTTACCATTTTAAAAACAAGCAAGTTGTTTTAAGTAAAGAGCCAACCAAAGGGCAGCAAGCTTGGTTGGTGCAGGTTAACTGCGAATACACAATCTTTTCTGAGGAATCAATTACAGACATGGATCAGATTAAGGAACAAATGTGAAATTAGCTCTTTTAATAATTATTATTTCCGTTACAGGCTGCGTTACCACATCGCAGCCAACTCATAACAAATCAAAACCAATACAAACAGAGTATAAGAAAAGTAAACCCAGCGAAGTGCTGGAATTTATCATCCCGTTCTTATTATAAGCATTATAAAGGTGATGTATGCGAGTATTAAATCAGGAAAATATAAACAAATTCAACGCAACAGCTATTAAAGCATTATTTGTCGTTCTTATCTTCGGGTTTGGTGCACTGATTGGCACTTGCTCAATGGGAGCTTATTCAGGCACAAACGATGGCCTGAATACGCCAGAAATTGTTTATCCAAACCACCTGTCAATCGAGCAAGAAAAACGACTTAGAAAATGGCAAACATTAATCGACATGCAGTTTGCTAACATGTTTGCAGGTCAAAGCATGGATATTAGACATATTGAGCTTGGGTTCTTGAGCGAAAACTATGCTGTTTGGGTTTACGCAATCCACTGGTTCGATGTTTGGAACAATATACCCGCTGCTGGAATATTCAACGTGCATGTGAAGCTAGACAACAGCATGTTTAAGGTAAAGCTTAAAGGCAAAGAGGTGTTAAAGGGTAAGCTAGGAGAGTACAATGAGCCAAGAAGGTACTAAACGTATTGAATGTTTCAAAAGCATTAAACAAATCAAGTACACAGCTTCAGAACATATCGACTACGCTCAAGAAATTATTAACATTTGCAACAAAATCGAAGCTGTACACAAAGACAATTTAAAACCTGACGAGTGGAAGATTCAAGAAACACTATCACTTAAAGCAAAACTTAAGCTCATGAAATCCCTATATGTCAGCATAGATGTCGCCTCAAATTTTCCATAGAGAGGAATAATTTT
>JAPOUS010000268.1 GCA_026708525.1 Cellvibrionales bacterium
CAAACCCACTGCCAATGTTTTGGTAGCTTTTTCTCCTTTTTCTGTTTGTATAAAGCGCCTTTTTTCTATCAACTCTGTTAATATTTTTTCAAATATTTCTTCGCTTTCTTTCGAAATATTGGCAAATAGCCAATGCTGATCTACGACTGAAAAAATTGAAGCCAATCGGCTTTTATCTGCATTCGTTAAATAATACCCGTAACCCCCGATACGATAACTACCTTGGTTAGATAAGACTAAAGGTAATCCTATTTCATTCACTGGCGAATCAATGTATTCCTGCCAAATGACTTTATTGTGACCAATCAAGGTTTGTAAATCGTGCAAGCTTCCTGCTTTACCCAGAACCTTTTCAAAGGCTATACCTACCAAGGAGTTTTCATCTATTTCAGCCAGTATATCCTTGGTTAATACAACAACACCTTCACCACAAACGCCTTTATCTAATTTAAAGACTATGCCTTTATTTTTGTATCCAACAATTAACTGATAAATATCATCTAGAGATTCAACAACCCCTGTCTCTGGAAAAAATAAATTCAGATAATATGTCATTCGCTTATTATTTTTATACTTTTCTTTTAGTGCCATCATCGCTTGGCATGTGATAAATTTAGAGCTGTCGATAAGATAAGACGACATGGAAAAAAAGTTTTTGAGATTCGATACATGAAATCCAGAGGTGAGCACATCATAAAGCTGTGAGGTAAACTCATCATCAATGCCAAAAATAATTTTTGAATTAAACAGCAATAAAATATCAACATGCCTTAGACGTTTACCCTGACTATCTGTGAATATACGTTTTTCTACATCAACATAAACTACTTGCTTACTTCCCCCGAAAGTTTCCTCCATCAAACCCAGCAAACGATTTACCTTAGGGGTATTAATATTTCTTTCCTGTAATTGATATGCTGGTTGGTATTCAATATATCCATCGCCATAACCTATAAACACAGTATTTTTTATTAAAGATGGCAGATTACTTGACCAGCCATCACTGATGAGCCCGCAAATAAATAAAATACTCACATCTGGTAAATATCTGAGTCCTAGATGCAAACTTAACCACCTCAATTCATTAACCTTGTCTAAATGCCTTAAATAAGACAGAATTTAATAGGAATAGTTCTCATTATTTTTACTCTTTTCTTTTATGAATAAAATTCACCCCACAGCCAAGATTGGTTTATAATTTCGAGTTTTTGCGATTTGAATGGAGGTCGCTTTGAGCGCAAAAGTGATCGGACTCGATAAGATCTATCTGCACCACTCGGTTTACCCTAATCGAACCACTATGATTGACTGCCACGGGCATCACAATTCCTCGGGTGGCAATGGTTCGGGTAAAACGACCTTGCAAAAGCTGATCCCCATTTTTTATGGTGAGCAGGTCAATCGAGTCGTGCCTACACAGGTAAGAAGCACCAAAGAATCCTTTACCAAATACTATTTAAAATCCGAAGCTTCGTTCGTTGCCTTTGAATACACTAACCCCAAAGGCACATGCTGCGTCATTCTGCATAAAAAACAGGAGCAACTGAGATATCGCTTCATTAAAGGCGCGCTTACCGAACTTTTTTACACTGAGCAGAGTAAGCCCAAACTCGCCAAAGGCCACCCCATTCATGAATGGATGGGGGAATTAAAATCAACGCATAATAACGATGTCAGCAAAGTCATCGGTACGGCCGAAGATTACCGTGCTATTTTGCATAATGATAAAGCCTTGATTCGTATTCGAAAGCAAGGCATGCCAGACATTCAACACTTAGCCAACACCTTTAGCCTGACAGGCGTTGGGTCACATATGACCTTAATGCATAAACTGACCTATGCACTCCAAACGCGTACCAGCATGTTTTCTGGGCTTGAAGACATGATTGTTTCTACACAATTTGATTTTCTAGCACCTGAAAAGCCAAAACACATGGCGAACAAATCACTGGCGAATGATTTGCACGCCCTGCATAATTTCGAAGTTCATGGCCCCTCAATACGCCAATGCATCAGCCTATCCACAGAACGGCTGCTTCACGCTCAAGAAGCCGCTAAATATCGCACAAGCTTGATCGAAGCAAAAGACAAAGAAGAAGGTAGACGGGATCAACTTAGCCAAGCGATAGCCTCACTAAAAGCGACCTTTGAAGAAAACCAACAGCGCTTTGAACATGAACAAGAACAACTTACCAAGACCCAAGTGCAACAAAAAAGCACTATCACTAATATTGAGCGACAGATTGACACTATCCACAGCGATAAAGATACCTGGGAAAACACCCATAACATTCAATTTAAACGTGATCAATACGACCAAATAGACACCCTAAAAATCACAGCAGAGCAAGCCGCCGAGCATTATGCACGACTCCTTGATGGTATCTCGGATGCAAGAGCAGACTTAGACCGAGAAATAGAAAAACTTGAAACTAAAACCGATAAAATCTGTTTAACCTTAAGCTCAAAACAACACGAGATTAACAATGACTTACAACAATCGATTAACGCGCTGAATACAAAAAAAGAAGTCGAGAACACGCGTTCAAGGGATGAATATGAAACCTTAATTAATGCACAATCTGAAGAGAAGCAAACATTAAAAACTAAGATTACCCAGCTTGAGATACAGATTAGTCAAACCGCAAATACTGAAGATGAACGTATAACGGAAGCCTATGAAGAAGAAAATTATCTAAGCCTTTGCCAGCAAGAAGAAAACGCTCAAGATCAGCAAAGTGAAGCGGTGCGTGACCTCACCAAGATTAAACAATCGTTCACGGAGAAAGAAGATAGCCTGAATATGCTCAAAGAGCAGCTGCATTCTCACCAGGAAGGGCTTGATGCCCTCCAACAGCAACGCAAGCCAAATGATGCTAGCCTGCTCGCCTTTTTAAAACACAACAAGCCCGATTGGTCGGAGACTATTGGTAAAGTCATCCACCCTGATCTATTAATTCAAGACAACCTTAACCCTGAGCTAACACTGGAAAGCGCAGAGTCTTTTTATGGTGTCAATCTCCTACTCGACACCTTACCGACGCCTTCTCACGCACAAACCGATGAAGTGCTCGACAGCGCGATACAGGCAAAAGAAAATGAAATCAATCTTCTTACAAAAAAGATAACGCACCTTGAGAAAGATGTTAATCAATTGACTAAATCTGTCAACGACCAACTAAACACAGTCAACACAAAAACTTACCAACACCAAGCATCAAAAAACCACAAATCAGCAAGCTTTGCTAAATGGCAAGAGGTTAAGCGCACCAACAAAAAAGCACGCGAAGCTCGAAAGGGCGAAGCAAAAGAAGAGATTAAAACCCTCAATAAAAACTTAACGACGATGGAGACAAAACATCAAGAACAACGTGCAAAACTAAAAGAAGATAGCCAGAGTTACCTCAATGAAATTAATGGGCTGATAAGCACGCAACAATCTGATGCCGATGCCAGCATTGAGCACTTAGAAGAACAAAAAGCCCAACACAAAACACATCTTGAAGATAATGTTAATGATTTAAAACGCGCTTTCGACCAATCACTCATCGAAAAAGGCTTAGATACAACCATTGAAAAAGCCGCACAACAAAAGAAAACACTGGCGGAACAAGCTTATCAAGCAGCCAAAGACAGTATTGATGAAATTGCAAAATATCAAAACTGGGTGAAAACACAATACAGCCAACTACCATCACTTGAAGATAACCTACGCAATACACAGCGAGAGCTTGATGCAACCAATCGTCTTCTCGATGAAAAAACAGCCGCATTTAAGTCACTTAAAAAACAGCTTGCAAAAGAAAAGCAGCAGTGCCAAGACCAATTAAAAAACCTGCAAGAAAATCTTTCACGTGCTGAGATTCTACTAAAAGACATGGGTGAGCTTCCATCAACCACTCAGTTAAGCACTGAGGAAGATTTCGTAACTCTCATCGACTTATTACAAGGTGCCTATTCAGACTACAAAAAGAAGAAAACGCTTTTATTAGAAAAAATCCGTTCATCGCAAAGCAAAATCGAACAGCGCCAAGAAACCCAAATATATCAACAGTGGGAAAATATTTATCGCGCTTATGAGGCGAATAGCCGACATGAGCCCTACAGCGATGAATTTTACTTGAATATGCCCCCGCTGTTTGAAGAGCTATTAAATGAGTACTTACCTCAGATTCAAGCATCCACGGTCGAGGCCATTATTGCTGTCGGTGAAGCCATTGATCGATACTATTTATCGCTACAAACCATCCACCGTGAGATTGGTAGTGTCTCGAAAAAGCTCAGTAACCGCATCAACACTAATCAAAAGATTAAAGCCTTATCAGAAATTGGCATTCGTCTCGTTTCGAATGTTGAGGCCTGTGGCGCTTGGGCAGAAATGTCTGAATTCAATCGACACTGGTTTGAAAGCACCGTCAAATCCGATCGCAAGCTGCCACCGATCGCACTCGGCAACGCCCTACGGGATGTTATTGAAGCGTTAGAGTATGCCCATAAAACGCCAGATTTAAAATCGTTAATTTCGCTGATTGTTTGCCTTAAAGAAAACGGCAATTATAAAGAAATCACCTCGGATGCCGCCATGAATGACGCATCCAGTAATGGCTTAAGTCTACTTGCTGTTATTGCTATTTATATTGGCATGAGTCGTTATCTGTGCCCAGATGAGAAGGTATCATTAACCTGGCCCGTTGATGAACTCTCCACCATCGATTTGGATAATATTGCCAACCTTTTCAGTATGCTCAATGCCGTCAACATCCGACTCTTTTCTGCCTTCCCAACAAAAGAGCATAATATTTTAAAACACTTCGATACCTGCCATGAGTTAGTCTACAACCAAGGAGCAATGACTATGCTCAAAGAAGCACCCGAAGTGAGCGAACTTGCCGAGCAACTAAAACAACAAATCGAGGTGCGCGCATGACAACTCCTTCATACTCTGAACTCTATAAAGGCTGCATTAAGGAAATGCTGTTTGGTCGGCAGTTTATTTGTGAGCACACCAACGAGGGTTTCTTTAGATATTTATCTGACCCAACCCAGCTCCAAGAAGTCAATAATTATCTGCGCACCCTTGATCGAGTCGTTCGTCATTCGCCTGGCGGTGATGCGTTTTTTGTCAGTTATCTTGATCCTGAGCAGGATGAATACCAAAAAGCCTGCCATCAATTGTACAGCCGCCTGCTGAATGATTTATCCAGTTTTTTGGAATTATTGACCGCGCTAATGGCTTGCCATCAAGGCTCACCCATTCGGCCTGGCGACATCATCAAAGAGGGCCAATTACTCGCAAGTTTTGAGCAATCTAAGAGCCTGAGCGATTCACTCCACAAGCTAACACGTGCAGGTTTTTTTTATAGCACCAGTAATAACCTTAAAGCGCAGCTATCACAAGTGCTTAATAAACTAAAAGACGATCATTTTTTACAATCTATTGGCACGACAGGTACACAATATATCGCCACAGGTAAATGGGGATTGTTATATGACTTTATTGACTTTCAGTTAAGTAATGAACTGATAGAAGATCTGGATGACACTCTCACTAAGCAGGACACGCTGCTATGAGTGAATCCAAAGCGCTATTTGATGCAGCGTCAAGAAACTCGTCACTAATCGATGATGCGTATTTCAATCATGGTGGGCGCTTATTTGAGAACGATGTGAATGCAAAATCGATCGAGCAATTAATCAAGCATCGATTAGCCTGGCGACTTGATGAAGAAAATGTCCAGCTTAGTTCGCCTGTATTAAAATTGTTGGAGCGTTTTGGCCATTCCGCTAAACGCCTTCATGGCAGCGAAACCATCAATAGCCTATGGACGCAACTGGAATTCTTGCTTGAAGACTATGATCATCTCAATAAAAAAAATCGAGCCTATGACCTTGAACGCTGTATTAATGACATTTTCGAATGCGCATTGGAAATAATTGAAGCGTTAGATGATCAACTCAACGCATTTGCTCAATATATTGATCAGCAATTTTCAACCGTCAGCGATCTTGAATTGCGCATCAAGCACAATGAGCGAGCGTTACACGAAGCCGAGCGACTCAATGACCTCATCATAGGTTGTAATATTGATGATTTACCCGTGCCTTTTCAAAATAGGCAATTAAGCCAAATATTTAGAGGCTATTTACCTAAAAAACTCGAAACCAGCCGCAAAGAAATGGTGAATATTCTTCACGTTCTGCGTTCGCAAATTGCCAAGCTTCAATCGGATGGCAAATTAGCTAAACAAATTTTTGCATTTAAACTCCACTTTGACAGAAACCCCAGCT
>JAPOUS010000180.1 GCA_026708525.1 Cellvibrionales bacterium
GGCGGAGGCATCATCGCTATTAACCCTAATCAATATGCCATTGCCGTATTAAGCCCTAGACTTAATAAAAGGGGCAATTCCTATCAAGGGATCAACGCGCTCGAATTATTTACCTCATATACAGCAAGCTCCATTTTCTAGTCAGGAGCTTGTTAACAAGCCTCTCAATGGCTAATCATTCCGTCTGTTTTTTGAAGATGCAGAAATTGGCTATCACCGAAGGCTTTGATTACCCACTCACCAGCAACAATTAAAACCAGGAGAGACATGGCACCTTAAAGGGGAATGTATTGATCGAAGGGCCTTAACCCCCAAAACCCATTGAGGTAGCGCAACCTTCACATTGAGTTGCCATAAACTTTCATGCTGAGAAATTGAGTGCTTATGTACGCATTCATGCATAACAAAGGCTCCTGTACTGCACCCTTTATTTCTCTGGTCGGTATTTCTCAGATCGATGTGCGGGCATATCTTGGCTATGAATCGTTTGCATTTGCTCTGCCAAAATGGCTTCAATCTCTAGAAATAACGCCGTATACGATGCCTGAAACTGTTTATCTCCATCAGCTTCTTTCCACTTTTCATAGAGTTTTTTCCGAAAGGTCGCTTCGGTTTCAGCAAATGCCGTTTTTTTCTGCATAGCAATAAAGGGGTGGACATTCAACGTTTTTAAAGCTTCTTTCCCTAACTCCAATGCTGAAAAATAGGTTTCGCTAACGATAAAATCCGCGCCTGCTTGATAGAGCTCAAAATAATGCTGACGATCAAAAGCTCTAGCAAACACAGGCACCTTGGGATAGGTTTTTTTTATATATTTCACTAAAGTAACGGCTTGCTCTTTATCATCAAAGGCGATTACCAGCAATTTAGCCTCCCGAATCCCTGCGGCATAGAGCAAATCTGGGTGACTAGCATCACCATAAAAACCACGTATATTCACCTGTCGCATGAGCTCTACATTGTGCGACTGGTGATCAATGGCGATGGTTTCAAAACCAGAAGACCGCAAAAAACGATTAACAATCTGCCCAAACCGCCCTACACCCGCAATGATCACAGGGCTCGGATGATCGATTGGATCATTATCGACCTGGCTATTTTTTTGCGCTTCATAAAAAGGCAATAACCACTTCTGATAGACCACAAACAACAAGGGCGCAATGCACATTGATAGCGCTACCACTAGCGATAAAACATCCGCCACCGCCTTGGGTAATACCGCTTGCGTTAACGCAAAAGATAAAAGCACAAACCCGAATTCGCCAGCCTGAGCCAAGCTCAAACTCATTAACCAACGGTCGCTTATAGGTAACTTAAATAACTTACCGATCAGAAACATCAAGGCAAATTTAATCACAATCAACCCGATAGTCAGTGCAAAAACCCAATTCATATTCGCGATAAGTGTTTCGAAATGAATACCTGCACCAACCGTAATAAAAAAGAGCCCCATCAATAACCCTTTAAAGGGCGCAAGGTTGACCTCTAACTCTTTTTTGAATTCACTATTTGCCAATACCACGCCGGCTAAAAAACTCCCTAATGCCGGTGATAATCCGACAACGCTCATCAAGGCAGACACACCAATGATAATCATCAAAGCCACAGCAGTGAAGACTTCCCGTAAATTTGATCGAGCAACATAATGAAACAATGGTCGACTAATAAATCGGCCGCCAAAAATAACAATGCCAATCGTCAATACCAATACGCCTGCATATTGCCAATCCGGTAGTGAATGAATAGCCATCAACACATTTGTCAACGCTTGGGCTTCACTCGACGGCAGTATTTCATGGGTTGAAAGTGGCTGGGATGACAGCAAAGGAATCACAGCCATCATAGGAATAACCAAAATATCCTGCATCAACAATACTGAAAACGTATTGATACCACCTTGGGTTTTGGTCAATCGCTGCTCATCAAACAACTGCAACACAATGGCCGTAGAAGACAGCGAAAAAATAAACGCCATAACCAGCGCAATTTGCCATTTGACATTAAATGCTATAGCAAGCGCAAAAACCATCAGGATAGTGAACACGACTTGTAGGCCACCAAGGCCTATCAATCGGTGCTTAAGCGCCCATAACATACGGGGTTCTAACTCAAGACCAATCAAAAAAAGCATAATCACGACGCCGAGTTCAGCAAATTCTTGCAAGTGAACCGGCTGCCCACCCAACAGAGAAATTATCGGGCCAATAATGATGCCAGCAACCAAAAAGCCTAACACCGAGCCCAAGCCTAACCGTTTAGCAAGCGGCACAATCAGAACCGCTGCGCCAAGATAAATAAACGCCTGTATCAAATAAAGAATCATAAACATACCGACAAGTAACGCTTTAAATGTAGTCGATGGAGACATTTTCTCCATGGTCGGTTTGATACGGATAAATCATACGACAGTTTGTTTGGGCTAACCAAAAGTAAAACAAATTCAGCAGTACCTAAGGGGAAACAGAAGTAATAAACGGGAGTTAAAAGCTAGAACCCGGCGTTTCTAAAAATTCTAACTCTTCTTTTGTCGACACCCTACCAAGCAACGCATTGCGATGAGGATAACGACCAAAACGCTCAATAATTTGTTGATGCTTAATCTCCCATTCCAGATCTAAGCGGTATTTTCTACGTATCACAATCGCCGCGTCATGATCTTCAATCGATTCGCTATGCATATAAGGCGATAAAATAAAACTTTGTTGAATTCTACTAAAATGGGCAATTTTACCTGTCGCGACTAATGATTTAGCCAGATTTAACGCCTTGGCGTCTCCTGCAAACATTTTTGCTGAATGCCGGTGGATATTTCTGCCCATTTGATCCAACACGATGATTTCAGCGAGCTCGCCTTCGGAAGATACGCGCCAACCTAAATCACCTGTGAGCAAGGCTTCATAAATCGCACCAAAGCGTTCAGAGATGTCTTTATCTAATCGCGGATCTTTTTCGAACCACTGCTTAGGCGTTAATTCCTGAAACCAAAAATCCAGTACTTCTTGATAGGCTTCCTCAGAAGGTTTGATCTCTTGAGCTTTGTCTTCTTGGTTCTGTACCTGAGGCTCAAATTGGCTGTCTGCTGACACATGAACACCTTTCATTAGACTTATTACTAAGGCACAAATAAGGAAAAACTCACTCTTCTCCCTTACTCGCCCTAAAATGATACTGACCATCCTAGAAATCCAAAAGCTTTTTAGAAAATCTAGTCGACGAATAGTTCAGTTACCTGAATCCCTTTTTGTTAAAAGTTTTGGTACACTCTCGCTCAAATTAAAAATCATTCACCCCCCTTCTCAATAGGGATTTAAAGAGATACGTTATGACACAAATCAGCAATACTCCCATCAGCGATATCACCCTTGGACAAACCGCCATTTACAGCAAAACCTGTACACTTGAAGATATTCAACTATTTGCCAAGGTGTCAGGAGATGTTAACCCGGTTCATCTCGATGATGAATTTGCTAAAACCACGCCTTTTGGTGCAGTGATTGCCCACGGCATGTACACAGGTGCCTTAGTAAGTGCCGCCCTTGCGATTGAGTTACCAGGCCCTGGAACCATCTACATGGGACAGGAATTAAAATTTAAAGCACCTGTCTTTATTGGCGATACCATTACCGTCAATTTATCCGTCAGTCATATCCGTGAAGAGAAAGCGATTGTCACCCTTGATTGCACCTGTACCAATCAAGATGGCAAAGTGGTTGCCGCAGGGACTGCTACGGTTATGGCACCGAAAAAGCCTATGACGGTGACTGCACCTGAACTGCCGACTGTCACCTTAAGCTAACCTTCTTGACGTATCCTTTGTTTAGGTCGATCTAAGTGCCTGATATCATCCAACCTGCCGTTATCACCACCTTGAATGACGGCACACCGTTTTCTTCTCAATTTGATGATGTCTACTTTAGCAAAGATGCATCAGCTAAACATAAGGGGATTAATGAAAGCCTGGCCGTTTTTATTGAACCCAATCAACTGGAAAATCGCTTCGAGGCCTTTGTTAAAGAAAAATCTCCTCACAAGGCCTTCACTATTGCTGAAACTGGGTTTGGCACCGGGCTTAATTTTCTCTTAACCGCAGAGTTATTTCTTCAATCGTTACCTAAAGGCGCTCGCCATCGCCTGCACTTTATCTCGGTTGAAAAACACCCTATTCCTTCAAAGGCACTACATACTATCACCCGCCAGTGGCCCACATTAATTCCCATTGCCGATAAGGTCATTGCCCATTACCCACCCCTAGTTAAAGGAATTCACCGATTAGCCATTACTGACAATATCTCCCTTACTTTGATTTTTGATGATGCCGCTGATGGTTTCAACCAACTTATCGAGCTGCCCTCGCTCGCGCATACAGTGAAAACCCGCACGGTGGATGCCTGGTTTTTAGACGGATTCGCCCCATCAAAAAATCCAGAGATGTGGACGGATGCTTTATTTGCCACCATAGCGCATTTAAGCCACCGGAAAACCACGCTGGCAACATTCACTGCCGCAGGCTTTGTGAGCCGGCAACTTAAAAGCTGCGGCTTCAATATCAAAAAAATCAAAGGTTATGGCCGAAAAAGGGAGATGATTACTGCCACCTATCAAGGTCTGCCATTGTGCGAACCCACCAAAAGTATCAGGGCCAGCACGCATAAAAAAACTGCATGTTGGCCAGTATTTATTCAAAAAACACTCGCATGCGATGTGACGGTGATCGGTGCAGGTATTGCAGGGCTTTGCACCGCCCACAAACTGCATCTTCGCGGATTCAAGGTTCGATTGATTGATTCTGCATCTAACCTGCTGCCTCGAGCCAATCAACAAGCTGTGTTATTCCCAAGCTTTTCTGATAAAAAAGGCCCTCTGACCGATTTTCACTTCGCGGCGTTTCACTCAGCCTTAGCTTACTATCAAACCTACCATGCAGATGCATTGCATAGCCCTGGGTTAATTCAACTTACCAAAGAAAAATCCAAGGCGTTGGCAATCGCAAACCATTTTCAACATGCCGCCAAGGTACAAGCGCTCAACCCAGGCGAAGTCGCCGAATTGACGGGGCTAACCATCGATCAGCACGCGCTTTTTTACCCCGAAGGTAGCTGGCTTGATACACACAAACTCTTCAATGAAACCTGTCTTTCCGGGGTCGAATGGATGTTGAATACAGAGGTACAGGCCATACATCAAAACAGCAAAGGCTGGGCTTTGGATACCAATCAAGGACTGGTAGAATCCCGTCAACTGGTTCTTGCAACCAGCCATTCGGCCGAAGCACAATTGACAGCTATTGATCCCAACTTATGCTGGAAAACCGGCAGCATTCGTGGACAAGTCAGCCACATCTCAACACAAAATCTGCCTGAGTTAACGCACATCATTTGCCATGAGGGCTATATCTGCCCAACCTTGACTAACCAACATTATGAACTGGGTGCAAGCTACGATTTAGGCAATCAAGACACCAACCTTCGTGAAGATTCACAAAGACAAAACTTAAAGAAACTTGAACAGGCACTGCCCGATTTTGCTTCAAAAGCTCCCTTAAGGGCTAACGACCTGACAGGCAAAGTCGGATTTCGAGCGACAACCCGTGATTATTTACCCATCGTTGGCCCAATACCCAAAAGTTACGATTTTATGCAACGCTATGGTGCACTCCAACATAACAAAAATGCCTATTTACCAACGCTTGGAGACTACTACTCTGGGCTTTATGTAGTAACAGGCCTAGGTTCTAAAGGGTATTCCAGCGCCCCGCTTTGTGCTGAAATTCTAGCAGATTATCTAACCTGTGATGTTTTCCCAAAGGACTGTGCAACTATTCAGAGCCTGCATCCCGCAAGATTTCTCATTCGCGCTATAGTACAAAATCAACAACCCACGCTGACTTAACCTGCACATGCTGATCTTAATAAAATACCTACCTTTTATACTAAGCTTCTGCTTAACTGCCTTGGTGCTCGGCAAAGGCATAACGCCATCTTATGACATTAAAGCCAGTATCGATTTACCTAAAGATTGTTTCACTCAGGGTTTTTTATTGCACAGGGAGTTTATCTATCTGAGCTGTGGTCATTATGGCAAATCGCGCATTATCAAACTCAACCGACAGGGTAAAGTCATCGCCCAGCAAGGGGTTGATGAGCGCTATTTTCTAGAAGATATCACAATAATAAACAATCAGCTTTGGGCTATGACCTGGAAAGAAAAAACCCTTTTCATCC
>JAPOUS010000235.1 GCA_026708525.1 Cellvibrionales bacterium
TCGTAAAATTTCTAGTGATCACCTGCTTATATTTTTCGAGCTTGGTATTTTCCAATGTAGAACGTCACACTTGGATGGAACCTGAAGCTCGAAGCACCGCACCAATCGTTCGCTTTCAATTACAGATTAATAAAGCCTTGATCAAAAAGGTAGCTGCTAGTATAAAAAAATTAAATCCTAAGCATATCTATACTGCGGGTAGAGGCAGCTCAAAAAATGCTTGCCTATACGCTGAGTTATTGTTAGGAAAAACACTTAATATTCAAGCATCATCTATAAAATTACACGAACATAGCATAAATAATAGCCAGTATAATTATGCTAATAGCCTAGTCATAGCCATATCTCAGTCTGGAAGAAGCAGAGATATTATCCAGTCAGTCACTGCCGCAAAAAACAACGGGGCTATGGTTATTGCTTTTGTCAACAGTGTAGATTCCCCTTTGGCAGAACTTGCTGATATCGTTATACCCACTCATGCTGGAGAAGAGAAAAGTGTTGCCGCCACAAAAACTTTTTCTTTAACATTAACCGCCATTGCTCAATTAGCCGCTTATCTATCCGAGTCCGACGAATTACTGAACGACCTAAACAAACTATCAGATGAATTAGCTCAAGCGTGGGAGCTGGACTGGAATTCTGCTTTAACAAACTTCGACCCATCACACAGCACAATAATTGTTAGCCGTGATATTGGATTACCTATCGCATTAGAAGCAGCACTCAAACTCAAAGAAACCTGCGGCATCCATGCGGAGGCATATTCAGCAGCAGAAATTCGTCACGGTTCATTACGATTATTACTTGCCTCTCAAAAATTAAATATCTTAGGCTTTGCAGCTAGCAACCCATCAGCACAAAGTATTATCAGCGTCATTGAGCTTGCAAGAAGCCAAGGGTGCAAAGTGAACTTAGTCAGCAAGGTAGAAACTGAGGTGAACCTGCCCTTTATCACTAATACTCACCCAGATTTAGAGCCTATTATTATGATTCATCAATTCTATAAACTTGTTAATGAATTGGCGCGTATTAAGCAGAGTAACCCAGATAGCTCGCCTTTATTAAATAAAGTCACTTCAACACTTTAATCTCACATGAAGATATTTATCATCTTCTTTTTGGGTCTAATCAGGGCAGCTGTCTCAGATACAGCATTTATTAATGCTGAAATATTCACAGGTTTTTCGCTGCTCACAAATCACACGTTACTCATTAAGGATGACCGCATAGCACAGATTATTCCTTCTAAGGACTTTAAACCGACAGTTGAAGACATCATAGATTGCAAACATCAACGCCTAATTCCAGGTTTTATTGATTTGCAAGTCAATGGAGGCGGAGGCATATTATTTAATGATTCACCAACGGTTGCCGGCATTAGAAGTATTCTCAACGCTCACCATACCTATGGTACGGTCGCTCTTTTACCGACGCTTATTAGCGATAAGTTATGTAAGATTACACAGGCAATGTCAGCAGTTGAGAATGCACTGAAACAAAAAGTTCCTGGTGTTTTAGGTATTCACCTTGAAGGGCCTTTTTTATCCAAACCGAAAAAAGGTATTCATAATGAAACTTATATTCAAGATTTGTATCCCGAATACCTAAATCAGCTTTGCAGCCTTGATGAAGGTACAACCCTTATTACACTAGCACCTGAAAAGGTAAAACCTGAAATTGTTAATTTATTAGCAGCCAATGGCATTAAAGTCTTTGCTGGGCATACAAACACTGACTACAAAACGGCTAAACAAGCTATACAAAATGGCGTCTTGGGATTTACCCATGTATTTAATGCCATGTCCCCATTAACCAGCCGATCACCTAATGCGGTCGGCGCTGCACTTGATGAAGATCGCTGTTATTGCGGCATTATTAATGATGGCTTTCATATACACCCAGCGACCTTTCGCATTGCTGCAAAAATAAAAAAGAATAAATTATTTTTGGTAACAGATGCAATGTCTACAGTTGGCAGTACCCACAAAACGTTTCAATTGAGTGGCCAAACAATCTATGAAAAAAATGGTCGGCTGACCAATGCTGATGGGGTTTTAGCTGGCTCTTCATTAACCATGATTGACGCCGTAAAAAACACCATTCGATTTGGCATACCTTGGGATGAAGCGATTCGAATGGCAAGCTTATATCCTGCAAATTGCCTAGGCATCGCCGATGATTATGGCTCACTGACAGAAGGTAAAAAAGCATCTTTTCTCTTAGTTAGTAAATCCTTTGATCTACAAGCTGTGTGGATTGAAGGAAAATTAATCACATCAACCGCTAAGGAAACCCCCAATGCTTCACTCGGCAATATCTCAATGGCGTTATCTTCTTTTACTTCTTCTGATTAGCACAATCAGTTTTTCCAAAGGTATTTCTATTTGCCACAATAATAACGGTCTTTATGTAGCAAAAATAGAGTTATCCTCTGTGCAATTAAACAATTATTTTGACATCGACAATCGTCGCTCCGGCGAAGCCCATTTTTTAGAGAAAAAGCCTGAAAATAAGGATTTTCTACTAATTAGTAATACCTTTTATATAGGTTTAGAAGACCCCACGTATTTGACTGGCACCCCTATAGGGCTGAACTATATTGATGGGCAATTAGTCAGCTATCATGATAAAGCAGGAAACTTTCCTGCAAACCCAATGATTGTTAAAAACCATTCAGAAGGTGCTTATGCTGATCAACTGATATTTTATTTCGACACGGATAAAACACTTAAAGTCATGACAAAAATCTTTGACCCTAATCAGCAATGGCTTAAGGATGTAGAAGTCAAAGATGCGATCTCAGGTTTGGTACTATATGATAACAATTTCAATTTAGATGCGGGCTTTATTGCTTTTAAAGCTGGGATCTCACCCTTTTTGCCAAGGCAACGCCTTTTTGTAACCTTAACTGAAAACAACCCTTCGACCATTTATTTAACAGCGATAGATTTTAGTTATCCAAACGGTGGAGAATTGATCTTAGGTGGCCTGGAGCTTGCAAAAACTGCCCCTACTACATATTGCCATGACGACACAGACATACACCAAGTTATCTGCCTAGACGGCGGTGGCTCTATGTCATTTTTTTATCATTCTGTTACTGACGGTGTATCGATTAATACGGCTATACCGGCAAAAGACCCCAATGACTTATTTCGCAAACCAACAGAGAACTTTCGAACCATACCTGGCGTTATGACATTCACCGAATCTCATTAAGCAGAGTTATGTCGCTCATTCCTGCACATCAAACAGGCTTTAATAAATTATTCTGTTACAACTTGCGCTCTAACATCCTGTTTTTTTTGTTTGAGATAACGATAATATAAAAATCCCATTAGCCCTAAGGTAGCAACGCCTCCTGCCACTACACCATAAATAACCTTTTTATTTATTTCGTTATTAGGGGCTGGCACTTCACCTGGGTTTAAGACTTTTATCTTGCTATTGTCCAGTTTGGTGGGCGCATATCGTTTGACAACAACCGACATATCATCAGTATGACCGCTTTCAAAATAGCTATTGGCTACCCTATTCATATCTGTATCCGATAATGCCTTTTCCGTTTGCTTCAATCGTAATGAACGAGCTATAAAATCCTTTACAAAGTTCGCAGTAATCCCTGCTTGATTATTTAGGCGATTTGCCATCATCCAAGCGTCGCTCAATCCATCAGAAAGGATCATGGTGAAGGCAATTTGGTCTTTCGGATATAGATAAACATAAGGAAATGGCTTTGCCGCAGAATGTAAGCGACTGGTTTTGCCAAAATCTCTCGAAGGCTGCAATCTATAAGGATAATAAAGATAGCCGATGCCACTATAGCAACTAACACCGGCGGATTTTACCCTTGCTATTTCGGCTTCATTAAATTGATCTTGTAATTGATTGGTTAATACCTCACCTTCTTTAGTGACAATAATAATCGGTGAGTCACCAACATTCAGAAACATGGCATTGTCATCATTTGCCAAATCTACGCCGGCTGATAGCGTTGTACCACCATCGCCTATATCAGGCTCTTGGGCTAACCTATCGTTTACAGCTAAACAAACCGTTTGGGCACTAACTAAAGGCTCATTATCCTGCCCCTTCTCCTTTAAGGATTTATAATGAGTATCAAAGAAGTGAAAAAGGCTAGCTTTACTATCTTTTGATGTGATAGCTGAAGCTACAATCTCTCCGCCTGTCCCATGCCCATCGCAGACCCCATATAAATCAAAGACTTTATTGGAATGATTCATTGTTCTGTCTTGTCCTTTGTCAGGCAGATTGCTTAAAGAAATCCCAGAAACAACAGAGTGAGATTCTGGTAATGCACTCAGAAAACGATTAACTGTAGACTTATCAAGCTGACCAATATGTCTTAGATCACGCAAATCCTTGCCATGATCATAGTTTGCCCAACCTTTTTGCAGTAAGGCAGAAAAGTATAACGCTAAAATTACATATTTTATCATCACATAAGCTCTTTCATTACCAACCCCGTTGGATACCACTTACACTTTTTAGTTCATTACAAAGCAGTTAGTGTGTATTGGTCACGTTATAAAAGTGCCATCGATTATTAGGGCTTTAAATCGGCAAAAGTACCCCCATAAGGGAGAGATAAACCTAAAATACTTGGAGAATGCATTGATGAAATTAACGGTCTACTCTATTCAATGGCTACTGGTATTATTGATGTTTTCTTTGACGACTCATGCCGAGCTCCCGGTCAAAGAAATTGCAGGAACAAAAGTACCCACCTTAGCGCCCATTATCAAAACATCTGAAAAAGCAGTCGTGAATATCGCAACCACCGCCAAACAACAGCAACTCAACCACCCATTGTTTAATAACCCTTTTTTTAGAGAATTCTACAATATCCCTAAAAACTATCAGCCGCCAAAACAGCGACCTCAAAGTACAGGTTCTGGTGTCATCATCAACAGCAAAGACGGCATTATTATCACTAACCATCACGTCATTGATGCAGCTGAAAAAATTGACGTCATTTTAAGTACAGGGGATATCCTCGAAGCTGAATTATTGGGTTCTGATCCCGAAGTCGATATTGCTGTACTCAAAGTCAAAAAATCCGGTTTACCTGCCATCGCCTTAGGTAATTCAGACATGCTTGAGGTGGGAGATTTTGTCATTGCTATCGGCAATCCTTTTGGTTTATCACAAACCGTGACCACAGGCATTGTTAGCGCATTAGGTCGAAGTGGGCTGGGCATTGAAGGCTATGAAGATTTCATTCAAACTGATGCATCCATAAACCCCGGTAATTCAGGTGGTGCCTTGATTAACCTCAAAGGTGAAGTCATTGGTATCAATACGGCTATTTTAGCCCCAGCGAGAGGTAATGTGGGCATTGGTTTTGCCATCCCAATGAATATGGCTATGAATAGCGTCAACCAGATCATTGAACACGGCGAAGTTAAGCGGGGCCAGCTTGGTGTTATGATTCAGCCGCTAGATGAAGATTTAGCACGTGCGTTTAAATTAGATACAAAGACTGGCGTGCTTATCGCTAATGTCCAAGATGGCTCAACTGCTAAAAAGGCTGGCATTAAATCGGGTGATATTATTACTGCCATTGATGGTAATAAAGTGGGGACAGTGCATCAACTGCGAAATGCCGTCGGAGCAAAACGCATTGGCGATAAAGTAACCGTTGAGTTTTACCGAAATGGTAAAAAGAAAACTACCAACGTTGAGATTGGGGGCAAAGAAAGCTTAAGTTCCCTATCTCTCACAACCCCTGTGAGTAAAAAACTTAATGGCCTTAAGTTTGAAGCAATGAAAGAAGGGCTTGAAATCACTGCCATTGAACCGAATTCCCCAGCCAGCCATACAGGGCTTAGACAAGGAGATCTGATTTTAAGCGCGAATCAACAGCCTGTAGCCAATCTTGAAGATTTAAAGCAAGCCCTGACAATCAATGGGAATAAACTACTGCTGCAAATTCAGCGTGGCATGGGGGTTTTCTATCTGATTATCCAATAAATCCCGGTTTATTTGGATTAGGAGCCTGTCTAAAAGCAGGCAGACTCCTAAGTAACCCCGATGATAGTCAAGTCTAATGCGCAGATAAATCAACAATTACGCAAAGCAAAATCATGCGCTTTCAGGAGAAACAAGGTATGGATGTGCTGTCATATTGTGCTGAGTCAGACGGAAAAGGACTTTTCGCATAGTAACTATTCGTAATTAATT
>JAPOUS010000232.1 GCA_026708525.1 Cellvibrionales bacterium
CCGAAGCCAAAGTTTATATAGCCAAAGATGAAAAGAGTAAAGGCCTGACCATCGTGAGTAATATTTCAGAAATAGCTGTAGGCGAATCGTTGCCTCTTACTGCAAAAATAAAACATACAAATCAACCACCCACCGATATTATCCAGGGTATATTTTGGTCGAGCAGTGACGACAACATTGCTTCGATTGACAATGGCCAGCTCAAAGCTAAAGCGGCAGGTAAAGTAACAATTTCTGCCACGCTAGATCCTCAGGGTGAAGCCATCAAAACTACCAAAGAGATTGACATTTTACCAGCAAAAGTTGTTGGGTTACGTATATTTCCTGAAGACGCAACAGTGTCAAATTCATTAAACAAAACATTTAAACTCTACCAAGTATGGAGCGATCAACGAGAGGTTGATGTCACTCAACAAGCACAATGGTCTAACAACAACACCTACATCGCAAGCACTACCAAGGGTACAACCTCAACCCATCATGCTGGAAAGGTTGAAATCAAAGCTAGCTACGAAAATCTTCATGCAATCGCTCATCTTGATATTGGCGATCATTCTATTGATGACGTCAAGGTGACACCTAATACAGCAATCACCCCCCTTGGAAAACCTTACCGACTTACTGCAACAGGCACATATACTGATGGCTCAACATCCGACATCACGGATGATGCATGGATAAGCTGGATGACAGCCAATACAGACACCACTGAAGAAATAAACGCTGTTTTCATACCTAAACATCCAGGCTTTGTTTATGTGGATTTATTCACTGTAGGATCAGAAAAAATTATCAATGCCAAAGCAATGCTTGAGGTGATAGAAGCCATCCCTGAAAAAATGCATATTACCCCCCAAAATATTATTCTCTCCCCGGGAGAAGAACAAACCATCGCTCTTCGAGCAACATTAACCGATGGGGAGTCTGTGGATTTACCGAATGACCAGGTAAAGTGGGTTAACGACTACCCTGAGGTAGCCTCCATCTCAGAAGGCAATATTACAGCGCTTAAAAAAGGCCAAACAAAAATCTCTGCCATTTATCAACACCCAAAAATGAAAACTCGCGTACTTGCCTCAGTCTATGTTCAGGTCAATGAATCACGCAACTGATTACAAACCAGAAAATAGCCGCTCATTGTAAATCTGATCAACGATATCGATCAGTTCAATATGGGCGGCCTCTTGGTGCCTTGGGTTCATAAGGTAAATAGGCTCAAGCCCATTGGGCACACTAGCACTGGGTAATTTTAGTAAAGCAGCAGACAAGCCCTCAAGCCATTGGTCACCCATAGCACGGGTGTCTAGATGGTACGGAAATTGATTCCAATGCGCAGGCAAAGTATTTATATCAATCTCCTCGACTATCATGGGTTTTTGTACTTTATAGACACCGAGTTTAAAGCCTTTGGGTATCAATCGTGGATTGGGTATGTAATTCGCTAGTTCTAACATCGCCACAGCAACAGAGCCAGCAAAATACACGACAGGGTAGCCCGCGCTATTCCACCTGGCACCCTCTTGGTAGCTTGCACCTGTTCCGGATAAATTCTTAAGAAATTTTTCGTGAGAAATACGATAAAGCTGCATGGCCTAAATCTCAACTCCTTAAGAAAACTCACCGAAAGCCACTTTTTGCAGTGCATCCATGACCAGTTTTCGCCCTTCAAAGGTGTCAAAAAGCGCCATAGGTGTTTCTCCGCCTAGCGCTGTAATATTAGAGCCTAGCCAAAGTTCAGCATGTTCCTGATCACCAAAAACCTCTTCGGCTTTATTAAAGATTCGAACAAATTCTAAAATAGATTCAGATTGATTTTTTTCGAGGCTCTTGCGCGCATAAAGCCGGCTAAAATTTGACGAGGTGGTTCCCAGCGCATCAATAAAGGCCTCTCGATGCCCAAAACGCTGGATAATTTTTTTTAATGATGCACCACTTACCCCTGCCCGAACGGTGCGGATATAAGTTAAATGATCATTAAACACATCTTTAGGTATGCCTAATTGCCCCATTTCTTTTCCAGTACGTATGGGTTGATGCATCAGAAGCCTCCAAAAAGTGCCAGCGTCATTAACAGATACGATTAATAATAGCATCATTTTGACGCCATACAATCATCAATATGACGATTTTAGAAGACCTTATGATTGAGTTTACTGCATACTGGCATTTTTATGATCAATATTGACTTGAAACGCCCCCACAAAAGAAAAGGTTGTTAACAGGGTTTCACCGAGGTAATCAGCGATAATCTTATGCACCCTAGTCGTGGGATGTATCGCATCCCAAAACAGATATCGGTCAGCACCCAAAGCAAAGCACTGATCTGACACAGTTTGAGGGTAACCAAACACAGCAAGGTTACGCACATTAATATCTAAGCAAGGAGCTTGTGTGTTCACAAGATCATAGGTTTTTGGCTCGTTGATAAGATGATTAACGAAACTAAAGGTATCAAAACAGGCAACTTCTCTGCCCTGCTGCTTAAGCCTTTCGCATTGCATCTTAATGTACTGATTTACCCGATAGATCTTGTCCGACAAGGCCTTTTTTTCAGTCAACGTTTTGTCGCTATATAAAGGTAAAATCGATATATCAGGTAAAAGCATCAATAAAATGTGTTTTGGATTGAGCAGTAAAAAAGATTCAAAAACAGCATCGACACCTGATAAAATTTGATCCATCGTCAAATGAAAAATCAAAAAATCATTCGCACCAAAGCCTAAGGTAAACAGGGTTGTCTCTGGCGAATAACCTTGAGCCTTTTGGCTATAGTGCTTGAACGATTCAATTTGACTCGTCACACCTTTGGCAATGAAAAGATGATCTTGACCTCCCGAGCCACCAACTGCCCAAGTATACAGTGGAAGTTGTAATGATCTGGCTATATATTCCGTCCAAAGCAAACCGTTAGTAAAATGCCCGACATACCAGCTATGCCGATTGGGAAGCAACCAACTACTTGCATTAAAAAGATTGCCTGTATCCGATAAACTATCACCAAAGGCAACTATTTTATTAATGCCCTCTTCGTCAAACGATGTGGAATCATCTTGAGTCCAAATCATATAATTGAGAGAGAGAAAATTATCCGCCGCATAAAAAAGCATATCGCTGTGATCAACTGTACCACCAATTGTTGATCGACAACGCGCTAACAACGCTTGTTGACTTACCTCCGTATAAAAGAGGCTGGCTCCTGATGAAAATGCATGCCATCTACCTGCAATCGTATAATAACTTCCGTCATTGTTTGTTGCCCATACCCACCGAGACTGTGCACCATTCGTTGAATGGCCTAAACGATGCCAACAACGAACATATGCCTGCTCCAGTGAAGATGACTGGGTAAGCACTGATGCTTGTGATGCCGAAAAAAAAGGCAGCACAACAAGAAGCAGCCACACAAAGGACTTAATCATTGCATTGAAAAAACGTGTCATTCATTAAGTGTTCCATCCCAGCTAGGAAACAAAACAGGGTGATTAAATCGATCAAAAAAGTACCTTCCGCTTTTCAAAAACGTCTGCGTCTTAAAATTGAAAGACGTCTTCATCTGCTTGAGTAAATGGCTAGAAAAATATTGATGCGCCATTGTCGTTGGATGCGTATTACCCCAAAAAACGTATTTATCAGAGCCAATTTCTTGACAGGCATCGGTTAAGTGGTACGAAGAAAAATACACCGAGGTATCCGTTTTTTTAATATCCAGACAGGCATCGGTTACATTGTCAAAACCGTATTTTTTGGGATTTTCATGTAATTTTTCCAACAAGTGAAAAACATCAAACGTAATAATATTCACCCCCATCGCTTGGTACTCACCTATCTTTTGCTTAATATGGTCATTGTAGCTTATGATTTTTTTTCTTAGCGCAAGGCGCAGATTCTTATCAACTTTTTTATAGCCAGGTATACGGCTCGCATCAGGCACTAGCATAATAACTATATGCTTCGCATGAAGTTTTACTAACTTATCCAGTGTTTCATCAAAATGCTGTTTTACTTCATCTAACGGCGTGTTAAACAATAAAAAATCGTTGAGGCCAAACTCTAAAGTAAACAATGTATTTTCTGGATGATAGTTTTTTGACAGCTTCATGTACCTCTCAAACGAAACCAATTGGCTTTTTATTCCTTTCAAAAAGAAGTACTGGTCTGTACTTCCAGAAGTACCAATCGCCCAATTATAAAGCGGCACACGCATCGTCTTAGCTAAATATTCTGTCCACAATAATCCATTAGAGAAATGTCCAAGAAACCAGCTATTCCGATTAGGAAACAACCAGAATGAGCCGTTAAATACATTGCCCGTATCTGAAAGACTGTCGCCAAAGGAGACAATTTTATTTATCTTGCCCTCCGAGAGATTGGTAGCTTGATCATTCGTCCAGATCGTATAGTTAAATGAGGCTGAGGTGTCTGCTGCAAAAAAGGTAATATCTAATTTGTCATGCGTTAGATCAATACTGCGCTGGCAAGCAGCCATGATATCGGATTGAGGCACATCCGTGTAAAACATGTTTTTTAAAAAATCGTTAGAATACCAATAGCCTGCGATTTGATAATAACTGCCGTCTTCTTTCAATGCCCACTGCCAAGCTGTTTTAACGTCATCATGAGTATTTGCTTCACGGTACCAGCATCTTACATATGTCATCGTCTCCATTGTTGACTCAAGATCAGACTCGCCAACCGGCTGGGCTAAATGTGTAAAGTCAACAGGTTCAAGAGCAAATACAGATTGACAAACAAAAAGAAAGGCATTCAATAACACTGCAATAAACGATTGAAATCGCCGCATAATCACCCCACCTACGTCTATGATTGTTGGTTGTTTAATAACTATTATTTGACAAATATTTAAATATTTCGTTCATATATCAATCAACACAATGCGGTAGAAAACATTCACCCTGTGCGGCATTTTATGCATCTAAAGTCACTCATTTAAAAGCAAACTTAAAAATCTAAACCAGTTCAAATCTTACGACTTGTAATCTAGGAGATAGCTGCTGTATGGTTCTACAGGCCTTTTGGTCAGGCTACTTATAGCTTTGCTGTATCAAGCTATGGCACTAAAAAAATTCTTATCTGATCAGCAAGAGAGATTCGCAGGATGCAAAGAACCTTATACCTTCATGTTGGCCCACAAAAAACCGGCACAACCGCCATTCAAGTATTCTTTCGTGAAAATAAACAGCATCAAATATATTACCCAGTAACGGGCAGATGGCTTGATGGCGCTCATCATAAATTAGTCTTTTCACAGATAGGAAGGCAACGCTATGGGGATGTCATCATTCCTGAATGGAAGGTGCTTTATAACAAGCTCGATAACGAACTGGAAAAAACCGACAAAGACATTCTTATAAGCTCAGAGCATGCAGAACCTGAGTTTTTACGTGCCCTTCGCCCGATTATCGTTAAGCACAATTTTCAAGTAAAGATTATCGTGACCTTTAGACACCCACTTGAACGCGCAGCTTCGTCTTATAATCAGAATGTTAAAGACCCCGTTGTTGGCCTTAATCAGCTACCCGATGAATTTCTCGCCGCCAATCAGGCCGAGTTTAAAGCAAGCTCTTTATATTCTAAATGGCGTAACCTAAACCCCAATATACTTGCCTTAGCCTACAAAGATAAGGAGCCATTGGTTAAACGATTTTGTCATTTACTCAATATACAGATTGGCCCTCAGGCTATTGATGAATTTTACAATCAATCCATGGGAGGAACCGCCGTTGCTGCCTTAGTTGCGGCCAACAAAATATTTTTAACCGAAGAAGAGCGAAAAGACTTTTTTGATCATTTACAAACCGACACATCCATTAAAATGTGGAAAGGCAACTCTTTCCCATTCAGTAAAAAAGCGTGTGAGGTCTTTTTGAATCACTATCAAGAAGACATTCTTTGGGCAAAAATTGTACTAGGCATTGATTTAACCTATGGCGTTAAAACGACTAATCAGCAATTTTCATTATCGGAGGATGATCAAGCAAAAATTACCGCACTTTTTGAAAAAGTAGCGCAGTTTGATGCCCACAAAAAATTGATTAAATCTGTTATCGATAAATTCAATTTTCAAGGAGTTTAATCCCGTTCTCTATTTCTAATATCTCATACCCCACAAATTGGGTAAATCGATGGTCTAGTAGTTCGA
>JAPOUS010000057.1 GCA_026708525.1 Cellvibrionales bacterium
AATGATAATAGCTGAAATCTCATTAATATCTATTCAATACCAGACACTACACTAGGGTATTTTTGAGTCATTCTCGGGCCTTAGAAGATAAGTAAAGGCTTTAGGGAACCTCTAAAAATTGCTTTTGGTTTCTGTCAAAAAAGGGATGGCGGATTTTTCATGACTGCCCCTTCGGGCACTAATTTCAAAATTAATTATTAGATATGCCCTTTATTTTATTCGTGCAACATCCACTGAGACTTTTAAGTCAGGCATAGTGCCTCCGCCAAAAATGACACCTTTAAGGGGTGTTACATCGGCAAAATCACGCCCTATTGCAGTAACAATATATTGGTGATTAATGAGTGTGTCATTGGTTGGGTCAATATCAACCCAGCCCGAATCAGGGCAATAATACGATATCCAAGCATGTGTAGCATCTACGCCCCGTAATTTTTTTTGTCCTGGAGGGGGCAGTGTTTCGATGTAACCAGAAATATATCTTGCAGGCAACCCGCAAGAGCGAAGGCAGCAAATCGCAAGGTGGGCAAAATCTTGGCATACGCCACGCTTGTGCTCAAGAACTTCCGATAACGGGGTGGCGATACTGGTAAAGGCAGGATCATAAATAAATTCAGTAAAAATTTTATGATTTAGCGCGATGAGAGCTTCATGGTAAGGTCTGTCATCGTTGAGTTCGGTTTCTGCGTACGCTTTAAATCGCGCGTGCTTTTTTATCATGGTGGAGTTTAAGAGATATTCTCTTGCGAGAAGTGAGGGTGTGTCTTTTCTATGGAGTAAACAGTCTTTGACTTCTTTGATCGTTAAATTAGGAGAGGGTTGAATGACAGGTTCATGGACTTCAACCTCACTTTCAGATGTGATCGTTAGCTGTTTGTGTGGTTTTTGAATATCAAATTGAAACAGTGAATTGCCAAAATAATCCCGATGTGATACCGCTGTTGATGGGTAAGGATTAAGATAAATATCATTGAAATGGCACGTTTGCCGCTCGGAACTGTTGGGCGCTAAAATGGCGATATTATAACAGTTGTGGACACTTTCTTGATAGTTATAGGCTGTGATGTGCCGAATTTTATAGCGCATGATCAGTCGACTCCTTGATTAGCCACCAGCTGCCTTGGATATAGGCTGTGATCAAAGTAATGATCATTAATATAGTTTGCTAGAATCTCAATCAGCTCGAGTTGTTTTGTTAAAAAGTCATCGAGTTTGTCGTGCTTTGAGGTGTCATTCTGCAATAAGGCATTAGCTTCTGCGAGTTTAAGACTGCTATAGCTTTCTAAAAGAATACGCTCATCCGGCGTGAGGGTTTTTGCTTCTCTGTCATTGTGCGGTAAATGTTGCATATGTTTTTGCAGTGAAGCAATCTGAAAAATCAGTGATCGAGGGTTGGTATAATCCAATAGCATAATATCAATCAACGCCGATAAATCACTGGTATCTTTGTGCTCGCGTTTAAAGGTGATGAATAACTCATAAGAAACCAAAAAGGCTTTCATTAATATGGCTTGATCCATCACCGAACTTGAGCAACAAAATAGCTGCTGAATCAATTTGCTGGTACTTTCAAATCGCTCGATACGTTTACCGACAGTTAGAAATTGCCAGCCAATATCGCGAATCTGTTCATTGATAATGCCATTAAACGCAAGAAGGTCAGTAATTAAAGGTTCCAGCAATTGATGTGACAGTGCAGACAAAGGTTGCCCAAGTTCGCTTTGCAATTGATGGAGTGAATCGTGCAGATTATTGGTAATACGGATCGTATCTCTGGATAGTAATTCTTTTGATGCCTCAGCGGCAGCCAACAATTTCTGTAATGTGGCAATGACGCTACCTTCTAGGGTGGGGCCTTTAATAATACTGACAATAACCTGATCATGATCATTGATAGATTGACAATCTAACGCTTTATCTGAAAGGTTGGCAATGCTGTGTACTAAGATGTTTTTTGCGGTATCTGATATGCCTTCTTCACTGCTGATAATAAGGAAATAGGTACGAATGATACGTAGGGTGATTTCTACCTTTTCTGAATACCGTCCTAAAAAATAGAGATTTTCAATGACGCGGCTAGGTAAGCTGGTTAACGTTTTGAGGGGATGGGCAGGCGCTAGTGGTTGAGTAAATCCCGTGCTTTGTGTTTTTTCGCCACCTAATACCCAAATATCTTTACTTAGTGCCTCTGAGCGTAAACGAATAAACCGTGTATCGGTTTGTTGGCTCACTTGCGCAAGCCCGCCTTTTAGTAGGCTAGGCTTACCTTGTGATACGACACTAAAGGTACGAAAGGTACTGGGCTGACACTGTAGTTGTCCGTTGATAATTGCCGGTGTTTGGGATGCTCTCAATTGCTCTTGAGCAACATAAAACGTTGGATTGTCAGCCATTTGCTGAATAAGTTTCGCTTGCGCAGTTTTATCTAAATCAGCTCCCCAAACGCCTTTGACTTTAATGGAAGAAAAAGCAGGTTTGATAACTAAGGTTTCAATATGGTTCATTATGTACTCTCTATCCTTGATATCGTTAAACCAGTAGGTAGGGACAGAGTCGATGATTAGGGGTTTTTGAAGGTAAAACTGACAGATGTCAGGGAGGTATTTATAGAGAATAGGGTTTTCTAAAATGCCACTCCCAATCGGATTGATGATAGTGACATTACCGCTACGTACTGCTTGCAATAGCCCTGAAACGCCGAGGTAAGAATCGTTTTTTAGTTCAACAGGGTCACATAATTCGTCTTCAATATAGCGTAATACCAAGCCAACAGGCTGAAGCCCGTCTAAGGTTTTCATCCATAATTGATTTTTTCTTACCAGTAAATCTAACGATTGAACAATGGGAATTCCAAGTAAGTTGGCTAAGTAGCTTTGCTCAAAATATGATGCTTCTTGTTGCCCTTTGCTTAAAATCACGGTTAAGCTATTAGGTTGCAGCTTGGATAGTTGGTTTAACGCAGACCATATCGATTGATAAAATCCATTTAGTTTTTTGACGCCACTTTGAATAAACGCATGGGGAAAGAGTCTTGAGACAACCGTTCGGTTTTCTAGCGTATATCCAATGCCCTTAGGTGTTTGAAAGCCATCATTGAGTACGACCCATTGACCCTGAGCATTTCGCATCATGTCTGTGCAATGGAAGAATAACCCACTGTCACTGTTAATTTGAGTATGTTGGCAAGTTCTTTGGAAGCCTTGGTGAGAAAAAATTACCTCAGGCGGTAGGATGCCTTCGAGGATAATGCGCCGCTCTGAGTAAAGGTCTTTGAGCAAAGCGTCATACATTTGTGTTCGGGTGTGTAATCCATTTTCGATTGTTTGCCATTCATCTTTGGAGAAAATGCGAGGAATAGGATCTAATGGCCATCCTTGTCTTAAGGCATCTTCATTGTCTTCCCGCTCAAACGTAGCCCCATCATCACGTAAGAGCCTGCGTGCTTTATCCGCATGGCGTTGAAGCGCATTCTGTGGCAATTGAGCGATCTCATCAATGAGAATTTGCCAATGCGATTTTACGGCCCCTTTGGCCGACATCACTTCATTATAGGTGTCGTCTTGGCAAACGAGATCATCAAAAAATGAATAGGTATCTATCATAAGCGTTTGATCAGAGTCTTTGTATCGGTCGCCTTAAATCCAGCGTTTGCGGATAATCCGGATTAATTTCTTCCGCAGGCGGGACGATTGTGGGTTGTTGTGTGCAGTTTGTTGTCGTAAATCGATTATAACGTCTGGATTCGGCTTCAAAGGCATTGACTGGGAAGGTGTCATAGCTTCGGCCGCCGGGATGGGATACATTATAGCAGCAACCACCGATGACTTGATTGTTCCAGGTATCGATCAAATCGAAAACCAAAGGGACGTTTTCTTGAATGGTAGGATGTAGCCCTGAAGGAGGATGCCAAGCACGGTAGCGAATACCTGCAACATAAACGCCCTGTGTGTCAGTTTTGGTTAATGGCACACGGCGATGATTGCAGCTAAGTACATACCGATTATCAGTTAAGCCATACACCTTAACTTGTAGCCTTTCAACGGACGAATCAACATAACGTGACGTGCCAAGGTAGCTGACTTCTTCGCCTAGTACATGCCATGGTTCAATGGCAAAACGTAGCTCTATTTGAATGTTGCCAATTTGCGTGCGTCCGTAATAAGGAAAACGAAATTCCTCAAAGGGGAGTAGCCAATCTACGTGGAAGGGTATTCCATGATCATTGAGCTCGTTAATCACGGATTTACTATCATCAAAGACGTAGTGCGGTAACATATATTTGTCGTGCAAGGCGGTTCCAAAGCGTATTAATGGTTTGTTGTAGGGCTTTTGCCAAAAATACGCAATGAGGCTTCGAATCAGTAGTTGTTGCACCAGTGCCATACGGCTATGCGGGGGCATCTCAAAGCCTCTAAATTCGAGCAATCCAAGGCGGCCAGCGAGACCTGTGGGGGAGTATAATTTATCAATGCAAAACTCCGCCCTGTGGGTATTGCCCGTCACGTCGACCAGTAAATTTCTGAACAGCCGATCAACTAGCCAAGGTTTAAGCGTTTCGCCTTCAGGTACTTGAGAAAAAGCGATTTCCAATTCATAGAGCATTTCATCTCGGCCTTCATCGACTCTAGGCGCTTGACTGGTTGGGCCAATAAACATGCCTGAAAATAAGTAAGAGAGACTTGGGTGATGCTGCCAATAAGTGACTAAACTTCTTAGCAAATCAGGCCGTCTAAGTATTGGGCTGTCCTTAGGTGTCTTGGCGCCAAGGGTTATATGATTACCTCCGCCTGTCCCTGTATGTCTCCCATCAAGCATAAATTTTTCGGTAGCAAGGCGTGCTTCGCGAGCCTCTTGATACAGCGCCGTTGTAGTTGCTTCAATTTGTTCAAAATTTTCAGCAGGATGAATATTTACTTCAATCACGCCAGGGTCTGGGGTAATAAATAATTTGTTGATACGAGGGTCGGTTGGGCATTCATACCCCTCGAGTACAATGGGTAAATGTAAGGTGGATGCGGTTATTTCAATCGCTGCAATGACTTGAATAAATTGCTCAACATTATCTAAAGGTGGGATGAAAATCGTTAATTTATTATCGAGCATCCTTGAGCCAAGGCAATGTTTGATCACGGTTTTTGATTCTGGTGCGATCGCTGGTAAAGGGAATTGTTCTTTAGGGTTTGGGGTTAACGGATGTTTTTCGGTAAATGGATCCGGCTCTTTTGGTGGAGGTTCTTTCTGTTTGGGGAGTGTATCTAAAGGCAGGCGAAGGGAAGGTGGCGAATCCCCAGGAATGAGCAAGATGGAATCTTTTTCATAAGGCCAGGTACTTGATTGCCATCCGGCTAATTTTTCACACCAGGCTATGGGTAAAATAAACCCGGCAGGGTCTTTGTGATCAATACGAATAAAGCGAATTAAGTCTTTGTATTGCTCGGCTTGTTCTTTGGTTGGATTGGACAAATCCACATCTTTTGGTAATTTATCGATCTGGTGTTGGTAAAGGGCAACGTCCTCATAGACAGACTGACAGTAACTAGCCGGTAAGCCAAGTTGGGTTGCCAGGTGAGTAAGGAAAAACTTGGCATCCTTAAGATCTTGCGTAGGCACTGCGTCTTTTTGCAGTAATAAATCGGCATTGTCCCATAGTGGATGGCCATCCTTACGCCAGGTAAGCCCCATGGCCCACCGGGGTAAGGCTTCTGTTGGGTACCACTTGCCCTGACTTTGTTGCATGATGCCATTAGGAGCAAAGCGTTTTTTTAATCGTTCTAATAAGTCTTGGGCGCGCGCCAGTTTATGCTCTCCCAGTGCCGCAGTATTCCATTGTGGTGACTCCATATCATCAATGGAAACAAAGGTCGGCTCGCCGCCCATGGTTAATCGCACTTCTTCTTTTTCTAATATCTCATCAACTGTTTGGCCAAGATCCAGTACAGATTGCCATTGTGCTTCGGAATAGGGCTTAGTGACCCTTGGGTCTTCATGCAAGCGTTTAACTGTATTGCTGAATGAAAAGTCAACCTCACAAGGTGCAGTTTCTCCCGTAATCGGTGCCGCTGAGACGGGATCGGGTGTGCAGCATAAGGGGATATGGCCTTCACTGACAAATAAGCCTGAGGTTGGGTCAAGTCCGACCC
>JAPOUS010000080.1 GCA_026708525.1 Cellvibrionales bacterium
GGAAATAAGCTTGAAAGCCTGATGGCATCTTGACTTAATCAGAGGTTCCCTAGGTTCTAAAATTAAAGAACCCAAAACGTTTCTTATTCGGTGTAAAGAGTTTCTCTTTGACTTTGAGAAGATCCACAGCAAACTCACTCACCTGAAGATCTCTTACAATATAGATAAAGGGCAGTTTCGATTTTTTATTGCTTTGCTCCAGCATCTCTTTTTCTTGTGGAGAAATCGCTTCACTAAGCAAATCAAGAGAGGTTAGCTGACTGACCGGCACTTGGTTTTCGTCGGTAACCACAACCACGCGGGGGCGCAAACGTCTCTCTGCATACTGTTCAACCACCACTGCCAACTGCCCGGTATTTAACTCAACCACAGAGCCTGCGGGGTACAAACCAAGTGCTTGAATAAACTCCAGCACCAAATCTTCTTGGAATAAGCTATTTCGCTGGTCATAGAGAGCCGCCAAGGTTGCCGACGGGCTTTTAGACTGTTTTATATCTCTTGGGTTGGTTAATTCATCATAATAGGTTGCAATACCAGCGATAATAGCCAACTGTGGAATCTCATCGCCCCGCAACTGTCTTGGGTAACCTGACCCATCATAACGTTCACAATGCGATGCTATAATCGGTAAAATTTTCGGGTGCAAGCCATTAATTTGTTGCGCCAACTTCACTGTCATCGCCACGTGCTTTTTATAGATAACACGTTTTTCCGAGTTCATTTCGTTTTCTTCAAGATTAAGCACATCTTGCGGTAAGCGAGTTTTACCTAAGTCTTTTAACAAAATCGCTTGGGTAAGAATCTCTAGCTCCATACGCCTTAAGCCAATATGTCGCCCCAATATCGCCCCCCAAACTGAGCAGCGTATAGAGTGATGATGCAGGTAATCATCGGCTTCGCGAACTCGAGTCAAACACGCCAATACATCCGGGTTTTGAATAACACTACTAACAATATTACTGGCAACGTTTTTGACCGATTTTTGATCAAACATTAACCCTTTAGAAATTTGGGAGGTGACTTGAACCAGCGCTTTATCGACTTCCTCATCGGCTTGGTAAGCAAAACCTGCGCTATCTTCAAAGGCTGTGATATCACGATAAGCACCGTGCTTTATTTCTACCGGGGTAAATGGGTACTTAGCAACCGCAGGTTTATTGCTTGGCGTAAACAACCCTGAGTCATATTTTTTCGGCTTTAATTTAGCTCGACTCTTTACAACATCAACGTAAACATAATCACAAACTGCTTCGATTTCTTCAATTTCTTTTTGCGAAGTAATCAAAAAACCCTGAATTTTAAACGGGGTCTCAAGCCAAGGCCTATCCAATTTGGATACATACATACCTTCGGTTAATTCCCGAACAGGTACTTTATGTTCAACTACTTCCATAAGGAAACCTTTCACCAATCTCATTGCGCCTGACAATTTTCGTCAATGATAGACAAAAAGAGTCAAAGCACTCTCAGAGGGACAATGTCTCACAATTTAAAAAAAAATCAAAGACTTAAATGCTTACTGGTAAAACGATAGAATTTCTTCACACTTTTGTGATAAAAAACCTTTTTTAGCGATTCAATATTATCAAGTTAAGGCTCGAGGTTGATCAGTTTTTAGCGTTTCCGATCATGGCATTGGCAAGAATTTCATTGGGAAGATTCACCCAGCTTTGTTACAATATCAAAATATTTTGATGTAGATCTAAAAAGCCATGATAACCCAGCATCCAAGCTTACAAAAACTCAAACAACAGCTCGAAAAAAGCATACTCATTATTGATGGTGCAATGGGTACGATGATCCAAAACTATCAATTAGAAGAAGCAGATTATCGCGGTGAGCAATTCAAAGACTTCGCCATCGACCTAAAAGGCAACAATGATTTATTATCACTAACCCGCCCTGAGATTATCCAAGAAATTCATGAAGCCTATCTAGATGCAGGCGCAGACATTATCGAGACCAATACCTTTAATGCAACAACCATTGCCCAGGGCGACTATTCACTTCAACACATCGTTGATGAGCTAAATTTAGCATCCGCTCAAATCGCGCGACGCGCCTGTGATGCTTACACAGCCAAAAACCCGGATAAACCTCGCTATGTGGCAGGTGTATTAGGACCAACCCCAAAAACCGCCTCCATCTCACCCGATGTTAACGACCCTTCTAAACGTAACATTACTTTCGATGAGTTAGTTGCTGCTTATCAAAGCGCCACCCACGCATTAATCGAAGGTGGTTCGGATATTATTCTTATCGAAACCATCTTCGATACCTTAAATGCCAAAGCGGCAATCTTTGCTGTAAAGCAAGTCTTTATCGAGCGACAAATTGAGCTGCCCATTATGATTACGGTGACCTTCCCTGATATCAGTGGTCGTAATTTATCTGGGCAAACGCCAGAAGCCTTTTGGAATGCCATCGCCCATGCTGATCCATTAATTGTCGGCTCCAACTGTGGTCGAGCTTTTGATGAGATTCGCCCGTTTGTCGTAGAACTTGCCAATGCTGCCGACTGTTATTTTAGTGGTCACTTTAACGCAGGCCTTCCTAACGAGTTTGGCCAGTATGATGAATTACCTGAGGTGTTAGGCGCTCAACTGGGGCAATTTGCTGAGGAAGGTTTTTTGAATCTCGCAGGCGGCTGTTGCGGTACAACACCAGAACATATCAATGCCATTTACCAGGCAGTACAAGACAAAACACCACGCAAGCTACCCAAAATAGAACCGGCCTGCCGTTTAAGCGGTCTTGAAGCCTTCAACATCACTAAGGATTCTCTCTTCGTCAATGTGGGTGAGCGCTGCAACATTACAGGCTCTGCTCGCTTTAAACGTTTAATTAAAGAAGAAGATTACGATACGGCACTGCAAATTGCCCGTGATCAAGTTGAAGATGGCGCACAGGTCATCGACATCAATATGGATGAAGGCATGCTGGATTCTAAAGGCGCCATGATTAAATTCTTAAATTTAATCGCCTCAGAACCTGAAATTGCCAAAGTGCCTGTGATGATCGACTCATCCAAATGGGACATTATCGAAGAAGGTTTAAAACGCGTTCAAGGCAAATCCATCGTTAACTCTATCAGCCTCAAAGAAGGCGAAGAAGAATTTATCGAAAAAGCCACCCTCTGCAAACACTATGGGGCGGCTGTTGTCGTTATGGCCTTCGATGAAACAGGGCAGGCCGATACTGAAGCACGCAAAAACGAAATCTGTAAACGCTCTTATGATGTATTAGTTGAAAAAGTGGGCTTTAATCCTGCCGATATTATCTTTGATCCGAATATTTTTGCTGTTGCCACAGGCATCGAAGAGCACAACAACTATGCCGTCGATTTTATTAATAGCTGCCACTACATCAAAAAAGCATGCCCTCACGCATTAATCTCTGGCGGTGTGAGTAATGTGTCATTCTCATTCCGTGGCAATAACCCTGTACGTGAAGCGATTCATTCCGTGTTTTTATACCATGCGATCAAAGCTGGCTTATCCATGGGTATTGTGAATGCGGGCCAATTAGCTGTTTATGATGATCTACCACTGGAACTTAAAGAGGCTGTTGAAGATGTGATTCTTAACCGCCACCCCGAAAGCACAGAAAAGCTTCTAGAAATCGCCGAAAAATATCGCGGTGATGGTGAAACACAAGATACCAAAAGCGAAGCTTGGCGCGAACTGGATGTTAACGCACGATTAAGCCATGCATTAGTGAAAGGCATCACCACCTATATCGAAGAAGATACCGAAGAAGCCCGCCAGCAATCGGATCGTGCACTCGATGTCATTGAAGGGCCATTAATGGATGGCATGAATGTGGTCGGTGATCTTTTTGGCTCAGGCAAAATGTTCTTACCGCAGGTCGTTAAAAGTGCACGCGTCATGAAGCAAGCAGTGGCATATTTAATGCCGTTTATCGAAGAACAAAAAGATGCCGCAGCAAAAAGTAACGGCAAAATTCTCATGGCAACCGTTAAAGGCGATGTACACGACATTGGTAAAAACATTGTTGGCGTGGTGCTTCAGTGTAACAACTTCGAAGTCATCGATATGGGCGTCATGGTCGCTTGTGAAGATATTTTGAAAAAAGCACAAGAAGAAGATGTCGATATTATTGGCCTATCAGGCCTTATTACACCATCGCTGGATGAAATGGTGCATGTTGCTAAAGAAATGCAGCGTTTGGATTTTCAAATCCCCTTGATGATTGGCGGTGCAACCACATCAAAAGCGCACACAGCGGTTAAAATCGAACCCCAATATCACAATAATTTATCCGTGTATGTGCCTGATGCTTCTCGCTCAGTCTCAGTGGCGACGCGCTTAACTACCCCGACGCTTAAACCAACCTTTGATGAAGAAATCAAAGCCGAATATGTGAAGGTACGGGAGCGTACGAAAAACCGCCGCCAAAAAGCCAAACTGGCATACACTGATGCCGTCAATAACAAGGCCAAGATTGATTGGGCACCTTATCAACCCACTCAACCCCAATTTATTGGCAGCAAAGTCATTGATGACATTGATCTAAGAACCCTCATTGACACCATCGACTGGACGCCATTCTTTTTATCGTGGGAATTATCCGGCAAATACCCAAAAATCTTTGATGATCCGATTGTGGGCAATGAAGCGAAAGAGCTATTTGATAATGCCCAAAGCATGCTGAATCAAATCATTAAAGAAAACTGGCTAGAAGCCAAAGCCGTGATTGGATTTTGGCCTGCAAATCAAGTCAATGATGATGACATTGAATTATTCGATGAATCAGGGAACACCAAGGCGCTGCTTCATCACCTGCGTCAACAGGAAGAAAAGCCTGATGATAAACCTAACCTATCACTTGCAGACTTTGTCAAACCTAAAGGTCAAGGCAAAGATTATATTGGCGGTTTTGTCGTCACCACAGGCATCAATGCCGAAGCCATTGCCAAAGACTTTGAAGCCAAACACGATGATTACAACGCCATTATGATCAAGGCCTTGGCAGATCGTTTAGCTGAATCGCTGGCCGAACACATGCATCAAAAAGTCCGCACCGAATATTGGGGGTATGTTGATACTGAAAATTTCAGTAACGAAGAGCTGATAAAAGAAAAATACCAAGGTATTCGCCCAGCACCAGGCTACCCTGCCTGCCCTGATCACTCTGAAAAAGCGACACTCTTTAGCTTACTACACGCCGAAGAAAGCATAGGCGTTTCGTTAAGTGAACATTTCGCTATGTTGCCTGCTGCTTCCGTTAGTGGCTGGTATTTTGCCCACCCTGAATCAAAATACTTTGCTGTCGGCAAAGTGGATAAAGATCAGGTTGAAAGTTTAGCTTCTCGAAAAGAGGCATCCGTCGATACCATTGAAAAATGGATACGACCTAACTTAGGATATGATAGTTAAGATAGGAAAAAACAGGAGCAAGGGATTTGCTTAAACGCCTAAAACTCATCATAGCCTTCCTGCTGGCAGCTTTTATTGGCGTCAAATCTGATAAAGCGCATGAAGCTCACAACTACAGTCACAAGCTTTGGCATTATGCGGCCGCAGGTATATTTTTAGCCCTATTGGTGATGTCTTCTGTTTTACTCTTTGTCAACCAACTGGTTCTGCCCTGAAACTCAGACATAAGAACCACAGACATAAAAACCACAGGCTTTAAACACGTAAGTCAGCTGACTATCTACAAATAAAGAGGTTCTTTTGAAAAACGAGTGGGTAATGTTTTATATTGATGACTCAATTAGTTGAAGATAAGCATCGTAATCATCATGGAAGATTTATTCGCAAAAGCCTTAGGGCTTACTTCACCATGGTTCATTGAATCCATCAATTTCGATACAAAAATCTCAAGGCTAGACATTACTATCAACTTTAAAAAAGGCTCAACTTTTTTTGATAGTGATGACGAAGGTAAAGGATATAAAGCTTATGATACGGCTAACAAGACATGGCGTCATATGAATTTCTTCCAGCATGAATGTTATGGGCACCTCGAATAATAGCTAAATTGTCGAATTAAAATAAATGACGATGATTCGTACTATAAAGACGAAAAAAACTCCCCATTTTTATCATTTTTTTGCCCTTTTAGGGCTG
>JAPOUS010000116.1 GCA_026708525.1 Cellvibrionales bacterium
CGTTTATCTGGGGTTTAGGCCGAACAGTCAGTTCTGGGACAGGCTCCTAGTAATTAGACTATATTAAATAGAAGTCTAATAAGCGTCAGCTAGAGTTTATCTCAATGAAATTACGCAAACTAAATGTGATTTTTCTGGTCTGTAGCATGTTGCCTCTATTGGGTTGTGAAAAAAAAGCGGAAGGTAATTTTGCAAAGGGAAGCATTCTTATCAATGCTGTGAGCAATTTAAGCCCTTTTTCAAGCTTTCCAGTTCAAGTGGATAAAATAGAGTGGATAGCATCAGATTCAACGACTACGAGCATTTCACTGCGCAAGCCCATTGATCTAGCTTATACAGATCCTCAATTTATTCATGGGTTAACATTACCTGAAGGTGAATACATTAGGATGCGCGTGACACTGGATTATTCAAGGAGCCGTTTATTTACGATGGCGATTAATGCGCCTAAAGACCCCCTTATGGGGTATTGGTCATTCCCTCGTTTATTTGATGCCGAAGGTGATGAGCTAGCCAAAAATCTCAAACAGCAAAGCATTACACTATCATTGCAGACACCCGTGAAAGTCGCAGCAAAAAAAACGCAATTATTGACCCTTGCTTTCGATTTAAATACCAGTTTAATTCCAACCACACACACAAGGGATGGTTATTATTTCGAACCCAATATTGCACTGATGCCCAACCAGTCTATGTTAGTACCTGTAGTTATCGAACAAGTCAAAGATGACTCCGTGCAGGTTCACATGAATGGGATTGCCTTAGAGATTCCATCGCCAGTATATTATGTTGATGGGTTTGCTGTAACTGACCCACCAAACACAGCACGACTAAAGAATAAGTATGCCAGCGTGCAACTAATCACTAATGATACGGGTATGATACAAGCAGAATCCATTAATATCACTCATTATAATCAGTTCAAAGGCATGATCATTCCTACCGATCAAGGACTCGGTTTTGCTGGGCACGTAAAAACACCCGATGGGAACCTTACCTTTGAGCGTGAATGGTTGTTACCAAACACGCGCATTGATGTACCTGAAAGTATAGATATCCAACAGCTAAAGCCTGGCCAGTCAGTAGCGTTTTTTATGACGCCTAAAGGAGAAAGCCATGCCATCCTCATTCATTCGAGCAAACTAATCGCGCAATTGTATGAGGATGAAAATAATGAAAAAAGGCTATTACCGATAAGCATTGATGGCAAAGCAGCAAGCAACTTCTACAAGGGAGGTATTGCCATTGATCAAAATGCCGTCTCATCCGTAGCTGTTGGCGACATTGTTCAATTTACTGGGACATTTAAAGGTAATGAAGACGGCGTTGCTTTTGTCTTGTTGGACCATCACATCATTCAACAAAGCAAATTGGAAGCGTTTCAGAAGAGGGTTTCTCGACTAACAATACAACCAAAATTTGATTTAATTGCCAACCTACTAACGATTACTCAAACAGATCAAGGCAAATACTTGCCGTTATCGCAATTTGATGAACAAACACATGCCATGCTAAGTGATCTACAAACAGGAATAACGCTCAAAAGCATGGTGGATATCATCGAAATCAATGATCTTTCGCTCATTAGATTACAATTACACAATAATGAAAACCAAAGCACGGTGCAATTTAAGACGATAGATCAAATGCTAACAATGATTGAGAATTACTATTCAGCATTTAGTATTTTTCACATCGAATTATCGGGCAAACAGGAACATGCTACTTTTTATGCAGAATCTATTACCCTGTCAATTCGAGATAAGCGTCAAATAAATACTACCCTAGTGGATGCGCTGGAAGAATCCCAACATGCAAGTAACAAAAAAGATAACAAGCATAAACTTATCATTGTTGGCAGTGCACTTGTTGGAATCGCCATACTTGCCCCTACTGCCTACTATCTCTTAAAGAAAAAATCTCAAGCTGCATCGCCTACTCCAATTCCACCGACACCAGCTCCAGCACCTGAAGTACCCAAAAATGCCAACATACTCGATACCTTTAAGGATAAATATCACAATGAAATTCTGTTAAGGCAGTCTGAATTTACGAAAGATGAAAAGCAACTATTTAACGACTCCATTGAACTTCTCCTAAAAGAGAAGGTGATTGCTATTAGTGACCTCAATAAAACGCAACTAGAACATATAGTAAAGAAAAATAAAGGCGCTATTGTGAGCTATTTTAAAGAAAAATATGGCGAATCGTATAGCAATCACACCTCGGTATTTTCGCGTCAAGATATTAGTCTCTACAACGAGCATGAAGGGTTACTAAATCCTAATAAGCAAGACCTAACATCGCTCTCACCGGAACAGGGAGAAATGTATTTTTATGAAAAATACGGAAGAGATATCAACTATTGGTTCGTTTTGTCAATAACAGATCTTTTGACTAACCAAGAATTGGATCTTTTAGACACAATTCCTGACCAAGATTTACTCGATGAGCCAGAAAATACGTATCAGCATGATCACGCAAAAAAAGGTTGGCGCTCTAATAAAGCGAAATTCATTAAAAAAATAGAGCAAAAGTATGGCAAGCAATGGATAAATAAAATCGATACATTTGAAAATACAGCTGAAAATTCTGAATACAATGATTTAAAAAATTATTTTCCTTATTTACTAAACACAGCAGATAAAACGCAAATTTTGAATGAATTAAGCAACAAATATCCCAATTACCCAAACCATCTAGAAGAACTAACACACCTTGATTTTCAAAAACATTTAAAAGCTAGCTTCACACCTATTGATCTAAGTGATGTAAAGTTTGTCCAAAAAGACAGAGACCCCATAAAGTATGTTTTTCGAGCCGACAACCGCCCTCCAGAAGAAATATTTAAGTATGGATTCAGCCCTTTAGGTAACAACATAGATTTTCTTTATCATCTTGACAACGCAGGAGGTAGGCCTAACCGAGCATTCATCTCTACAACTAAATCTCTTGAAGCCACAGCTACATTTCTCACGAAAAATCACGGCCAAGACTACATTTACATCATTGAAAATAACAATGACTTAGCATCGATTGACACCTATAAATGGTTCCAAAAGCATCCAGAGACGAAATATAAATACGAGAAAGAACAAGAAGTTGCCTTCAAAAGAATTCCTGCTGAATCGATCAAAGGGGTGCTTGTTAAGCCCGCAATAGACTCAGATATTGATGTAAATACTAATAAAAATGTAACTTCAGAGACTGAGTTGCGTAACAAAGATTGGGTTAAGGAGCCTTCTTGGCTAGCTAACCCACACTTTAAGAAAAAATGAAAAAGATCATCTTTTAGGAGGCTGATCATCCACTTGAAAAAATACACCTGAGGCTTCAGGTGTTAGAAGAAAATTTATTCGCCAATAAAGTTAGGCTTACGCTTTTCTTTAAACGCTTTCATGCCTTCTTTGGAGTCTTTAGTAGCAAAGATCGTCCAGCCTAGTTGCTCTTCTTTTGCAAGCGCTTCTTGCTCAGATAAATCAAATTGGTTTTCACGCAATGATTTCAAAATAGCCTGAACAGATAGCGGTGCATTTTCTTCAGCGATTTCAAGTGCCATGTCATATGCGACCTGCAACGCCTCACCTTTGGGCGCAATTCGATTGATCAAGCCCCAATCTTTAGCTTCTTGCGCCGAAATATGACGACCTAGCAGAAGGATCTCAGCGGCTAACGCATAAGGGATTTGACGACGTAAACGGATGGTCGAACCACCTAATGGGAATAAACCACGCTTACATTCAGTGACACCAAATACGGCGTCTTCAGCTGCAACACGTAAGTCAGTACCCTGTAAAATTTCAGTGCCGCCTGCGAGTGCATAACCTTCAGCTGCCATAATCACAGGTTTTTTCGGCTGGTTGTGACGTAACAAGGCTTGCCAGTGAAGATCAGGAATTTCTTTCATCTTCTCTTGGAACATTGCACCGTCTTCGTCACCCTCGGCACCTGATTTAAGGTCCATACCCGCACAGAAGGTATCGCCCTCTCCTGTTAAAATAGCAACACGCAGTTCTTTATCTTCATCGAGTAAGCGCCAAGCATTGTACATACCTAGAAGCATTTGCGAGCTAAGTGCATTTTTCGCTTCTGGACGTGCTAAGGTGACCAAAAGCACATGGCCTTTTTTCTCAACGCGACAATTTTTTGTGCTGATATCTAATTGCTCAAAACCTTCCATACAAACCTCTTTTCGGTCGATTTTTATTATTATTGATTCTTGTTCCCACGCTTCGCGTGGGAACGCATAGAGACTTAAAGACGTTCCCACGCAGAGCAGGGAACGAGGGGTTACAAGGAAAACAAAAGCGACTAAGCAGAAATGCCTTCTTTGGATAAGGCATATTCCTTCGCCCATTTGTAGTCTGGCTTACCATTAGGCAGACGACCAATTTCGTCGGCAATGTGCAGTTCACGTGGCACTTTATAGCCGGCAATGTGCTTACGTGCTTCTTCTTGAAGTGATTCAAGTGAAGGTTTAGCCCCTTTCTTGGTTGAGATAACGGCGGTTACCTGACTACCCCAACGCTCATGAGGCGTAGCAACCACTAAGCAATCATAAACTTCTGGATGGGCTTTAAGTGCTTGCTCAACTTCTTCGGGGAAGATTTTCTCACCGCCAGAGTTAATGCAGTTTGAGCCACGGCCATACACAGTAATGGACTGACCATCAGCTTCAAGTCTGGCTTGGTCACCTGTCAATAACCAGGTTTTACCGTCAACAGGCACAAAGGTTTTAGCTGTTTTTTCAGGGTCATTGTAGTAACCGCGAGGAATATGGCCAGAGCGTGAGAAATCACCCACTTCACCTGGTTTCGCATGACGATGCGTGCCATCTTCTTCGGTAATGATAACATCCATAAATTCAGAACGTTCAACGTTACCTAAGCCACCATTTTCTTCGTCTTTTTTGCTGCCTGAGTCTTTACCCATCTGACCTGATTCCGATGAACCAAAGGCGTTAGTGATAAAGCAGTTAGGGAAAGCTTCTCGGAATTCTTGCTGCTTCGCTTCTGAGAATACTGCACCACCTGAACCAATATTGAAAACGCTAGATAAGTCCCAACGGCCTTCGTTTTCTTTGAGAGACTCAAGCAATGGAATCGCCATGGCATCCCCAACGATTTGGATCAAGTTAAGTTTCTCTTGCTCAACAATACCCCAAACCTGTTCACCGACAAGACTCTTGTTCGGATTAAGAACCAGCTTATTACCTGCCAACAACATAATACAAGCATACCACCAAGACGCACCGTGCATTAATGGTGCTAAAGCAATACCACCCATAGGGTGCTGCGCCATACGGTCTAAAATATCTTCTGGCTTCTCACATGGGTTGCCTGAGAATGCACCACCGCCAGACATTGCGGCGAAGAAAACATTTTCTTGTGGCCACATCACACCTTTTGGATAGCCTGTGGTGCCACCGGTGTAAAGAATGAAAAGATCATCACCCGAACGCTCACCAAATTCACGGATTTTTGGTTGATTCGCTAATTCGGTTTCAAGATCAACAGAACCAATGCTGGCAAGGTCTTCACTCGTACCATCATTAACCGAGATAAAGGTTTTAAGGTCAGGTGCACTGGCTTGGATATCTTTAATATTAGGGATAAATTCACGACCGTGGATACAAGCGACCATGTCGGCATTGGTAAAAATATAAGAAAGTTCTTCGCCAACATAACGATAGTTAACATTGATAGGCACTGCGCGGATTTTAAAACAAGCCATCATACCTTCAAGGTATTCACCACAGTTGTACATGTAAAGGCCAACGTGGTCGCCGGCTTTGATGCCTCTGCTAACTAACAAGTGAGCTAGCTGGTTTGCGCGCTCATCAAATTCTTTATAAGTCGTTCGATAATCTCCACAGATCAGAGCTTCCCGCTCAGGCACTGCATCAACAATCATTTCGAACATATCGGCGATGTTAAAGCTTTTGTTTGTCATCTATCGTCTCTTATTTTAGTTCTATCCATTCGTTTTGCGGACGCTTCGGGCCACATTTTTTTGGCGCTCGTTTAACTATGAG
>JAPOUS010000193.1 GCA_026708525.1 Cellvibrionales bacterium
GAGATGCGCATTATAGAGAGAACTTTTTTCGTTGCAACCTCTTTTTTAATTTTTTTACAAACTAATTAAAATGGCTATTTATTAAGCACCAGAAGCGCGTGTTTCTTTTTACCCAATTTCACAAGAAAGTACCGATCAAATCGCGCATTACTTTGATTAACCACCTCAGCTGGCGCCATATTATGCTCAAGTGTTAGCACCTCACCGTTCAGTAAAACCGCATTTCGGCCAAAAGCATCCTTCACCTGCTTGCCAGTTTTTGCAAGCTCTGCATCAACCATCAATTGAACCAAAGACGAGTCCTCTAACGTTTCCGCATTGACCTTCAATGCAGGCAAACCATCAAGCGCCAATTGATTGTAGTCCGATTCCGAAAGATCGCCATCTTTACCCGTAAAAAGTGCTTCGGTAATTCTTTTTGCAGCATCCACACCAGCTTGCCCATGCACAATTCGAGTTACCTCTTCTGCCAAAATACTTTGTGCTTTTGGCCTGCCTTGTGCATTTCTATCCTCCATTTCGATTTTATCAATTTCCTCTACAGACAAGAATGTAAAATATTTAAGGTATTTATAAACATCCGCATCTTGTGTCTGCAACCAAAACTGATAGAAAGCATAAGGAGATGTCTTGTCAGCACTTAGCCAGATAGTCCCAGACTCTGTTTTACCAAACTTTGTTCCATCTGACTTGGTCACCAAGGGCATTGTTAACCCGAAGACCTGACCTTGATACTTACGCCGAGTTAGCTCAGTACCACCGGTAATATTCCCCCACTGGTCAGAACCACCCAGCTGAAGAGTGCACTCTTTTCGATCATATAACTCTGCAAAATCCATAGATTGAAGCAACATATAAGAAAATTCTGTGAAGGATATACCTTCACCCTCTCTTACCAAGCGCTGCTTGACTGACTCTTTTTGAATCATTGAATTTACAGAGAAATACTTACCAACATCTCTAAGAAAATCTAATACATCCAGCTCTTTCGTCCAATCGAGATTATTGACCAACTCAGCGGCACTCTCGCCTTCAAAATCAACAAAAGCTGATATCTGCCTTTTCAAAGACTCTACCCACCCCTGCACAACATCTTCTGTATTGAGAGAACGCTCTTTTGCTTTAAAGCTTGGATCTCCAATCAATCCTGTAGCACCACCAACTAACGCGATAGGTTTATGACCCGCTAATTGAAAACGCTTTAGCATCAATAGAGGCACTAAACTTCCGATATGAAGGCTTTCCGCCGTTGGATCAAAGCCGCAATAAAGAGTTCTCGATTCATTTAAATGCTCAACCAACTCCTCATCAGCCGTCGTTTGTTGGATTAATCCGCGGGCACGCAGATCATTTATTAATTCAATGCCAGTCATATTCATCGTTTTAGCGCATAAAAATAGCCAAAAGATACAGAAAATGGGGGAAATTACAAGTTGACTTGCCGAGTGTCTGTTATACTTGAAAGAAAAAGTTCTGTTTGCGACTAATAAGTTATGCTTCCCTCAACCAACCAATTAAGTGAAGAGCTTAAACTTTTCCCATTTAAGCATTTACTGGTTTTAGCCTCATTGCTGCTATTTATTGTATTAATAGCCCTTGTTGAAATAACCCAACACAACACCAAAGTCTTACTCCCTGTCGCCATTCAAGGTAAGCCTATTTTTGAAACAACGCCACAAGTTCCATCAACTAGCGACGCCATTGACTGGAAAGAAACCAAAGTAAGAAGTGGTGACAATTTAGCAAAGATCTTTGGCCGCGTTAACTTGTCTGAAACACTTCTAGCCAACCTGTTAAATGACGCACCGGATAAAAAACTGCTCACCAAACTTATGCCAGGTGAAACATTCCGCTTTGGCTTTAAAGACAAATCACTTCAAACCGTTGAATACATTCAAAGCCCCTTACAAAAGCTCACCATCAGCGTGAAAGAAAATAATTTCAACTTCGAAAATATCATACGCGAGCCTGATGTCCGCTTGACTTACAAATCAGCAGATGTCACAGATTCATTATTCCTATCCGCTATACGCGCAGATATTAATGACAACTTAACCATGGCTATTGCCGATATCTTTAGCGGTGTTATTGATTTTGCATTAGACGTTCGCCCTAACGATAAACTAGATGTCCTTTATGAAACTCTGTATCTGGACGACAAAATCATTGGTTTAGGCAATATTGTCGCTACAAGCTATACCAATGATGGAGAAACACACACAGCCTATCGATACACATTAAGCTCAGGAAAATCAGGCTATTTTGATAGCGAAGGCAATAGCATGCGTAAACCCTTTTTACGTGCACCACTTGACTTCACCCGCATCAGCTCTAACTTCAACTTAAAACGAAAACACCCCATTCACAAAAAAATTAAAGCACATCGTGGTACAGATTATGCAGCCCCTACAGGCACTCCAGTATTCGCAGCAGGCGATGGCCGAGTAACTCGTGCAGGGTACACAAAAGCTAATGGCAACTATGTAATCATTCAGCACGGCCAAAGTTACACAACCAAATACCTTCACCTGCACAAACGCCATGTTAAACGCGGGCAAAAAGTCTCACAACGCCAAATTATCGGCACAGTTGGCTCAACTGGCTACGCTACAGGGCCACATCTGCATTATGAGTTCTTAATGCATGGCGTTCATAGAAACCCGCGCACAATCATTAACAAGCTACCATCAGCAGACCCCATCCCAAAAAAGGAAATGCCGGAGTTTCTTGAAAGTATCAAAGCGGTACAATTACAATACTCCAACTACCAATCACAGGCATTCTAAAACTCCATGTCACCCAATGAGACTGCGCGATATATAGGCCTTATGTCAGGCACCAGCCTAAACTCAATTGACTGCGCTTTAGTGAGCATCACTGAGGGTATTCCGAAGCTCATCTCTAGCACAGAAGGGACGCTGCCTGATGATATTCGTGATGAAATAGCGGCACTAAACCAACCTTGTGAAAACGATCTCTACCAAACCCTAACGCTATCTCGCAAACTAGGCATTTTGTTCGGTGACACTGTTCAAACATTACTCAGCAAAACCGGCTTTACCGCTTCTGATATCGTAGCCATTGGCTCTCATGGCCAAACCATCCGTCACCAACCTAAGGCAGATTTTCCTTTTTCACTTCAAATTGGTGATCCAAATACCATTGCCGAGATGACGGGCATCCCTGTTGTTGCGGATTTCCGCTCACGCGATATTGCCGCAGGCGGTGAAGGCGCACCTCTAACCCCATTAATGCATAACACCTTATTTTTTGATCCAGATATTAACCGATGCATCGTCAATATTGGCGGCATGAGCAATATCACACAGCTAACGAATAGCTCACCGCATTTAGGCTTTGACCCTGGTCCCGGTAATATATTTCTTGACTACTGGGTACAAAAACACCTCAATAAACCGCATGACGTGAGTGGAGATTGGGCTCGAACAGGGAAAATTATCGACCCGTTAGTGCATGCAATGCTTAAAGACCCTTACTTCACTTTGCCAGCTCCCAAATCCACAGGGCGAGAATATTTTAATCGCGATTGGCTAAATCAATATAATCTTGATCAATACGCGTCCGAAGATGTAATGGCCAGCTTAGTCGAACTCACAGCTCAATCTATTGCTAACTGCATTGATAACGACATCGATGAAATTTATGTTTGCGGCGGCGGCGCTCACAATCATTTTTTAATGGAACGCATTCAAGTCAATGCCAATGGCTCCGTGCAATCGACGGCTGCTATTGGCATTGATCCTGATTTTATTGAGGCCGTTACCTTTGCCTGGCTAGCGTATCGGAGAATAAATCATTTAGCTGGTAACTCAACAGCTTCAACAGGTGCCAAGCATGAGAGAATACTTGGCGGCCTCTACCTATGAAATCAATAGCGACTGATAGCCAACTTAATATATACGTTTCAAACTAACTATCTTAGCTCGGCAATGAGGACACGCCAGGGAATCTTTTTCACTTTTTTCATAAAAATCCTTTGTGCAGTGAAAGCATCCAATCTTATGGGCACCTTGTTTACAATCCATTGTTATTACTTGAGTTTTTTTAGTTAAACAAAGCATACATGCATTAGTATCACCATCAGCTACGTCAACATCATCGTCCAATGGCAATTTATCAATAAAATCAGCCAATCTTTCAACCTTCTTTTCATCCCTTTCTCTCTCCACGGCGCCGTATATTGCATATATCAGTTTTTCTAATTGAGATTCATTCATGTTATAATGGCGACTAGACCCAGCTCTACCATTAGTAACGCTGCCGCATACCTCACCTCTAGAAATATCTCTAATCACTCTATCATAAGTGGTCTTCTGGCCTTTGAGAAAAGCCCGTATATACTCTGCTATAAACTCTTGAGCTATTGTCAATTTCGGATACATTCCTTTCAATGATGAAAAGCTCTCAAAGCGACGATGATCACGATCATAATTACTCGCCTCAGTACTTTCGGGGTTATCAGTACTTTCGGGGTTATCAGTACTTTCGGGGTTAATAACGGCTAACAAGGTATCCAGGTCCTCGTGGCCTAAAATTTTTTTCTGGGCATCAACACTCAACGAAAAAATGGGCCGATGATCGTTCAACAATTCTTTCTGATCAGATGGAATACTAAGCTTGCCAACATCCACAAAACCTAATTTATAAGCACCGTCTTCATCACAATCAACTTGCCAGAATAAAGGTGAAATCAAGTCAAGACTTCTAGCAAGTCTTGAGTAATCAAATATGGATGAATCGTTAACCTTATTGGCTGCTAAGAGAAAATCAAAAACACTCTTATCTGTTACTTGATAGAAATATCTGACCAGAGCTTCCAAATTTTCTATTTCCGATGAACAATTAGATAAAGAAGAAATAAATGTTTGATAAAATTTGTTTTTATCCTTAATAGCCGAAGCGATAATCGTACAAAATAACTTTCCAAAAGTTGCCTCCTTAAAATATTCTTTAGCATCATTAATTTTGGCTAAATATTCATCATTACACTGCCGCAAGTGCGTTTTAGAAGGGTGTCTGCTGGCATCCAAACGGCGTAATTTCACTGAATCTCTTGGAGCACTTCCTTCTTGCCCATTCCCGTCACAATGAGAATTTAGCGACTGCCCCGAACTTGAGCTGCTGCCATTTTGAAATGAAGTTCCTGGCTCCTCTTGCATTTGACCATTAGAGCAAATAAGCTCCTGACTGACAGTACTCTGATTAAGTTTATTTTGTATCGTCGTCCAATTAACCCTCATCTGCATATAACCTTCTGCAACTTGCAAACACTTTAAAAATTCACCTACAGTTGTTTTTTTAGTTTTCAGGCTTGTATGAAACAGTTCCCTAGTGTCTCTAGGAGAGCTTTCAGCAAGTTTTGGAAAACCCAATAAAAACATGACTACCTCAGGATTTCCCACACTCTCACAAATATTTTTTGCATTAGCCAAATGGCCAAAATTTCGAGAATCCGAAAACCAAGTTTCATCAAAATCTTTTGGCACTTTAGCCAGCTTATTAAGTTGCACTAAAGGGATGCGCTCACCTAGCAAATTCTGATCATTTAACTGTGCTAACAACCCTACAAGCTTTATCCAATCAACACTTAACTCATCTATTGTCTCAATATAATTGAATAAATCAGCGAGAGTTCTCGGATTTTCTTCTTCAATCCTTCGTGAATATTTTTCATCCAAAGTATTTTTCGGATTCAAAAAAGGACTTATTAACGCTAAAACTACATGCGTTATTGGTGTTGGATTTGACAAATCTTCTTTATAGAATGTATAAGTTAGTTTTGCGAGCTGCTGCTGCTCAGATAAACCTGCATTAAGATTTGGAAGGGTAAAAACTAAAGAAATATAGAAAACAATTGATAATTTAAACACTAAAGGGCATCTCTAATAATTGATTTTGAGGTTCTGCGTTGAATTTCAAGGTTTTCAGCAAGGCGAAGGTTGCCGTTAACGTTAGACACCTTAACAAAGCCTTCAACGCCACTGAAAGCCTTGAAATTAGTGCCC
>JAPOUS010000311.1 GCA_026708525.1 Cellvibrionales bacterium
ATCTTTAGACGAATTTCAACACGCGCTGGATGCCAAAGCGGATATTATCATGCTTGATAATTTTGATAATGCCGATAAACGCACTGCGGTTGATTTGCGGAATACCCAGCAACCGCAAATTAAAATCGAAGCGTCGGGAGGTATCAACGACTCTACCTTGGTTCAAGTAGCAGAAACAGGGGTTGACTATATCTCCATTGGCAGCTTAACCAAAGATATCAAAGCGGTGGATTTATCGATGCGATTGATTGAAGGCTAACACTGCTCTTTGCCACCTCTTGTCTCGTCCCCATGCTCTGCGTGGGAACGCATAAACATACCCCGCCCACCCTGAGGTTCGCACTGAACGCGTCGAAGTGCGTATTAAACTAAATTAAACCAACCCAAATTAAACACACTGGGGAACATCACACACAACCAAGCGGCAATCGCAATAAAGGGCCCAAACGCCATGGGTTGCTGGCTATCTCGACCTTTAAAAACAATAAAAGCGATACCCCAAACGGCACCCACAAAAGATGAAAAAATAATCACAGGGATGAGTATTTGCCAGCCAAACCATGCGCCAACAAGGGCAAATAACTTGAAGTCACCATAACCCATACCTTCTTTGCCCGTCGCCAATTTAAACAGCCAATAGACAGACCATAACGATAAATAGCCAGCTACCGCACCTGCTAAAGCCTCAGGCAAGAGGACAAAAACCTGTTGCGAATTAATGATCAAACCTAACCACAACACAGGTAAAACCAATTGATCAGGCAGAAGTTGATGATCCGCATCAATAAAGATCAAACAAATAAACACAAAACTTAAGAACAGTAATAATAAAGCAGGAAGCAAGCTGGTCGATTGCCAAAGCACAACGCCTGCAACCATCAACGTCAATAATTCAACCAAAGGATAACGGCTACCTATCTTTGCTTGACAGTTGCCACACTGACCTTTTAGTAAAAGAAAGCTTACAATGGGAATATTTTGCCAGATTTTGATCTTCGCATGACAGCTTGGGCAGCTGGATGCAGGGTATGCGAGATTAAATTTGCCTTGCGGCGGCTCCTTTTTGAAAGTAACCCCCGAATAAGCGCTAGGGTCGTCCTCCTGAATCTCCGCCAGCATCCATTCAGCGTCCGACTGCCACTGGCGTTTTAGCATGATTGGCAAACGATAAATCACCACATTTAAAAAGCTACCAATCATCAAACTTGAAAGAAGAACAATGACAACTATTAGCCAATATTCTTCTTGGGGCATTTGATCAAAGGGCAGCCAAATGGATTCATATAACATTAAAGTAAACTACCTTTTATATCGCACTGCCCATCATAAAGATTGGAAGATACATAGCAATCATCAAACCACCAATTAGCGCACCTAAAACAGCCATAATTAATGGTTCCATCATGGAGGTTAAACCATCTACGGCGTCATCCACTTGCTGCTCATAAATATCAGCCAGTTTATTTAACATGGTCTCTAGATCACCTGCTTCTTCACCAATAGAAATCATCTGGATCATCATAACAGGAAACATGCCTGAACTGCGCATGGATTGATTAAGCGGAATACCCGTTGTTACCTCATCACGTATTTTACTTACCTCGTTAGCATAAACAGCATTTCCTGCGGCCCCTTTTACCGAATCTAATGCATCCACCAATGGCACACCTGCTGCAAAGGTAGTTCCCAAGGTTCTAGAAAATCTAGCATATACTGCAGTGTGGGCTATACCGCCAAAAATTGGCAACCTCAATGTAACTGCATCTACTCCATCACTATATTTAGGTGAGCGCTTCACTGCAGCAATATGAGCTGAGATTGCTCCAGCAACGAATACAAGGCAAAAAAAACCATAAGCTTGAACCCATTCTGAAAGATCCAAGACCATTCGTGTAAATACCGGCAAATCAGAGCCAAACCCTTTGAATAGTGCCTCAAATTGCGGAACAACTTTAATTAAAAGTATGCCTGTTACTATAAAAGCTACTGCTAAAACAGCAAGTGGGTATTTCATGGCTTTTTTAACTTTAGACTTTAACGCTTCGGTTTTTTCTTTATAGGTAGCGATCCGATCAAGCATGGTTTCTAAAGCGCCGGATTGCTCACCCGACTCCACAAGGTTACAAAATAGCGTATCAAAATATTTAGGGTGCTCTCGCAGTGCATTAGCTAATGTACCACCACCTGCTACATCCGTTCGGATTTTAGTCACTAACGTTTTTAGATTCGGGTTTTCAGCGCCCTCAATGATAATATCGAAAGCCTGAATCAAAGGCACTCCGGCACGCATCATGGTCGCCATTTGCCTAGAAAATACGGCAATATCCTGAGGCTTAATTTGCTTACCCTGACTAAAAATCGATTCGGATTTTTTTGAGACTTTTTTAGGTAAAATTCCTTTTTTCTTTAATTGCACTTTGGCAATGGCTGCACTTTGACTTTGCAGCTCCCCTTTGACCTTTTCACCGCTGGCATTTAAACCGTGCCAGACATAGGTTTGTAGTTTTAAGGCTTTTTGTGCTTTTGCCATGATTAATCCTTGGTGACTCGGTTAATTTCTTCAAGGCTGGTAATGCCACTTAAGGCTTTTTTAAGGCCTGAACGCCTTAAATCATTAAACCCTTGCTGTCTTGCCATCTCGCCAATTTGCAAGGAGTTGCCTCCTTCCATAATCAGCGCTTGAATCTCGGGGGTAATTTTAACCACCTCATAAATACCCACTCGACCTTTATAACCTCGAGTACATTTCGAACAACCGACGGGTTTCATTAATTGATTATCTGCAAGCTGATCTTTAGTAAAACCTTCAGCTAGCATGGCATCGATAGGGTAATCGACAGGCTCTTTACAGGCTGAACACAGCCTTCGTGCCAAACGTTGAGCAATAATCAAACTCAGAGAGGTGGCAAGGTTAAATGACGGGATGCCCATATTGAGCATACGTGTGATGGTCTCAGCGGCACTGTTAGTATGCAAAGTAGACATCACCATATGACCCGTTTGAGCAGCTTTAATGGCAATATTGCCCGTTTCTAAGTCCCTAATCTCACCCACCATGATAATGTCAGGATCTTGCCGCAAAAAAGATTTCAACGCTTCAGCAAAGGTTAACCCCACTTTATTATTGACGTTAACCTGATTGATGCCTTCTAGGTTTATTTCAACAGGATCTTCTGCTGTAGAAATATTACGCTCAGGTTTATTTAAGATATTCAACCCAGTATAAAGGGAGACGGTTTTACCCGAGCCTGTTGGCCCTGTGACCAAGATCATACCCTGAGGCTGCTCTAACGCTTCAAGATACAATTGCTTTTGATCGTCTTCGTACCCTAACGCATCAATCCCCATCTGAGCGGAGCTGGAATCCAAAATACGCAGTACGATTTTTTCTCCCCAAAGGGTTGGCAAGGTATTTACACGAAAATCGATGGATTTAGTTTTGGATATTTTCAGCTTAATCCGGCCATCTTGCGGCACGCGCCGCTCAGAAATATCCATCTGAGACATCACTTTTAAACGTGCAGAAATTCGATTGGCTAATTTAGTTGGCGGCTTGATAACTTCATTCAAAATACCGTCAGTACGAAAGCGCACACGATAGCTTTTTTCATAGGGTTCAAAATGAATATCCGAAGCGCCGGTTTTGATCGCATCCAATAGGACTTTATTAATGAAACGAACCACAGGCGTTTCATCAACATCACCGCCAGCATCGGACTTGGCTTCTTCTTCACCCGAATCGATATCAAGATCTTCTAAACCCTCATCATCCAGATCATCTAGCCCTGTACCTGCTGCGGATTCTTCATCATCAACCCATTGGCCAATCGCCGCTTGAAGCTCCAGTGCATTAACCACGACTGCTTCGGTAGTAAGACCTGTATTAAATTTAAATTCATCCAATGCACGGATATCGCTCGGATCTGCCAAGCCAATAAACAAACGACTACCACGAATATATAGAGGAAGCGCCTGGTGCTTTTTGATTAAATCCAGTGAAATTCGATCGTGGTCAATCTGGGTGGCATCAAAAGCCTTCAAATCGAACACTGGACTACCGAACTCATTGGCCGCACACAACGCCATCGCATTAGCATCAACGCCTAACTCTTTAGTCAGATAATGAACAACCGGGATTTTATCGCGCTTAACGGAACTGACGGCGTCTTCAAACTGTTCCGCTGTAATCAGTTGATCGCGAATCAACCGCCGACCAAGACCAGAAAATATGTTTGCGCCGCCTGCCATTAAAATGTCCGCTGTGTGTTATTCTAATTATCAGGCTAATCTAACGCCTTAACCGAAAAAGTATAGAGTGAAGGTTTAACAGCGTTAATCGAGTCGCATGAATTCTTCTATCCGCTCATTCTGAGTTCATCGTAGGGAGATAACCAAAATAAACCGCTCACCCTGAACTACGCCTGCGGGTGACAAAAATTGTCATATCCTTCCCACCAAGGGCAATGCAATTTGCTGCATGACACTTTTTTGTCAATTAATCCCTCACCAATTTCAACTCAATCACACCCCACAAGCAGCTTTGAGCAAAAACAGACAAATTTGGCATCACCCTTGCCCTATGTTTATCGAAACAATAACAAAATTTTTCAACAACCACTCCAAAGGGGAAGTAAGATGAAAAAACAACAAGGCATTCAAAAGAAGCAAAAGGGTTTTACATTAATTGAATTGATGATCGTTGTTGCGATCATTGGTATTTTGGCTGCAGTTGCTATACCTGCTTACCAAGATTATTTGCTTAGAACAGATAGTACCAATTCTTTAGGCGCAGTTCGTCCATTACAGCTTGCTGTCGGTGAGTATGCGGCGCGTTACTCTCGACTTCCCCCTGCTGTAGGTGACTTAACTGGCTATCAAGATGTCGAAGTTGGTGCAAATGCTGCGCTTGGCATGATTGCAACAGTAGGCGTAGAGGCAGATGGTGTTCTAGTAGTCACCTTTGATACTGTTGCCGCTGGCGTTCCTGCAGCTTTAGCTGGCGTTTCATATGATTTAGTTCCAACAATTAACGCAAATGGTGGCGTAACTTGGGCTGCCCAAGTCAGCGCAACAGGAGGAACTCCTATCGATGCAAAATATCTTCCCAGAGTTAAATAATAAACTTCGATAAATCATCATATTAAGTAGGGTGAGGCGCCAGCCTCATCCCTCTCACAGAACCGTACGTACGGGCCTCGTATACGGCTCCTGTAAACATATACCGCTAAATTACAGCGACACTAATTCCCGTTTTCGTTTCTTCCATATTTATCTTAAGGGAAAGTATCTTATATCTTAAGTAATATCTTAAGGGAAATATCTTAAGGAAGAATATCTTACATCTTAAGGTACATCTTAAGTACATCTTAAGGCATCTTAACACATCTTAAGGGACACCCACCTAAGAAATTGTCTTAAGCACCTGTCTTAAGTACATGTCTTAAGGTGTCTTAAGGGAAAGGTGTCTTAATGCCTGTCTTAAGCACCTGTCTTAAGGCGTGTCTTAAGGAGGCGTGTCTTAATGTGTCTTAAGGGACACCCACCTAAGAAATTGCCCACCTAAGAAATTGACACACACCGATTCTCACCTAGGATTAGTCGACCAACAACAGGATGTTAGAAATGACGCAAGCAAGAAGCCGCCTAATCGATCCAGAAATCACCCCTTATTACCACTGTGTATCACGATGCGTTCGCCGTGCGTTCCTTTGTGGTGATGCCTACGAACACAGACGCGAATGGATTGAAGAAAAAATTCTGTCGCTTGCTGAAATATTCTGTGTCGATGTTGCCGCATACGCCGTTATGAGTAATCACTATCATGTTGTGCTTCATATCAACCAAGAAAAAGCAGATAGCCTTACTGACAAGGAGGTCATTAACCGATGGCACAAGCTCTTTAAAGGCAATATGTTGAGCCAAAAATATTCGAAAGGCTTTTTATTATCAGATATCGAACACAATCTACTTAATAAATCCATTGCCGATTGGAGAGAAAGGCTCACAAGCATAAGCTGGTTTA
>JAPOUS010000177.1 GCA_026708525.1 Cellvibrionales bacterium
ACACGTTATTTAATTTCGTTACAGAGCCCGAAAGCAATTTTTAGAGGTGCCCTTAAGGTTGTAGTAACTTAAACCGTAACAACTTAAGTCGCAACAACATAATTCGTAATAACAGATTAAGGTTTTCGAATGACGATGTTGTCTACTTGGCAGGACTTAGCTTCGTCGCCTCTTGCTGTATAGGTAACATCCACAGGATAATTTTCTCTCAACGCAAGCCTTGCGGATTCAAAAACAATTTCAGAGTTTGTCCAAAACTGGCAATTTTGACTTGTCTGCTCAGGGTTTGTACCAGCTAATCTATTGTTATTAAGAATAATTAAGCCATGAATTTTGCCGGCTTCTTTGTCATAAAACCTAAGGGTTGTGATGGTAGCATTTTGAATCAGCCCAGTTGAGCTAGCGAATGATTGTGTTGAGAACATGAGACCCAACGCGATGATCATAAAAAAAATAGCCTTCATAGAGAATTCCTTATTGGTTATTCAGTTCAATGTAACTGACTTGGCAGGCAACATCTGAACCTGCTGTTTCATACTGAATACTCAGGTGGTTATTGGTGATTAATGCATCTTGAAGCAGCTTATAGATGCTTTTTGAATAAGTGTATAGCTCACATTGGGTGCCTAGTGCACTTGGATTTTCACCAACAATGAAACTACCATTGATCTCGACCTTAACGCTAATCGATACACTGGAATTTTCAAGTATGGTGAGTCCTGTGACGTGGATGTTAGAAATCAAACCTTGAGCGTTTTGATGATCTAAATTGGTTTCGTTGTGGCTATAGATAGTTGAGGGTACAAGTAAGCAGATGAATAAAATATTACATAAAATAGGTTTATGCATAGTCACTCTCGTAAAGCGATGGGTTAGGTTACGCGGTTTATCACAGTGTAGCTTGTACTCAGATAATGCGCTGAAATATTTAAGATATTCCCATGAAAGTCATTTATTTATCATAAGCGCTTCATTACACTGCATGGCTTGAATAAGCTTTAAAGAATAAAGTAAGCTTCAGTTATTGGGCGGTAGGCGGGTTAGAAGCCCCGCTGTATACTTTTACTATTTTGCTTATAGTGTTTCCAGTGTTTCCAGTGTTTGCTTTACTTAATGCAGGTACAAGTGCATTGCAGACGCTTCAAAATTCACGGCTATGGTTAAGTTCGGGGCTATGTTTGCTATCACGTCCTGAGGCATTGTTTTTTCTTATTGCCGCTGCGGTAAGCTTTGGACTGTTAAGCTTTAGAAAGTGGCATTCAGTTAGAGGATTTATCTTTGGATGGCTGATCATCATTACTGTGTTATCCGTCAGTTTGTTTGCTTTTCGTATCCTGTATTTTGATGCGCTCTTTCCTCAGCCAGTTTATGCAAAATCAGCAGGGTTAAGCCTTGAAAAAATAGGGTTTGGTTTTATCTATTTTGCTTGGTCTGCTCAATTAAGCATCATCATTTTTAGTCTGTTTGCTATTGTGGCAGGTTTATGCATTTTTATTGGTAGATTATCCATTCCGATTAATGTTCAGTTTATTCTATCCGTTGTTTTAGCTTACCTGGCGTTTATTATCACATCGGGAGGTGATTGGATGAACGGCGGTCGATTCTTCTCGCATATTATTCCTTTAATGATTGGCATTTTCTTGTTTTTTACTCAACGTTTTAAAAATAAAAAATGGATAAACGCTGTACTTATAGCTTTGATGATTAGTGAAACAGCTGTCTTTTCATTAAAATTATCCTCAGGCATTCCTTGGTATCAGGTTAACACTATTCAGCCCAGCATAAACAATAGATCACTCGATCACTATCATTATACTGAAATACATAACATGATTAATCGTAAGGATATTCCTTTAATTGAGGCGTTACAAAAAGCCGTCGATCAACAGCTTGCTCAAAACCCTGATAAAGTTGTCAATATTCTCAGTATTCAGATGGGTATGCCGCCATATCATTTGCGTAAACACTATGGTGATAAAGTCTACTTTATTGATATGAGAGGATTAACGACTAAGCATGTCACTGAATGTCACATCTTTGATAGTACGCCAAGAAACTGGTTTTTGGGCTATCCGTACTCTACGCTGATTATTTCAGGGCAATAGACGGTTGCCATTTGCCACCCCCAGATATTGTTTACGATTTACTGAATCGTACGCCTGAAATTAATATGCAGCGTAGACAAGCTATGAGGGATAATGGTTTTCATATGGTTTATGAGCAAAGTGGCAAAGTTGAAGGTTTTGGTGGGTTAAAAGCCATCAAAAATGATGCCTTTATTGCTGTTAAGCGCACTGAGTAAAACTAAACAGGCTAATCAAAGCGCAATTAAAAGAGGCGAATTAAGACTTTTAGGTGGGTTAAAAAAATAACCCTAATCGTAAAGATGCTTTTGATGAGAAATATAATCATCAAGCAATGTGCGAATAATAACCTGATATTGAAGGCCGTTTTCATTTAACCGAATGCTGAGTTTTATATATTGAAAAAGTGTGCTGAGAAACTAAACAACTAAGAAAAGATAGCCCAAAGGCGGGTGGGCTAGTCGTTTCTAGCTCAATCGAACATTCCGAAGAGTTAGCTAAAATCCTTCGGGATGATTTTAATCAGTCGGTAGCACTTGTTAGCTATTTGCATCCAAATGCCTCTAAAATTATCGAGGCACACCGTGAAATGACACGCAATGAATTATAAGTGTTGGTATGAATTCTCAACCAGTGAATCTTAGTTGACATTGATCAGTCACAATTTTTGAGTTACTTATTAGCCTGTATGACAAAGAAACATCCCTAGCCGTTTGATTTAAGTTTTGTCTGATGGAAGCTGAGAAAGCCCCAATTCCATTTTTACTTTTGCATATTGATGACTGTTATCAATGTATTTTAAAGCAGACTTCATATCCTTCCAGCCCACATACTCCATTAGGGCTTTTAAATCCCAATTGTTTTGATTTGCCCAAGTAGCAAATCCTCTGCGGAAGGAGTGGCTACTAAAATTGATGGCTTCGTCTAGACCTGCCTGATCAAAAATACGTCTTAGAATTATTGAGATACTGGCAGGCTTTAGAGGGGCATCAGAAATATTACCCCACCTGTCTATTTTTCTGAATACCGGCCCGGATGTTAATTGAGATACCGACAACCAATCGAGATAGGCATCGATAGGGCATAAACTACTCAGAGCAGGTAATTGTAGTTGCCGTCCTTTATTCAGGCGATCCGTCTTACTGGAGGGAATGAAAATTTCCATACCCTCTTTAGCGTTTACACGTATATTTTCTATCGTCAGATTACAAATTTCATCGCTTCGTAAGCTTCGCCAAAATCCAATCAATAAAAGAACTTTATTTCTTGAAAGTTGAAATAACTCCTTATTATTTAGCTGATGGCCCAATGTGGAGAGTGAGTTATCAATCTGTTTAACCACATTATGTAGCTGCTGAATCTGTATCGGTTGTGCTTGTTTTGGCGTGTATGGATAAAGTTGGTTAATCCCGCGCATCACTTTTTTGACGAGTGAATTTTTGTAGGGTCAGGGAAACCTTGGTCGATATGCCACTGTGCAATGCCTGACAGTCTGTTTCTTAATGTTGCAGAAGATAAAGTTTCGGCATGGTCAGCCAAATATTGAGCAACTGAATTTGAAGTTGCTGGTAAAAAACCTCCCCAACTGACCTCAAAGTGCTCAATAGCTGCACGATAACTTTTCCGCGTGTTATCACGAGTGGCTGCTTGAATAAGTGTGTCTATTTTTGCCATATCTGTGAGGTATACTGTTTTTTGGTTAGTATACGCCAAAAATATGGCTTAACCATAAATAAATCTATATTATTCATAGTGAGTAATCTATAAATATATTTGCATTATTTGTTAGTAATTAGTATGTAATTACATAAAACGTAATACAGTACGAAATTAAATAGGCTTGGATGATGGCAAGAAGCGGCATAAATAAAACTCTTGTAGAAAAGGCAAAAAATGCAATTGTCAGCAGAGGAGAAAACCCATCAATCGATAGGGTTAGGATAGAGCTTGGTAATACTGGATCAAAGGCGACAATTCACCGTTACTTGAAAGAAATTGAAGAAGAAGAGGGCGCATCTGTTGATAAAAAATCTTTCTTAAGCTGTGAAATTGAAGAATTAGTATCCACTTTAGCAGCCAAATTGCATGAAGAATCATCACAAATTGTGATTGATAATGATGCGGCACATGCAAAAAAATTGGTGAATTAACAACAAAAATTAAAGCATTAGCGTCTGAAAATAGCTCATTGAATGCTAGAGGTCTGTCTCAACAGGAATCACTTGCGGAACAACAAACAACCATTGAAGACCAAAATAAAAAGCTTCAAAAATCTGCGACAACGATTGAGAGCCTCGAACAAGAGATATCAAGCTTAAAGCAAATACTTGCCGAAAAATCCGAACACATTGAATCGATTGAAAACAAGCACAAACATTTTAGAGAATCTCTAGAGCACTACCGAGAATCAGTAAAAACGCAGCGCGAAGCGGATATGCGCAAACATGAAGAGCAGATTCAGCAATTACAGATGGATAATCGACAATCCAATCAGACGCTTTCCATTAAGCAAACCGAAATCACCGGCTTAAATAGGGATAACGCCCGTCTAGCGTCAGAGCTATCTAGCATTGAAAAAAGCTTGAGGGAAAGTGAAAAATCAAATTTATCATTAAAAAATAAAGAAGAAGAGACGAGCCAGCAGATTCAGAGCATGCATCTAGAGATTAGTAGACTTGAAGCGGCATCCGAGCAGTTACAAGCATCACTAAGTGACGCTAACAAGGACAGAGAATCCTTAACTGGCCAACTTAATGAGTATAAGAAAGAGGATGCTGACCTTAATGTTAAAATACTAAAAACCCAAGCCCAGCTTGACGCCAAAACTGAGCTATTAAACCAATTTTTAAACAATACTTCTTTGTCATAGCTATTGAGCCATTATCGCAGGCGTGTACCTAATGGATCATTTATTATTTCTGTAATGACCTATATCATGCCATCCGGCAATGATTGTCAATTAGCTGGGAATTCTTAATAACTGGGTTTTAGCAACGCTAATGTTTCCAACTTTTCTTGGTCATACGGTTGGCCGCTTAAGCGGCTGATCAGGTGCTGTAATGATTCGTATAATATATATTATGTTAAATTATAATAAGACCTAAGTTCTCCATTACTGAAGACCCCCATTTATCGCTTGATGGCTTCACCTTACGAATCAATCTTTTAACCAAATGCTCTTAAGCACTCCTTCTGCTTATGAACATAACGAATACCTTGAGATTTGGTAAGTGTTTTGATTGAATCTGAGCTGCCGACCCAGCGATGAAATTCCTTCTCAAAATTATCAGTTGCTCGAGCCCAATCGTTTGGATCAATATCTAATCGTTTGAGTATCTGCGATTGCGAGGTCTGTATAAAACCTCGCTTACCCTCTCGCTTTATCCTACCTGTTAAATCAACCAACTCAAGATAATCCGTTAACCTAAATGGAATCCCAACAGGCATATCTTTTCGAGGGTTACCTACGAAAGGCAAAAGGCGTTTAACCTGCTGTTTTTGTCGATTAGGCTGCGAAGCAGTTGACGCTTTTTCAGCTCTCACTTTTATAGAAGTATGATCAGAAGTTTCAGGTGTTTTAGCCATTTTTGCACGAATGGGATTCAAGTCTACATAGGACATGCAGGCGGCTAAAGCTTTTTCATCAAGCAAGGCTTGGGATTTAAAGCGCCCTTCCCAAAACCTGCCTGTGCATTTATCTTCTTCGTTGGCCTTCCGTGCGATGAATTCATTCATCACACGCATGAACCAGCTAATGCTAGTCAACCTTTCTTTCCAAGATTCGATAGATTTTGCTAATAGCCTTTGCTCTACTTTGCTGAGTATTTCTCCGCGCTCAGCTGAAATGGCCCCAAAAAACTGAACAGGTGCTTAAGTGATAAATCTCAGGTAAAATACAGGCCAGCCTGAGGAATAATAATGAGAA
>JAPOUS010000008.1:0-15164 GCA_026708525.1 Cellvibrionales bacterium
TAAAGATACCCACTAAACACAGCAAAGGTATTGTTAATGGCGAGATAGTCTTTAGCTGCTTCCAGTACCATTGAGGCGTCAATTCGAATACGGTCGCTATCTTTGAAGTCGCCTGCGTACTTACCGTTAATCTCATAAATTCGCCAATCAACCACACCAGAAGAAAAGTCTTCCCCATCAATTTTCACCAAAAATTTAGAAGGGATGATACTTAAGGTATTTTCTTTAGAAAAATACAGCACCTTTTGGTACAAGTGCAGAGTTTCAGGGGCTAACTGCTCTTCAACGTTATCAGACTTCTGAATAATCAACCCTTCTAAAGGCAGCTGCTTATCACCTGTTTCCATTTTAATCGTAATTGAATCAGACTCGATTGCCTTGATCATACCGGGTTCAACATTGGCGCTCTCTTTATTGGGATGGCTTGGGTGATAAATACTGTCGACTGGTAAAATGGAAGCTTCTTCGTAGCTTGAAAAAGTAGCAACTTGAAAATACGGCGAAAATCCAACGCTTGTCTCCACGGCCAAATCATCGTTTTTATCCACCGTTAGCGACTTCACCAAATCATGCACGACAAGCAAATAGGTGGTTTCTCCCTCCGTCGCAGTAAAAGGGTAATCAAGGAGTAGCTCTTGTGTCGCTTCGACCTCAAATGGTTGACCGTCCCATTGGACGGGTAGCACTTTTTCTTGAAACAGCTGATTGCCCTGCTCGGGTTCACGATAAACACTAAATTCCGACGCTGCATTTTTCATTCTAAAGAGAATTTGTTGGTATTCACCTGGAGGAACATCGGACAAACTAACCTCCAATGGCATATAAGGTGAGGTGAAGTCGATATTCATAGCGCCTGATAACAGCGGGTATCGCTGACCTTTCGCATCAACAATATCCACGCCTTCAAATGCCAATTGATACTTTGCGAATTTGGATGCATCACCACCAAACGAGAGACTTACCTTGGAAGTTAAACGCTGATCACTGTACTGTGGAGAATCTTTCGATTTAGAGCATCCTAAAAAGAATAAGAACACCGTCAGTAATAAAGCCTGTTTCATTTTGCCTTCCTTAGCAACTAAAACAACCAGTATAGCAAAAAGGCTTCGGTAACTTTAATTACACGAAATCCGTAAAAAAATTGATTGATACCTTAGGAACCTAGCCAAGAAACTATGGTTTCTAGTAGCTGCCATATTGGCAGCTGTAAAATTTTTTAAAGAAGGAAGCTGACCCTTGCCTGGTCTAACATCACATGCAAAACCTCATCAATGGTTTTATCGGATGAATCTACAAGGATAGCATCTTTAGCGGGCTTTAAAGGTGCATTTGTTCGGCTCTCATCTTGAAAATCTCGCTGTTTAATCGCATCCAGCACCTCTTGATAATCTGCCTTGATGCCTTTCTCTGCAAGCTGTTTCACTCTGCGATCCGCACGTGTTTCAGCTGAAGCTGTTAAGAAGAATTTCAGTTTCGCTTCTTTAAATACCACTGTTCCCATATCTCGGCCATCAGCAACCAGGCCCGGCATCTTAGCAAAAGCTTTTTGGCAAGTAAGTAGCTCACTTCGCACACTGCTGTAGGCTGCAATCGTTGAAGCTGCCATACCCACAACCTCATCACGGATGCGGGATGTGACATCTTTATTGCCAAGTAAAATATTAACGCCTGAATCCGACACATCAAACTTGATCTCAAGCGATCGCGATACTTGATACGCCTGATTTTCATCGTCTAGATCAATGCCTTTGTCAATGCAAGCAAGTGCGCACAAGCGATAAATCGCACCTGAGTCCAGTAAATGCCAACCCAAACGCTTAGACAATAAGTGGCTGATGGTTCCCTTACCTGAACCACTTGGGCCATCGATCGTAATAATAGGGACTGACATGATGATCACTTCCAGTTTTTCTTTTTGCTAAAGATTTTTTTCGCCAAAGCGCTTTCTGGCCTGACTTGCCCGTTCGAAACTTTCCAGTATACATTCGCTGTCGTCCGCTTCGATAGCTTGCTCGAGCATAGACAAGGTGTCTTTAAATGCATGTAATTGGCTCATGATAGCCTTTTTATTACCTTTCATGATGTCATGCCACATCACAGGATCACTGGCAGCAATACGCGTAAAGTCTCTAAAGCCGCCGGCAGCAAAACGGAAAATATCATCATGGGACGCTAGCCCCTGCAAACAATCCACCAAGGCAAACGCCAACAAGTGTGGTAAATGGCTGGTTGCTGCAAGTACTTCATCATGCAATGCCAAGGGCATCGACACCACTTCTGCGCCTAAGGCTTCCCACAAATCGCTAATACGTTTTTGCGCTTCAACTGTCGTATTTTCAAGCGGCGTTAAGATCACTTTATGATCCACATACAAATCACCATTGGATGCTAAAATACCGCTTTTCTCAGAACCGGCAATCGGATGACCTGCAACAAACCATTCAGGCACCTTACCAAGTTCCGCACAAATTCCCTCGATAATTTCGCCTTTAACACTGGCAGCATCTGTGACTACCGCGCTTGGTTTTTTATGCTCGGCAATCAAGCGAATATAGGATTGCACAGCAAGCGTCGGCACAGATAAAAAAATCACATCCGCATTTTTTATAGCAGCATCAAGGTCATTGGCAGCAACATCAATCACGCCTGCTTCAACGCCTTTTTGTAAATTAGCCTGGTTACGGCCAAAGCCCACAACTGTACTCACAGTTTTTCTGTCTTTTAAGCCTTTAGCAAATGAACCACCAATTAGCCCTGTGCCGATAACCAATAAATTGTCTACCAAGACATGAGACATACTTGCTAATCCTTAACCACTTTTTCTTTGGTCACTTTTTTTAATGCGTCTAAAAAACGCGTATTTTCTTCATCAGTACCAATGGTGACACGCAAGTGGTTCGGCAAGCCATAAACACCGACGGGCCTTAAGATAACGCCTTCATGAAGGAGGGCTTGATAAACCGACATCGCATCAGTTCCCGTATCAAAGGTAATAAAATTACCTTTTGAGGGGATAATAGAAAACCCTAATGCCAACAACCCATCACTGAGTTGCTGCATACCCTGTTGATTGCACGCAATGGTACGCCTTAGATAGTCGGCATCATCCAACACCGCGATCGCGGCTGCTTGTGCCAAAGAATTGACATTAAACGGCGCACGCGCTTTTTGCATTACACCAATAATGGATTCAGAGGCGATACCGTAGCCAACGCGAAGCCCGGCCAAGCCATAAGCTTTAGAAAAAGTGCGAGTAATGATGAGGTTCGAGTATCTAGCAAGTAGCTCGATACTTTGTTTTGAAATCGCCTCTGGCTGGTACTCTATGTATGCTTCATCCAACACCACTAAGACGTCTTCTCTTACCCTAGATAAAAATGCCTCTATCGCATCAATGCTGTGATAAGTTCCTGTAGGATTATTAGGGTTAGCCACAAATATAATACGGGTATTCGGTTTTATGGCATTTGCCATCGCATCCAAATCATGGCCATAATCTTTCGCAGGGACAACTATCGCCTCCGCGCCTTGGGCTTTAACCATCAATGGGTACACAATAAAAGCATGTTCAGAAAAAACTGCCGATACATCTGGTGTTAAAAAACAATGGCCAATCAAATCCAACACATCGTTTGAGCCATTACCAAAGACCAGCTGGTTTGCTTTAATATCCAAGTGTGCAGCGAGCTTTTGTTGCAGCAAAAAATGACTGCCATCAGGATAACGTGTTAAATTTATCTGCTCTGCTTGAATGGCTTCAAGCGCTTTTGGGCTAATCCCTAAGGGGTTTTCGTTACTGGCAAGTTTGACAATATCAGAAATACCCAACTCTCGTGCCAACTCTGCTTCAGGCTTACCGGGCACATAAGGCTTAAGTGTTTGAATGCCAGATTTAGCTAACGCAGTAAAGTCACAACTCATACAACACCTAACAGCTTAAAGTACCGCTTTTGGGTAAGAACCCAACATTTTTATAGCAATGGATTTAGTCGATAAATCTTGAAGAATTTTTTGAATCACCGCATCCTGTTGATGCCCTTCAAACTCGATGAAGAACACGTAAGCCCACTTTTCAGTGCGCGAAGGGCGTGTATCAATACGGGTTAGCATCACCTGTTCGCGCTCAAAGGCTTCTAGCAAAACAAAAAGCGCACCCGGTTTATTTTTTACCGACACGATAATAGAAGTTTTGTCCGAACCGCTTGGGCCGACTTCTTCTTGCCCTAAGATGAGAAAACGCGTGGTATTGGTGCGATAATCTTGGATATTTTCATCCAAAATACTTAAGTCATATAAGTCTGCTGCATTACTGCTCGCAATCGCTAAAATTGCACTATCCTCTGCGGCCATCTGACAAGCCCTGGCGTTAGAGCTCACAGGCTCTCGAATCACATCAGGCCAGTGTTTATCCAAATATTGTTTACATTGCGCTAATGCCTGCTGGTGTGCACAAATTTTGCTAATCTTGGCTTGATCAACATTAGCATTCGCCAACAGCATGTGCTTAACAGGTAATTCGACTTCACCACAAATAGTTACCGACGATTGCATAAAGTTATCTAAGGTTAAGGCAACAATCCCTTGTGAGGAATTTTCAACCGGCACAATGCCATAATTCATCTCCCCGGTTTCAACCCCTGCAAAGACTTCTTCGATAGATTCGGTTGGAATGGCATCCACCGCATAACCGAAATGCTTGATCGCAGCTGAGTGAGTAAAGGTGCCTTTAGGGCCAAGGTAGGCGACTTTCACTGGCTCTTCTAACGCTAGACAAGCAGACATAATTTCGCGAAAAATGTGCGCCACGGCATTATCAGGTAACGGCCCTTGGTTACGCTCTTTCACTTTGGCTAACACCTGCGCTTCGCGCTCGGGGCGGTAAAACAAGACAGGCGCATCAGAGCCTGTGGCTTTTTTTTCAGCAAGTTTGACATCAGCGACATGCTGCGCACACACCGCACGCTCATTTAAAAGTTCATGAATAGTGCGGTCAATGCGATCGATATCTAGCCGTAGACTATCAAGGGTTTTATCCGTCATGGGGTCATTACGCCTTTTCTTTATGCGTTAACTTATGCCTAATCCTTTTGTATGCGTATTCTTTTACGCATACGCGTTAGCAAAGTCTTTCATAAAGGCGATCAAATCATCAACTGCCTGTTCCGGAACCGCATTATAAATACTCGCACGCATGCCACCCACACTGCGGTGCCCTTTAAGATTTAACAAACCTGCTGCATCAGCTTTTTCTAAAAAGACTTTATCCAGTTCAGCGTTTTTAAGAGTAAAAGGAACATTCATCAATGAACGCGATTGCACCTCAACGGGGTTGGCATAAAAACCACTTTGATCAATGTAGTCGTACAATTTTTTTGCTTTACGGGCATTGATTTCAGCCATGGCAGATAGGCCACCCTGGGCTTTCAACCATTTAAAGACAAGACCTGCTAAATACACAGAATAAGTCGGCGGCGTGTTATACATGCTATCGTTTTCAGCTGCCACCCCCCAATCTAACATGGTAGGCGTTTTAGGATCTGCGTTACCTAATAAGCTTTTTTTGACAATAACCAAGGTTAAGCCTGCAGGTCCTATGTTCTTCTGTGCCCCTGCATAGATCACGTCAAAATCATTGATATTGATTGGACGCGATAAAATGGTAGAAGACATATCGGCAACCACTGGCACATCCACTTTAGGCACATCAAAAAATTCTACACCGCCAATGGTTTCATTTGGCGTGTAATGCAAATAAGCCGCATCACTTTGCAAATTCCAACTCTCAACAGGAGGAATAGTCGTAAAGTTAGTGTCTTCACTTGAAGCAGCTACATTCACATCGACAAACTTCTTCGCTTCTTTAATGGCTTTTTTAGACCACTGCCCAGTATTAAGGTAATCTGCCTTGCCTTTATCGCCCATGAGATTCAGAGGGATCGCGCTAAACTGCGTAGACGCACCGCCTTGCAAAAATAACACCGCATAATCATCAGAAATATTCATTAACTCTCGAAGGTCTTGCTCCGCTTCGTTGAACACATCGACAATGGTTTTACTGCGATGGCTCATCTCCATGATGGATAAGCCTTCGCCGTGCCAATCCAGCATTTCGGCGCTGGCTTGTTTTAAAACTTCCGTAGGTAATGCTGCTGGGCCTGCACAAAAATTATGAACACGTTTCATGCGATTCTCTCTTATCAATTTTAATTTTTAAAATTCGTTATTCTGCCACTGTTTCTGAATCGCCTTCGCTAGAACCGCCATCTTCGGACTCATCTTCTTCTGGCTCGGCGATGCGTTCAACACTCATCAAAGACTCATCTTCAGCGACTTTAATTAAGCGAACACCCTGAGTGTTTCGGCTTAGAATAGAAATTTCGTCCGTGCGCGTTCTGACCAAGGTTCCCTGATTTGAAATCAACATAATTTCATCGCCATCAAAAACTTGAACTGCACCGACTAATTCGCCATTACGCTCACTGCACTGCATACCGATCACACCTTGACCGGCACGCCCCTTCGATGGAAACTCAGACACTTCCGTTCGCTTACCAAAACCACGCTCACTCACGGTCAATAATTTGCCGCCTTCTTCTGGAATAATCATGGCAATTAAGCGGTGCTCATCGGCTAATTTAATACCGCGAACCCCGCGAGAAACACGCCCAACCGTTCTAACGGTGGACTCAGCAAAACGCGCTACTTTACCGGAACTGGATACCATCAAGATATCACTATTGCCCTCGGTAATCGCTGTTGAAACTAAAACATCGTTATCATCAAGATTGATGGCATTAAGGCCTGATGGACGCGGTCTTGCATAGCTAGCAAGTGCCGTTTTCTTAATGACGCCTCGCTGGGTTGCCATCAAAATAAAAGCATCTTCTTTAAATTCGCGCACGGGCAGAATCGAGGTGATTCGTTCATCATCTTCAAGTGGTAACAAGTTCACCACAGGGCGACCACGGGATTGTCTTGAGGCTAGAGGAATCTGGAAGACTTTAAGCCAGTAGACTTTACCTTTGTTGGTAAAACACAAAATCGTATCGTGCGTGCTGGCAATTAATAAATGTTCGACAAAATCTTCGTCTTTAACCGCCGTTGCCGACTTACCTTTACCGCCACGTTTTTGGGCTTGATAATCCGTTAATGGCTGAGTTTTGGCATAACCACCGTGCGAGATCGTCACCACACGATCTTCTTCGGTGATGAGATCTTCAACGGTTAAATCTTGCTGAGAAGCGATAATTTCTGTTCGACGCTCATCGTTATAGTTATCTTTGATCTCTCTTAATTCATCACGGATAACGTTCAATAACACATCTGCGTCACCCAAAATGGTTAAATACTCAGCGATTTCGTCTAACTTTACCTGATACTCTTCGATAAGTTTGTCATGCTCAAGGCCCGTCAGCTTTTGCAAGCGCATCTCAAGGATTTGCTTGGCCTGCTCAGGCGAAAGATAATATTTACCATCGCGAATACCGAATTCATCCGAAAGATCATCCGGCCTACAAGCATCATCGCCTGCTTTTTCAAGCATGGATGAAATACCGGCAATATCCCAACCTTGCGCCATTAAATTCTCACGTGCCTCCACAGAGGTAGTCGACGCTTTGATCATGGCAATCACAGGGTCAATATTAGCAATCGCCACCGCCAAGCCTTCTAAAATATGGCCCCGTTCCCGCGCTTTGCGTAATAAGTAAACGGTTCTGCGCGTCACCACCTCGCGGCGATGCTGAACAAAGGCTTCAATCACCTGCTTAAGATTCAATAATTTCGGCTGACCATCAATCAAGGCCACCATATTGATACCAAACACACTTTGTAGCTGGGTTTGGCTATAAAGGTTATTTAATAAAACTTCACCGGACTCGCCACGCTTTACATCAATCACCACGCGGATATTGGCATCGGATTCATCACGTAATTCTGAAATGCCTTCAATTTTCTTGTCTTTAACGAGTTCAGCAATTTTTTCGATAAGTCGGGCTTTATTTAGCTGGTAAGGTATTTCAGTGATAATAATAGATTCACGACTCGTCTTAGGGTGCACCTCAACTTCAGCTCGCGCTCGCATGACAATGCGGCCACGCCCCGTGCGATAAGCCTGGACAATACCGGCGCGACCATTAATGATACCTGCGGTCGGAAAATCCGGCCCGGGCAAATGTTCCATCAATTCATCAATCGAAATAGCTGGGTTATCGATCAAAGCCAGGGTAGCATTAATCGTTTCACCTAAATGGTGTGGCGGAATATTGGTTGCCATACCCACGGCAATACCGGATGAGCCATTAACCAAGAGATTGGGAACTTTAGTAGGTAAAACTGAAGGAATTTTTTCGGAGCCATCATAGTTATCAACAAAATTGACGGTTTCTTTATCAAGATCGGCAAGTAATTCATGCGCCATTTTACGCATACGAATCTCGGTATATCGCATTGCCGCAGGCGAGTCACCATCAACTGAGCCGAAGTTACCTTGGCCATCAACCAACATATATCGAAGTGAGAAAGGCTGTGCCATACGAACAATGGTATCGTACACCGCTGTATCACCATGCGGATGGTACTTACCGATAACATCACCGACGACACGGGCAGATTTTTTGTACGCTTTATTCCAGTCGTTACCGAGTTCATCCATAGCATAAAGCACCCGCCTATGCACAGGCTTCAGGCCATCACGCACATCAGGCAAAGCACGACCAACGATAACGCTCATCGCGTAATCTAGGTACGACTGCTTTAATTCATCTTCGATATTTACAGGGACGACATTTTGAGACAATTCACTCATGCGAAGGCAACATCCTGACCGACTGAGACTGGCTAAAATTAATCAATCATTGTAACACAAAAACGCACAAGGATACGACCAACTTCCACTGCCCAAATTTCAACCAACACACCCAGATAGTCAGACCTGTGAGAGAAAAAGCGTCCGCTTCCACACCATGGTTCTAAAAAAGTTTCCCGCGTCTTTCTTTAATTCGATCCGTAAAACCAGTAAAGTATCCAAAGATACCGAGAGTTAGCCTGTTATGACCAAAGAAACCAGCGCCCATCAAAACGTAGACGATAAAGAAATCGAAAAATTCCAATCACTGGCTAACCGCTGGTGGGATGCCGAAGGCGATATGAAATCGCTGCATGATATTAATCCGCTGCGCGCTAATTATATCGATAAACTCGCAAACGTCTCCGAAAAAACGGTTCTCGATGTTGGCTGTGGTGCAGGCATTCTATCCGAAGGGTTAGCGCAGCGTGGCGGCATTGTCACAGGCATCGACATGGGTGACGAGCTCATTAACGTCGCCAAATTACACCTTCACGAATCCAAGCTAGACATTGAGTATCAGGTTACCAGCACGGAGGCTTTAGCCGAAAAAGCGCCTGAGACCTTTGATGTGGTCTGCTGTATGGAGATGCTCGAACACGTGCCAGATCCTGCCGCTGTAGTTAAAGCCTGTGCAAATCTAACAGCGCCTGGCGGCCACCTATTTTTTTCAACCATTAACCGCAACCCAAAAGCTTGGCTATTTGCCATTGTTGGCGGCGAGTACATTCTTAAGTTATTGCCTAAGGGCACCCACCAATACGAAAAACTGATTAAACCCTCAGAGCTTGCAAGCTATGTCAGACAAGCGGGCTGCCAAGTCGATGAAATGTGTGGACTTGAATACAACCCCCTCACCAAAAATTACTTTCTATCTAAAAATACCAGCGTTAACTATATGATGCATGTCACTAAGCCTGCTTAAGGAGTTGCTTTGGCTAATCAATCTCAACGACAAGCAGTACTGTTTGATCTGGATGGCACACTAATTGATACGGCCCCAGACTTTGCTCAGAGTATTAATGCAATAAGACAGCGATATGCACTTCCCCCTATGTCACTTACTGAGATTGGTTTTCATGTTTCAGGCGGCGCAGCTGCAATGATTCAGTGCGCCTTCCCTGATGACTGCCCCCTTTCGCAAGACGAAAAAATTCAAGAGCTACTCATACTTTGTGAGCAAAATGTTGCAACTCAGGCCAAGCCTTACCCCGGCATAAAAAACCTCTTAAACCTACTAGAAGCGCATGATATTGCCTATGGCGTAGTAACCAACCGAAACCGCCGATTCACAACACCGCTCTTAACAAAACTCGACATACAACCCACTAACAACTGTGTTATTTGCCCAGAAGATGTCACCACCCCCAAACCTGACCCTGAAGGCATTCACCTGGCACTAAAAACCCTTGGTGTCTCAACTAGCAACTGCCTTTATGCTGGTGACCATCACAGGGACATGGAAGCCGCTAACAACGCCGGTGTCTTTTCACTCGCCTGCGGTTTTGGCTACATCACCGAAGAAGATCCAATAGACACCTGGCAAGCCAATCAGATCGCAGATACAGTTGATGCGCTTACCGACGCCATTAAAGAGTATTTTAATGTTTAATTATCAAGCCCCAGAACAACTCTTAAGTAATAAAATTATTTTAGTTACCGGCGCCAACCGAGGTATTGGCCGCGCTGCCGCCTTAAGCTTTGCCTCTTATGGTGCTACGGTGATATTGGTTGGTAAAAATGAGGAAGGACTCAATCAAGTGTATGATGACATCGTCTCGCAAAACTTGCCTGAGCCTGTCATGGTGACGCTCGACTTGGAAAAAGCCAACTATGATCAATACTTGGAGCTGCAAAATCACATTGGATTAACCTTTGGCAGACTCGATGGCCTAGTAAATAACGCATCCATCATTAGTCGATTAGCACCAATCAATGATACCTTGGTGCAGGATTTCTCTAAGGTGATGAAAGTAAACGTAGAGGCCAGCTTTATGCTGACTAAAGCCATGCTGCCATTATTAGAAGAAGCCCCTCATGCATCGGTCGTATTTACCTCATCATCTGTAGGGAGGCAAGGCCGAGCATACTGGGGCGCTTATGCAGTCTCGAAATTTGCCACTGAAGGCTTGATGCAGGTCTTAGCTGACGAACTTGAGAATACCAGTAACATTCGTGTCAATACTATTAACCCGGGTGCAACAGCGACAGACATGCGAGCGCAAGCTTACCCTGCTGAAGAAAAAGGCAAAAACCCAGAACCTCATGCCATTATGCCGCTTTACCTGTATCTTATGGGAGACAATAGCTTAGGTGTGAATGGGCAAGCATTGGATGCACAATCGGGCGAACCCCAGCCTCCCGCTAACTAATTAATTCCCAATACGAAACATCCAAATGGGTGAGCGTACCGCTTGATTATTGAGCTGCCCATCCACTTGCCAAAAATATGCGCCATCAGCAGAAAAATCTCCTGATAAAGTGCACTCATAAGCATCACTGACACTGATCGAACTGGATTCACAGGCTGTCGTTAACGAATCCATTGAGCTACCGGCCATAATACGCAGGTTAGTTACATCCTTAGGTGTTATCCAACGCAGGGTTATCGCCTGCCCATCGCTGAATCCTTGCCCGTGCGATAATGGCACAAAGCCTTGCGCATTTGACAAACTCAAAGGTGGTATAACGCGTTGATCAGATGAAGGGGCAATAATTATCGAGGGCTCTTGATAAAAACGGCTCAAAGGGTGAGCGAAACTGGTCGATAAATACTCACTACCTGCTGACATTCCTATCATTTGACTAAGTTGATCGTGATCGGTTAAAGGATACTGGGTACTCACTTGATCAAAGTGGATATGGCTACAGTTAGCTTGGCATTCCGCTGTTGTTTCTAGCAACACAAGGTGTCTGAATTTAATGTAGCTACTATCACTTAATTGCAAGCCTGCCTTATGAGTACGCACCTCTACCGCTTGAGATGTAAAGTTGACCACATCTTCTGGATACACCCAAAGTTGTTGATTCACGTCATCGTAAAAATATTCACCGGGGAAATCCAACGCATGCCTGTGCGAAATAGAAAATGTAACGCCCCCTTCAGCAAGTTGATTACCCGCATCTTCTAGCGTCATAGTAGATGCAGCGACCTCATGCTGTGTAATTGGCATGCGCACCAATGCGCCAGATGCCGTCTTAATCGTGATTTCAGCGCCTACAAAGCTAATATTTGGCATCTCATGCGTGGATTGATGCGTTAACGTCCACAGTGTCTGATCATTTTCGCTTATCTTAAGCAGGCCTTCTGCCCAATAAGTGTCGGACTCCCAGGCTTCAGCCTGGTGGATCTGATCTGATTGACTGATATCAATGGCATCAAAAAGCGTCATTGATGGATTTGGCCAATGTGCTTCTGTGTAGCGTTTACCTTCCACCCATAAGGCATAGATGGCTTGGTTAAGCGACAAGGAATAGCACCGACCGATACACTCAGTATTATGTGCTGATTGAACCAACACCCATTCAGCTTGCGTGAATTCGCTCACTGGCTGAAGGCCCGACAAGGTCACTTGTTTGTTATCCATGCCTGTGATCACAATGGGGTTATCTGATGTTCCTCTGCTTTGCGAGAAATCAACTGGCGTCTTTAATGATAAATCTCCACTTAATCTAATCTGTCCACCTGGTTGAGTCGCAGAAACTGCCGCTGCTAACTCAGAAAACCCTTGCAACTTGCCGCCACCTTGATCGACCAATATGCCCTGAATAGATAAAACATAGCTGGATTCCGCATTAAGGTAATCATCATCGCCGCCTTTAAATGCGGTAATCTTTACCTCTCCGCCCTTTATAAAAGTCACAACACCTTGACTATCTACCTGTGCAACCGACTTGTCACTACTGCGATAATAGATCAACCCTTGACCCTCACCACCATGCACCACCTGTTGATAAGTGTTATCGGATAACTTGACGGAGACTGATGGTTTAGCAAAAGCAAAATTAGCCTGGGGAGATCGTTCGCTATTAATGGTAATCAGGTAATAAGCTTCAGCTAATTGGTAATTGTCATCTTCCGCTTTGATGGCTCTAATGGTTACTTGGCCAAGATTGTGAAACGTCACCTTACCTAAGTGATCAACACTTGCGATGGACTCATCTGATGACACATAAGTGATGACTCCCTCACCGCTACCGCCTTCAGCTTTTTGATAATAGTGCATAGACTCAAGGGGACGAATAATCTCAGGCGAAACAAAATAAAATAATGATTGTGGAAGCATCTCAATCAAATTACCTAAAAAAAATGCCTGCAATTCGTCGGTGAGTTTATGGGTTGCTATAAAGTGCTCAATGCTGTCTCGCGTGAAGGCATCTTTTAATGATTTTTGCTCTTTCGCTGCTGTTTCAATTTCACTAATCGTATTTTTTAAGAGCAATTGTTTGGTATCATCTTTTGTATCTGTTTTAAGCGACTGGCTTTTAATCAATTCCATCATCGCCATGAGTAAATCGCTAATTTCAGGCAAACTCGCATCGTAGACAGGATACAAATTTAACGCATCACCCACTTGCACACTCATCAATGAAAAAATATCCGCCAGGTACTTATCCATATTCGCACGATCATTGTTTGATAGACGATAAGCCACTTCAGTGAATGGATTCACAGCAATCTTTATCGATGGCGAGGTAACACGTTGGCCACCATGGAGCACTAACGCTTGAGCTTCTCTATCACTTGTACAGCTAGCAAACACCCAGTCATGATGAGCATTGAGTACCACAGAGACGCCCGCATCCGCAGAAAAGCTTTGTGAGGAAATTTTTTGCCCAAGGGAATCCAATAATTCACAGGTCGCACTGTCAAGAAAGCCATCATAAAGCTCGACTTCGATTCGAGTTAACGCTTGTTCTGGTTGCTTTTTTTCGCAAGCAAGCAAGGCGAACAATATGAAACTCAGTGCAGTAAACCTATGGAGCGAAGACAAAATCCCTTTCATTAGCAATCTTCATCCTGTCATTTTATTTCCTAATAATAGACGGGATAAAGAGAAATGCAGAAAAAAGGAGAAAGGTAGGCTTTACTGATAAAAGCATGAAAAAGCATCAATAAAAGCTTGAATCGAATCCTTCGGTAAATCATTAATGCCCGCAGCGGCCGCGCGACCTCCACCTGTTGGAAATTGGCTACATACTTCATCCGCTCCTTGCTTGTTATTCAGTGGCGCTCTGACACTCACTAAATAGCCACCTTGGCTTTTTTCTGTGATCACCGCATGAGCTTTTTCTGGGTTCGCTTTCGCTAATGCATTACCGAAAACTCCACTAACACGCCTTGCCCAAGGAGCATTTGGCAGGAGCAGCACCTTAGCGTGAGGCTCATCGAACAGTAATTTAGCCTCATTAGCCTTTGCGAAATCTTCGTCATAACCTTTATCAAGGGTTTGATAGATAGCGTTTGCATTGTTAACAAAATCCATTGGCGATTCAAATTTCACCAACTCGTTAAACAGGCTATCTGGGGCAAAATACAAATCATCGAGGGTTTCACCATAACCATTATAATTCAGCAGCAAACCCAGCCGACTCAGTGTTTGAATATCCTGTTCAGACAAATTCAATGTTTTAGCAACCGCCATGGCACTTTGATCTAAGTTATCACCAAAAGCACCAACGACAGCCCAAGCTGCGAACTGCCCTTTTAAATGCCCATTGATCAAAAGACTGGTGCATACATCGGGCGCGAGATTGATAACAGATTCAAAACGCGAACTCGGTACAATATCCACCGCCTGATGATGATCGCAATAAAAAATTTTTGCGCCATTAGCCAACAAACGTTCAACATCTTTGGCATTTTTTTTAAGGGAGACATCCAGTACAGTCACGACGTCACCTTCACCAGCCTCCACGCGCTCAAGTAATTGAATATCACGCTTTACGCCGGTGATTAGCGTTGACGGCTTAGGATCAGCCAGCCGCAATTGCACTAGCGCGCATAATCCATCAGCATCGCCATTAAAAGCATCAATTTGCATATTTCATCCTTAAAATCTAAAGCGTCAGTTTCTTAAAAATACATTCAGGAATGGATTTAATAATGGTCATAATCCCCCACCAAAACCAAGGGGTGTAAAGTGTATTACGTTTTTTATCTATACCCTTTTGAATAATCTCAGCCACTTTTTCTGGCGTTGACCACAAGGGCCCAGAGCTATCTAAGTGCTCTGTCATAGGCGACTCAACAAAGCCCGGTTTGACCGTTAAGACATGCACATTCGATTTAGCCAATCGTGCACGCAACCCTTGTAAA
>JAPOUS010000008.1:15174-33638 GCA_026708525.1 Cellvibrionales bacterium
CCATAGGCATAGTTACTTGGGCGACCTCTATCAGCAGCAACCGAAGCGATAAATACAATACTGCCTTGTTTTTGCGCTTCCATCTCATTGGCTAGCAAGGTGAGTAAATTTACGCTGCTCAGTGTATTAATCTGATACAGTTGATTCAGGGCATCCAAGTCTTTTTCAAACACAGCCTGATCGCCTAAAATACTGTGTGCCATAATGACAAGATCGATGCGTCCTAAGCTACGTTTTGCTGCCTCAATGACACTGGGCTCAATCCCAACTTCTGCGAAATCCGCCGTTTTTGTATCAACTTGTTGCGCACCTCGCGCGGATAAATCTTGTGCAACTTGCGCGAGTTTTTCTGCATTTCTCGCCACCAAAAAAAACCGATTTGCCGTATGGGCATAACGCCTTGATAACGCTTTAGCAATGGCAGAATTTGCCCCGATTACTAAAATATTCATGAAGTCACTCGTCTCCAGAAGTCTGAGGCTATATTGGGATCACGAATAGCCTCTATCGCCTCCCAGCTTGGGTAGGCATGTTGAAACGTTGCGGGTAACATATTGGCATCTTTGGCTGGGTATATTCGCCCACCGGCCTCATTAACAATGTCATCCAATTTATGTAAGAAATCCAAGGTTTGCTTACCTCGATAGGGAAAGTCCATTGCCAGTGTTACCCCATCCATTGGGAAACTTAACCAACCACCGCTGGATTTTTCGCCCATCATTTTAAGTACCACTAGAAATGACCCTGTTTTTTCTTTTGCAATCAATTCCAGCATAGATTTGATTGCATCACGACCAGTGGCTTTGGGTATGACGCATTGATGCTGCAAGAAGCCATGTTTACCGTAAAGCCGGTTCCAGTTTTCAATGCCATCTAAAGGATAAAAAAACGGCGCGTAAGATTGCTCAAGAATTTTTCGCTGGCCGATTTGTCGTTGATAATACAGGGAGTTAAACGAGCGCACTGACAAGTTATTTATCAAAGAGATAGGAGACGTCATAGGCACGGATTTGCTCCTTCGCTCAGGCAAAGTCAAATCCCCATCATCTTGATGCTTGGCTGAAATAAAATGGCCGCGCCCCAATTTTTTACCGGTTGCCGTACAATCCAACCAGGCGACTTGATATTCATGGCCTGGGTCGGCATTGTCACTAAGCGTAAAAAAATCATCTAAATGCTGATATTTTTCGCTAGTGACTAACAACTTATGGCTATTTACGCGCTTCATTTGCAAGGTTACTTGCGTAATGAAGCCCGTAAGCCCCAGCCCACCGATAGTGGCATAAAAATAATCACTGTTTTGTTCAGATGAACAAATAAGCCGCTCTCCCGTTGATCGGACTAATTCTAATTGCTTAACAAAACAGCCAAAACTACCGGCAACTTGATGATTTTTTCCGTGCACATCGTTAGCCACCGCCCCTGCAATTGTCACAAATTGGGTACCTGGCGTCACAGGCAAAAACCAGCCTAATGGCAAACAATGGTGAATAATCATTTTTAAGCTAACGCCAGCTTCACAGGTTAATACTCCGGTGTCTTTATCAAACGCCAAAAAATGATCGCAATGACTTGAACTTAATAAAAGACCTTGGCTATTTAAGCAGCTATCACCATAGCTACGCCCCAGTCCATAAGGTAAAAACGGCTCTTTCGGTAATGGCGATTGCGTCGACGCCAACTTTTTGACCCGCTGAGTAGATGCTGGATAACCGCCCCAAGAGAATCGCGCCATATCAAATCGCCATGACAAAGACTGCAAAGACAAGCACTGCCGTGATTAAGCTAGCTTTATCTTTAATTGCAAAGAAAATAGGATCATCATCCATCTCTCCCCGGTGTGCCAATAGCCACATGCGGCTAATCCAATACAATAAAATTACACAAGCTACCCAGAGAAATTCTTCGTGCGCATACAGTTCAACCACTTGCGAGCTATTCACATACAAGGCCAAAACCAGCACCCCAATGAAGCCTGCGGCACAACCCAGTGCGGCAATTATCGGGGAATCAGATGCCACATACCCGCGCCCTGCGGTTTTCTCTTTGCCACTGAGCGCGAGTTTAACTAACTCAACATAGCGTTTCACCAAGGCCAAACTTAAAAAGATAAAAATGGAGAAAGCCAGCAGCCAAGGCGAGAAAGGCACTTCGATCAAGACGACCCCTGCAATAATACGCATAGTGTATAAAACAGCCAGCGTAATAACATCCAGTAGCATTATTTGTTTAAAGGAGAACGAATAAAATACCGTGATGGCATAATACACCAACAACGCATAAAAGAAGGGCAAAGGTAATAATAAACAAATTAGCGCAGAACCTGCGAGCAATAAGGGGAAAAGAAAGACACCAAACTTAATCGATAACGCGCCGGAAGCAAAAGGGCGTCTCTTTTTGGTTGCATGCTGTCTGTCGGAGGCTAAATCCATCAAGTCATTTAACACGTAGACACTGGATGCTGCGAGAGAAAATGCCACAAAACCTAAAAGGCAATGCCATAATAAATCCCAATGCAAAACCTGATGGGATGTGAGTAATGGAACAAACAACAGGACATTTTTCACCCATTGATGTATGCGTATCGCTTTAAGCACGGTTTTCGCATTAACTTTAGGCATCTCAAACCAGCTGGCCGTGGTTAGCTGCGATGCTTTTTCATACAGCCGCTTGTCACTGGAGACAACGATGGCTTCGCGTGACTTCTCCCACACCGGCAAATCCACCGAGCTATTGCCAATATAGTCAAAGCCCTTTTCACCATAAGTATCGGCTAAAAATTGGGCTTTTTTATGGCCCGTTAAATTCTTTTCGCCTAGCGTTGATGCAAACACCTTATCAAACAAGCCAATACAATCAGCAATTTTTTGAGCTAAGGTGTCGACACTGCCCGTCACTAAAACGCACTCTCTTCCTTGTGCTTTTACTTGTTCGATTTCGTCAATGACTCGTTGGTTGAAAGGAATGCCCTCAGGATCAAAATCAATATGTTGAGCAATTTGATGTTTGACATAGACTTTGCCTTTCAACAACCAAAAAGGCACAAAAAACACCATCCATAAACGCTGCTTTATGAGCAGCATGAAACTTTCGTAGAGTAAATCGGTTTTAATTAAGCTACCATCAAGATCAACCGCTAGAACATTTTGGCTAATGTTAGCCTCTGTTGCATCTACAGTGTTAGACATTATTCTTAACCGCCTTTTTCTCAACAGGCGAAAGCCCTAAAAATGATAACGCCAAGGTACTCATTACCCCAAGCAAAATGGCAAACCAAAGGGTCGCTAGTCTGCAAATCAATGTGATAGCTAAAGCTTCAGGCATAGCAAACCCAATCTTAGCTAACAATAATGCCATGGCGGCTTCTGCGCCACCAACACCACCGGGCAAAAAGGATAATGCCCCCATCAACATGGCAAAGCCATAAATACCCATGGCGGCTTCAATAGTGGTTAGTCCCGGCTGATAATCGTCAACCAATAAAAACAACCCCCAGCCTTCTAGCCCCCAAGCTACCAGACCAATACTCAATCCGACAAAAAAGCCTTTAGGGCTTAAAAATTCGCGCGCAGACGTTAAGCTGTCTGACAATAAACGAAACAGTTTTTGCAGAATAGTGGGTAGCCTTCTAAAAAGGCTTGACTGAATAAGGGTTTCAGTCGGCAACAAAACAACCAAAGTCGCCACAATCACTAACATAACCGCAGCACCAAATAACAAAGGAGCTTGGTCAGTAATAAACACATTTAATACTAAGAGCGCCAGTAGCAAAATCGTGAGTAAATCTACAATACGCTCAACGACAAAAGCCCCCATGGTTTTGCTATTCGGTACACCTTGGCCATTTAAATAAAAGCATCTGAGCATTTCACCGGCTTTACCTGGCGTCATCGTAAAGGCAAACCCGGCAAGATACATGACACAATGCTTAAGATACCCGAGTTCTTTAGGAGTATAAGGAGATAAATACCAGGCCCATCTGACAAAGCGTAAAAAGTAATTACCTAGCGACAAAGCCAAAATAATCGCCCAAAGCTCCCAACTCAGACCAAAAACGGCAGAGATAATGGATTCACTATCACTGAACAGAACAAGGGCAGCAAAACCTGCGATGACCAGAACAGTCACCAATAAGGTGGTATGCATCAACTTCGACAGTGAAGGTAACATTAGAAAGACTTATAAATTATCGTGTTATTATTCTTATTAGCTTTAGAATTAAGCCATAAGCCACTCATACAAACAAGAAAGCCTTGAACAGCCAATACGCACTCGCTGATTTTTTTGAGCTGCATCAAATTCATCGCCTCTGGAATGAACCTTGATTATACAGGTGAAAAAAACCCTTGCAATTCAACAAATAGAAAATACTATATATAAATACAGTGAAAAATTGATATAAAATTTACGTTAACCAGCAACATCAACAACTGAAACCAAGGTACACATCATGGCGATTATACCCATGTGGAAATGCGATAGAGACGGGCAATTGTTTGACGATAAAAAAGCAGCAGAAGAACATGATAAATTATTAGAATTAGCCGCTAACATTAGCCACTGGCTTGAGCAATCGGTTGATGGCATCCCTGATGAGGCAATCGAGGATATTGGGCTATTAATGGCAAGAAACAAGGACATGCTAATGAAAGCAATGAAGGGCAAACCTGAAGTACTGCTTGAAACCCAGCAAGCAGAAAGTGCTGAAATAAGTGACAACAACGACGACAATAAAGCCACCCCAATCTCAGCCTAATCGCTTACTCAAGATCAAACATAAAACACCGTCTGCTATAACCACCGCCAGAAGGGGATAGCAGCTGGCAATCCCATTTTTTTGATTAGTCTTTTATATTTACCTCGTCGACTTTAGAGAAATACTCAACAGAAGACACTCGCCTGCGGCTCGGAAAGCAATTTGATCCTCTCAAACAAGACTTAGAAGACGTATCGAAAAGCCTCTCGAATGCTTTCATTTTTGGATCATTTACACGATTTGAGAAAGCGTCTTGCAACAATTTTTTGCCTTCTTCATTAAGCTCTTTTGTTTCACCGCTCGAGTTTACTTGAATGAGTTTATCAATAAACGCAGACACCTCTTGCGTTCGAGCTTGATTAAAGCCTTCATTTAAAATTGCTTTTAGTTCATTAGAAATCCATTGATTAGCTTCATTAGTATATTGACTCTTTAGTTTAGCCTCTACTGAAGGAATATTTTGGATTTCCTTAGAATCCAAAATATTAATTAAATAATTCAGCTTTTCATTATTATCAATCCAGAAAAAAACGTCTCGAGTAACACCTTTTACGAGCTTTTTCCCTTTTCCTTTATGTGAATTAAATGGGGGAACAAGCTCATCGACATTTGTTAATAACCTGATAGAATCGCCTTCTTCCTCAGTGAGAGCAACTTTTTCTTTATGCGCTTGGTGCTTTTGCAATAAACCTAAACACCAACCAACAACGACTGTTGTCGATTCTTTGTCACTCCAAAATTTCTCAGGATAATTTATTTCAATAGAGCCTTTAGCAAAACAACAGTTCGGCACAAAACAAACAATTAAAACGGTCCAAAAAATTACGATACAACTTTCATCATTCATTGCTCATAGACAATAAATTTTCTAATTAATTCGCAACAAAGACTGAAATTTTTTTACTGCCAATCACACAGACTATTTAAGCTCTCGCGGCAAAGAAAAGGTGATATTTTCTTTTACGCCATCCAGTTCTTCAGCAATCTGCCCACCTAGTTCGTTTACACGCTTAACCACAGCCTGCACTAAAATCTCAGGCGCTGAAGCACCTGCGGTAATACCGACACGGGCTTTATCATTGAACCACCCGGAGTCAATTTCTTCCGCATTATCGATAAGGTAGGCGCAGGCTCCCATACGTTCAGCCAATTCACGTAAACGATTGGAGTTCGAACTATTAACTGAGCCGACAACCAAGACAAGATCGCATTGCTGGGCTAAGGATTTCACCGCATCTTGGCGGTTTTGCGTTGCATAACAAATATCGTCTTTTTTTGGGCCTTTAATCTCTGGAAAACGGGCTTTAAGTGCATCGATCACCTTGGCCGTATCATCCATCGACAAAGTGGTTTGAGTGACATAACTTAAATGTTGTGAATCTTTGACTTCAAGACTTGCAACCTGATCAGCATCCTCCACAAGGTAAATTTCACCACCCTGACTGGCATCGTATTGCCCCATCGTCCCTTCGACTTCCGGGTGCCCTTTATGGCCAATTAAAATGCACTCACGGCCTTCAGCTGAGAAACGCATGACTTCCATATGCACCTTAGTGACTAACGGGCATGTGGCATCAAAGACTTTTAATTGACGACGTTCAGCTTCTGCCTTTACAGCTTTAGATACGCCATGCGCACTAAAGATAACAATATTATCGTCGGGCACTTGATGCAATTCGTCGACAAAAATAGCACCACGATTACGCAAATCATCCACCACAAACTTGTTATGCACCACTTCGTGACGTACATAAATAGGCGAGCCAAAAACCTCTAACGCGCGATTAACAATATCAATGGCACGGTCAACCCCAGCACAAAAACCCCGAGGATTCGCGAGCAAGACATCTTTAGCGCTCGCATTGTGTGCCTTATCAGAGATGATTACATCTGTATTTTGTAAGCTAGTGGACATCAACAATCTCAACGGTAAATGTTATGTCGCGTCCTGCTAACGGATGGTTAAAATCAACAACCACTTCCTTTTCATCAGCACCTTGAATCACACCCGGCAGTTCAGCACCGCCCTTATCAGCAAAAAAGACAATCAAGCCTTTGGTTAATTCCATGTCTTTATCAAAGTCACTGCGTTTATAGTGTCTAACATTTTGCATGTTATGCTCACCAAAAGCCTCTGCTGCTGGAATCACTAGGGTTTTCTTGTCTTGAGGCTTAAGCCCTAAGAGTTTTTCCTCAAAGCTCGGCAACAAAGAGCCGTCACCCATAACAAAGGTTGCCGAATCTTTACCAAAGTTAGAATCAACAATATCCCCATTCTCTAACGCTAATGAAAAATACAGGGTAACAGTTGATGCATTCGTTATTTCAGTCATTGTTTTTTCTGTTCACAATCATATCGAGAATAATTAACCCAGCGCCAAAACATATTGCCATATCAGCAACATTAAACGCAGGAAAATAATGTTCATCCCAATGAAAATGGATAAAGTCTACAACATAACCAAAGCGAATACGGTCAATTAAATTGCCTAACGCGCCGCCTATGATAAATAGCAAAGCAAAACGCACTATCCACTCTTTGGGTGTTAACTTCGTCATCCAAATATAAAAACCTAAACTTACCACACTGGAAACAATAGTAAAAAACCAACGTTGCCAACCGCCTTGGTCAGCTAAAAAGCTAAACGCGGCGCCGGTATTATGTAGCAGCGTCCAGTCAAGGATTGGCAAGACCTTAACGGGCCTTGCATAGGTTAAAAGATCCGTTGCAATGGCTTTTGTCCACAAATCTAAGATAATAACCACGACAATACCTGCCGTAAGCCAAGCGACATGTGGATATTTAAGTGTGCCTTGCTTCATGGGTTTTCCTTGTCCTTTACCATTCACCAATTAGAGACTATTAAGCAACCAGGTATTATTAGCCAATTAGGTATAGTGCCTAACCTCGCCTTCACCATCGACATTGTCTACACAACGCTGACAAAGGGTAGGATGTGCGTCAATTTTTCCGACTTCTTCCCGATGGTGCCAGCAACGATCACATTTCTCATAGCTTGATGCATCAACCTTAAGCTTAAGATCAGATAAATCTGTATCTACTGCATCTTGTGCCTCACTCATAGGCTTCACAGTTGCTTTAGAGGTAATCAACACAAACCGCAATTCATCATCAAGCTTGTCTAGGTCAAGCTTGAGTTCATTTTCAGCATAGAGTGTGACTTCTGCATTTAAACTACCACCTAACCCTTGTTCATTCCGCGCTGTTTCAATCGCCTTATTCACAGCCATTTTGACACTAATCAAACGCTGCCAGAATTCACTGCCTCGCACGGCATCTTCATCGACTGGCAACTGATCATAGTAGGTTTGCAAAAATACAGACTGACCATCAAAGCCTGGGATATTGGCCCAAATTTCTTCAGCGGTAAAGCTTAAAATCGGCGCTATCCAACCTGCAAAGGCATTCACTAAATGATAAAGCGCGGTTTGCGCGCTACGTCTTGCCTTGCTGTCGGTTTGCGTGGTGTATTGGCGATCTTTAATAATATCCAAATAAAAACCACCTAACTCCAACACACAGAAATGATGGATTTTTTGATACACCAAGTGAAACTGATAAATATCGTATGCGGTTTTAATTTCATCTTGTAAACGTGCAGCTTCGCCAATGATCCAACGATCAAGGGATAACAATTCATCCTGTGGTAACAAATCCGTTTCAGGATTGAAGCCATGTAAATTAGACAGCATAAAGCGTGCGGTATTTCGAATACGGCGGTAACTATCAGCGGTTCGTTTAAAAATTTCTTTAGAGACTGACATATCATTACGATAATCCGTCGATGCCACCCACAAACGCAAAATATCTGCACCTAATTCATTCACTATCTCTTGCGGAGCGATAACATTGCCAATAGATTTTGACATCTTTCGGCCATGCTCATCGGTGGCAAAACCATGCGTTAACACTTGCTTATAAGGCGCACGATTATGCATTGCCATAGAGGTTAGTAGCGAGGATTGAAACCAGCCTCGATGTTGATCAGAACCTTCAAGATATAAATCGGCTGGAATTTTATCATCACGCTGAAATTCTGGGCGCTTAAGTACAGCTTCATGCGTGACACCTGAATCAAACCATACATCTAGCGTATCCGTGACTTTCTCGTATTTCTCTGCGTTATCGCCAAGCAAGTCGTTTAGGTCGAGATTGAACCAAGCATCCATCCCCTTCTCTTCAATCATGTTGGCGACAACATCAATCAAACTTAAGGTATCAGGGTGCAGGCTAGCATCCTCTTTCGATACGATTAATGCAATTGGCACACCCCAAGTTCGCTGCCTTGAGATACACCAATCAGGCCGGCCTTGCATCATACTCTCAATACGAGCTTTACCCCAACTAGGCATCCACTCTACTTTATTCGCCGCACGCAACGCATCCGATAACAACTCGTTTTGTTCCATGCTAACAAACCACTGAGGAGTCGCACGGAAAATAATCGGTGATTTATGACGCCAGCAATGCGGGTAGCTATGCTCAAATTTCTCGCTGAAAACTAACGCGCCTTTTTCAGATAATAGTTCGATGATTTCGTCATTGGCTTTTAATACATGCTTACCTGCAAACAAAGGCGTATCATCAAGATATACGCCGTTATTGCCCACAGGGTTATAGACTTCAATGCCGTATTTTTTACACACATTAAAATCATCAACACCATGGCCCGGTGCGGTATGCACACAGCCCGTACCGGCATCTAAAGTGACATGATCCCCCAAAAGTACCGGCACTTCTCTATCATAAAAAGGATGATGCAATGTAAGATTTTCAAGTGCCTCACCTTCAACAGTGGCAATCTCAGAATACCCTTCTAAGCCCCAGCGTTTTTCAGATGTCTCAACCAATTCTTTGGCAATAATCAACACTTCATCATTTGAGGCTAGCAAGCTGTATTCAAGCTCAGGGTTAACACTCACCGCAAGGCTGGCTGGCAATGTCCATGGAGTGGTTGTCCAAATAACAATCGAGACAGGTAGCGTTAAGGACTGCCCCGTTAATTGATTTAACGTATCAAGGTCTTTTACGGCGTATCGCACATCGATGGCTGGCGACTGCTTATCTTTGTATTCGACTTCCGCCTCTGCTAAAGCGGAGCCACAATCCATGCACCAATGGACGGGTTTAAAGCCTTTTTTCAGATGATTATGCGAAATAATGCCCTTGAGTGATCGAACAATATCGGCTTCGAAACTGAAATTCATCGTTTTATAGGGGTTCTTCCAATCGCCTATGACACCTAAGCGCTCAAAGTCTTTCATTTGGCCGGCGATTTGTCGCTCTGCATATTCACGGCATTTTTGGCGAAAAACATCGTGCGAAACTTTCACTCCCGCCTTACCCACTTTTTTCTCAACCATGACTTCGATTGGCAAACCGTGGCAATCCCAACCTGGTACATAGGGAGCATCAAAACCCGCTAAGGTTTTTGATTTAATAATAATGTCTTTAAGGATTTTATTAACGGCATGCCCAATATGAATATTGCCATTCGCGTAGGGCGGACCATCATGCAGAATAAATTTCTCGCGACCTTGGCTAATATTACGAATTTGGCCATAAAGGTCATCTTGCTGCCATTTTTTCAGCATATTTGGCTCGCGTTGCGCCAAACTTGCTTTCATAGGAAATGCCGTTTTCGGCAAATTCAATGTTTCTTTATAATCACTCATTGCTTAAACCATGCTTTGGCATCATCACAATCTTGATGAATCGCGGATTTTAATGCATCCAACGATTCAAACTTCTTTTCATCTCGAAGCTTGTGACGAAAAACCACTTCAAGATGCTTACCATAAATATCTCGATTAAAATCGAGCAAGTGTACTTCGAGGATGGCCGTTAATCCATCATCAACCGTTGGGCGCGTCCCGACATTTGCAACGCCTTGAAAACATTCTCCATCAAGGCGGACTTCAACGGCATAAACGCCTGACATGGCTGCTTTTATTCGATGCAGTTTAACGTTTGCTGTTGGCGCATTAAGCGTCCGGCCCAACTGTTTGCCATAGACAACCTTGCCAGAAATTGCATAAGGACGACCTAATAACGCTTCTGCCAATGTAAAATCTGACGCTTCAAGCGCTTGACGAATTCGAGTGCTACTTGCACGATCGCCCTGCACTTCAAAGGTATCTGTGGCTGCAACATCAAACCCCAAGTCTTTACCCATTTGTTTTAACAAACCAAAATCGCCGCGCCGATCATGGCCAAAACGTAAATCATCACCAACAATCATGTATTTAATCGCCAGCTTGTCGAAAAAGATATCTTTAATGAAATCCTCAGCACTGACTTCGCTTAAGGTTTTATCAAACTTAACACGAAGCAAACGATCAACGCCTAAGGCTTCAATCGCTTTGGCTTTTTCACGGAAACTCATCAGTCGTGCCGGCGATTTTTGCGGAGAAAAATATTCACGAGGAAGCGGCTCAAGGGTAATCACCAAGGCTGGCAAGCCTAATTCGCGCCCTTTATCTTTGAGCTTTTGCAGCACCTTTTGATGCCCGAGATGCACACCATCAAATGCGCCAATGGTAGCTACACAACCCTTATGCTGTGGTCTTATATTGTGCAGCCCCCGAATGAGTTCCATACTTACCCCAAAAGGCCGCAATTATAGCGCAATTCTTAAGCGCGATCACCCACTGTGCACGCGAAAATGCCGCAATCGCAACCCCAAACTACCGACCACGATCAGATACACGCTTAAACCACCCAAAACAAAAATCAGTAGTTGAGTAATTCGCCCCACCCAAGTCATCTCAGACCAAGCATTCGCCTCTTGCAGACCAAAGAAAATGGCAAGCCCCATTAAGATGGAGGCAATCAATATGCGCAGCAATAAACTCAACGTCGATGCCCTAAAACTGAATACCCCGCGCCTCAACAAAAAGAACAATAACAACCCAGCATTGAGTAATGACGACAGTCCTGTCGCGAGCGCTAAACCAACAAAACCAATCCCTAAATAAAGATGCAAGGGCACAGCCAGCATTAGGTTAAATACCATATTCGCAACCATCGCCACAATACCAACCTTGACAGGGGTTTTGGTATTTTTTCGCGCATAAAAACCTGAGGCCAATACTTTGATCAGCATCATAGGCAAAAGCCCCAAGCTATATGCTTGAAGGCTCAGACTCGACATATGCACATCGTGCGCACCTAGCTGACCATACTGAAACAATGAGATTAAAATGGGTTCAGCTAAAAAAAATAGGGCAACAGAAGCTGGAATACTAATAAATAAAATCATACGAATCCCCCAGTCTAGGGTATGGGAGAATTCTTCCTTTGAAAGCGTCGCATGCTTGCGCGAAAGGCTAGGCAAAATAACCGTACTCACCGCAATAGCAAAAACCCCCAAAGGTAATTCCATTAAACGGTCCGAATAATATAACCACGAGACCGATCCTGTCGGCAAAAAAGACGCAATTACTGTATCTAGCAATAAATTCAGCTGACTCACTGACACCCCAAATAGCGCAGGCACCATGAGGGTCATCACTTGAATCACACCCGGATCTTTATAATCCAGTTTTGGCGATGGTAATAAATTGATCTTCATCAAAAAGGGTAACTGGAATAAAAACTGGGTAATGCCTGCTAACAATACACCGAATGCTAAGGCATAGACAGGTTCTACAAAAAATTGCGCGCCATACACTGCCGCCACAATCAGCCAAAGGTTTAAAATAATGGGCGTTAATGCAGGCACCGCAAAATAGTGGAAACTGTTAAGAACCGCACCGGCAAATCCTGTTAAGGTAATAAAAAACAAATAGGGGAAGGTAATCCGCATCAAGTCGACCGTCAAATCAAACTTAGCGGGATCACTAACGAAGCCCGGCGCAAACAAGGTGGCAACCACAGGCGCGGCAACAACCGCTAATGTCGCCACCAAAAATACACTGAACCCTAGGCAGGCTGCCACCTTATCGACCAAGAGCTTGACGTCATCAAAACTTTTAAGGCTTCGGTATTCCGACAAAACAGGGACAAAGGCCTGAGAAAATGCACCTTCAGCAAACAGCCGCCGAAGAAACTGCGGCACTTTAAATGCAATAAAAAAAGCATCAGCATTCGCAGTTGCCCCAGCAAACGAAGCAATCAAAATATCGCGTGCAAGCCCTAACACACGCGATAGCATGGTCATTACACTGAAAACAAGGCTTGCGCCTAGTAACCCAGATTTTTTAGAACCTTTCTCTTGAGTCACCTCAATTGAGGCCGCCGGCAAATGACCAGTGGACGCATCAGATATGAGGTTAGCTTGCTTCTTGTTCAGATTTTGGTGAGGGCTCTTGTTCTGGTTTTGCTGAGGGCTCTTGTTCTGATTTTGCTGATTTCTCTGAGGGCTCTCCTGCGTTTTCGGATGCGATGGGTTCTGATCCGATGAGCTCTGATTCGGTGGATTCTGATTGGGTGGGCTCTGATTCGACATTCGCTTGGCGCCAGTCACTGTCTATTTGGGCTTGATGTAATAGTAACCATTGTACCCCAACAAGCGTGATTGCATCTTTAATTTTTCGAGATTCAAGCAAGCCTTTGGCTTCATCTATCGTAAACAGGTGCGATTTAACATTGTCGTTGTTCGAGGTTTTCCTGATAAATTCGGACTCTTCCCCTTCCAGGTCTACTAAGACAACAAACAAGGACATTAGCTCAGAACTCATCGAAGGCGCGGGAAACACATCCTGAACATAGATCATCTTAGCAATGTTAGTGCCGGCATGACTTTCAACCACCCGATATGCAGCATCCTCACCAGAGTGATCTTCTTGAGTCATACGACTCGTCATCAAGGTTAATGCCCAAGGTGTTTCAGGATGATAAACGATACCCGATTGGACTTTTTCAAGTAATGCAATTTTTTGCAGTTTGGGATCATATAGCAACACAGCAACCCCTTGATTCATTACTGCAACGTCTACAGGCAGTAACCGGCTCTGCTTTTTATCAAAACGATTATATTTAAAAACGAGTGTTTCAAGGTTTAGCCGCTCGCCTTTATGTTTGGTTTGTCTGGCCCTTACCACTATATCGTCTTTATTAAAACTGGCCTTAAAAGATTTTTTAGTCTCAGGCACAGACAGTTTTTCTTCTTGTGCCGTTGTCGTTTGTATTAAAGTAACAAAGATTAATAAAACACCTACAAACGACAGTCGATACGTCGCCTTTGTTAGGCGCCTCAAACAAGGTTGCATAATTTTTCCTTAAGAATCGAAGTGGATTTGCTCGACCTTAAAAATATATTGAGGTGACGTTAAAGAAAGCTCTCTATTGCCACTTTGCATCGATGTTCACTTTATTAAGAGCAAACCATTGCAGTGCTATCAAGGTCATTGCGTTATTGATTTGACCTTGCTTAAGTAACGCAAACACTTCATCTACAGATAAAATATGTAAACGAATATCCTCATTTTCTTGAGCCAAGCCAAATACCCCACCTTTGACATCAGAAAGAGAAACTTTTCCCACAAAGAGTGAAAAAAATTCTGTACTACCCCCTGGGGATACAAAATAATCCAACATTGGCTCAATGGCATCGACTGACAGATTGGCTTCTTCTTTGGCTTCACGAATAGCAACATCACAGGGTGCTTCGCAAGCTTTATCTAACATGCCAGCAACCACCTCAAGCATCCAAGGCGACTGATTACGGTCAATGGCACCAATCCGCATTTGCTCAACCATGGCTAACTGCTGAAGAGAAGGATCATAAAGCAACATACCTACAGCATCGTTACGAAGGCATAACTCCCGCTCAAAGACTTCACTCTGCCCTCCCTCAAATAATGCATGACTAAGAGAAAGCTTATGAATTTTAAAAAATCCATCGTACTTCACCTCGCGGGAGACAATACTAAGGTCTGACTGCTCAAAAGCAGGGAGTGATTTTTTCATCATTTATCGACCTGGTGTATACCAATTAACAGGGCGGGCATGTGCATCCACTTGATCTACCACATCCAAAATTAATGCAAATAGTGCCATACGAACAACAACCCCGTTATCAGCCTGCCTGAATATAGCAAGGTTAGGGTTTGCATCTAGATCAACATCGAGCTCATTTGCAGACAATCGACTATCTCTCGGCAATGGATGCATAATGACAGTATTAGGTTGGCAATACTTGGTATAAATCTGTTGATTGAGCCGAAAGCGCCCACGATATAAGTCAGCTTCCTGTTGAGTGGCAAAACGCTCTTCTTGAATGCGAGTAGAGTAAACAATATCCACATCAGAAATATTGGACTCAAGCTGATCACTGACAACCACTTGGTGTCCGGCCTCTTTCATCATCTCAACAATGGACTCTGGCATTTGCAGCTCAGAAGGTGAGATTAACACCACTTTGACCTTATCAAACAAACATAGCAAGTGACATAAAGAATGTACTGTCCGCCCAAAGCGCAAGTCTCCAATCATCGCAATTCGCAACCTGTCAATAGAACGCTTCTGGCTTGTTAACTCGGATTGAATGGTATACAAATCTAGTAATGCTTGGGTAGGATGCTCATTCGAGCCATCGCCTCCATTCACCACAGGCACACGGCTTGCAGATGCAAATTCAGAAACTGAACCATTGTCTGGATGGCGCATAGCAATAACATCGCTATAACCTGATAGCACTCTGGCAGTATCTTTGAGGGATTCACCTTTAGCCAAGGCCGAATTGGATAGCCCAGTGGTCTCTCTTACCTCACCCCCCAATAAATTAAAAGCCGAGCCAAAACTAATACGTGTGCGTGTACTTGGCTCAAAAAAAAGATTGCCTAAAATAGCGCCGTCTAATACACGCGTCAGTTTTTGCCTATGCGCATACGGGCGCATCTGATCAGCAACCTGAAAGATATACTCAATATCGGCGCGCTCAAACTGCGCAATAGATAAAATATGGCTCGCTGTAAACTTCAAGATACACCTCTACCTGTCATCGCGGCTATTTTAGTGCCTGACGACCGTTAAATCCATTCAAAGCCTATAATTTCTTATCTGTGTATTCGCGCCTGAAAAAAATGATCAATTGACGATTTACTTGTCTAAAGGTTATTCACCTAGAGTAGCCCTTTTGAATTTATTAGCTTGCACCAAGTCAATTAGAGAACTTCGCCAATCAAGAAGCCAAGTATATCGTTTGGTACGCCTTAGATTGTTATCTTTTCTTCAACTTTCAGCGATTGCGCTATCCGTGATGCCCCCCGTGAAAAAATCCTTTTGCTGGTTAATTATTACTAGGAGGTACTAATCTGTGTATTCTTACCAAGTCGTAAACCTGCCGCGAATTTCTCTTTTTTTTCAACCAACCTTAATACAAAACAATGAGAATTGTTATGAAAGACTCAGTTTTTGCCCTACTACTGTGGTTCACCGTACTCATTTTAAGTGACTCAGGATATGCCTTTCACACAGCTTGCAAAGCCATTGCAAGCCTCCCTTTCACCAACAAGCAGTCTAGCAATATACCCTACATGAATGCCTATAAAGGACTAACTTCTATTGAAAAAAGCAGCAGCGTTGTTAATACCCCCCACAAAAGAAGTCTTAAAAAATTATTTTTTACTTTTGCTATCAAATATAGTGAGGACAGCCTTAGTAAAGTCAATGCTATCTGTGCTAAATTCACTAAGCATCCAAACAATTCCCGAGGCTCGACTAAATGTCAAACCACGACTACAAATTCAAAAAAAATCATGTCTCAAATGTTTGGCAAGAACTCCTCCCTCCAACCCATTCCACTTAAAACAACTCAAGCTCAAAATAAAAGTACGGACGGTGATGCGAGATATCAGATAACTTATGGCATATCTAGCAAGGAAAAAAATACCAACAATAACTTGACTCAAGACTGTTTGCCTAATAACAAAGAAAGTACTGATCTACCTCCCCCAGAGGTGTTTCTCTGCTCACGCCGTCAAGTTGTAGAAGCTAAAGACATTGATAAAAAAGACTATAAACGCCTATTTGATATCGCTCCTCCCGTGCAAAACTTATACGATATTACCTCTGATCGATCGAAATCACCCTCTGACGACAGTGAGTATGTTCCAATGAACCAAGAAACTACCCCAGGCTCTAGAGAGGAGATTGATCATACTTATACCAAAATATCAGATGTTGTTAATAATTCACAAATTGATCATGAACCTATTATTGTTCCTGAATCTATTTATGAAGAGATTGGTGATTATAGCCCTGAGGTAAAACTCGATTCATCAAAATCTACAGAAAGAGAAGACCCATATCAGACAGCTCCGCCTGCTGACCAACTTTACAGAGCGCCGAGCAATCTGCCTGTGCCCCCCCGCTTATCTGAGAACGTTAGTGACTATCGATTTTGCAATCCATTTAGCAATCTATATGAGAATATAGATGAGTATCCACCTGAGGAGTATCCACCTGAGGAGTCTCCATATGATCATCTTGTAGGTACGCCCCCCTCCCCCACTTATAATCAGACGTATTGGATTAAAAAAAACCGTAATAAATAAAATTTTGGGGAACGATTAATCTGGATAATTATCTCACCATAAATTTTCTGTCGACTATACTGGTACATCATGCCAAAAGGTTTGCCTAGCAGATTTGCTCCTTTTGGTGAGTTGCTCAGTTTGCATGGCGGAGTAATCAATTGATCATACTCCGCTTACAGCATACTCAGCGCACTAAAGCGTACTTTGGCAATAACGTCTATCTGGCTGCCACTTTGACATGATGCACTAAACTCATTATTTATTGTTTCGAGGCCTTTGCGTGAAAAACTGGATTATCTTAATCTCCGCAGTCATACTCGTCGGTTTATCCGGCACTTTTTATGTATTAAAAACGCAAAAAGCGGCTCAAGTCGCTGCTGATAAAACCATGTATGAGGAGGCGGTGACTTCATTGCGTAACGACGAGTACGAACGAGATGCCGACCTCGTACGATCAGCTCAACTGCAAGAGCAAGCCACCCAAAATATCGAACATATTTTGTCTAACGAAGAAAACCCAGAAAGAAAACAGCAAGCTGCTGCCACCGTTTTTATGGGCTACTACTTAGCCAACGAACGCACCCGCAGTAATTATTGCTTTGCTAAAGGTGTGAATATTAGCAATTTTCGTGACGCCTTTGTGGAGCTTCATAAAAATGATCTTGCCAAAGCCAAAGCCGTTTTATTCAACACCGAAACCCAAATCAACGAATTCTACAAACTAGTCGCAGATTTCAGCGAAGCGACCATTGCACAAGACATGACCGACATGGCAAATATTCTTAAAATCAGCCCAGAAGAAGCTTGCCTATCTCTAGAAAACAATGCGAAAGATTTTGCAGGAAAAATGCAGTTTCGATCCGTGCAGACCCAAGCATATAAAGCCCTACATAACCTTTAGAACACCTCTAATAATTGCTTGACGTCTGCTGAATGAATGACTCAGCGAATGTAAAAAAGCCTATGCTATTAGCCCAAACGCTGGGAAATTTTTTTCTTACCCCCTTCAAGCACGCATTTCAAGCCTTCAATTTCCCTGTTTTGGGCTCATGTTTTGAGCCTTTTTTTTGCCTTTAACTAAACTCAGGAACTTCAACAAACAACATGCTCTAAATAGTCTTAAAGATTTCTTTAAGTCATCCAATAGATTCTGTTAATCACAAGACGATCGCTTTACTTTCGGTTTACGGGTTTCTTCTTAATT
>JAPOUS010000061.1 GCA_026708525.1 Cellvibrionales bacterium
GTTGAAAACAACCAAAAAAGTAGCCCAAAAGTTTTTAAACCATTATCCAGAGACGATTATACAGTCAACGCCTAAGAAACAAGACGGGGTGCCTAAACAAAGGCCTCGTTCCTGTTACGCCGTCTTGAATCTCACAAAAGTCTCACAGCTGAGACCCCTTCCTCCAATAAAAAAATCTGATTCAATGCCATGTATTCTAGAGGAAGACTCTCCTGATGAAATCAATTAAACGACCCTGGTAAAACGTGAAGCCTTAACATACAAAAAACAGAGTTACCCTCCGAAAGCTAAGTTTACGCCTTAATCAACAAACGCTTCGAGAGATCAAATGGCTTCTCCCGCACCAACTTCGGCATCAAATATCCCGGAAGCTGCATCTGTAGCTTCTGATATAACGCTAGCGCTTGAGAATCGTCAACTTGAAAATGCGCCACCCCCTGGGTGTGATCAAGTAAATGCAAGTAATAAGGCGCTACATCTATCTGGTGCAAACGTTTCAGCAACTTCATGTGATGAGAGGCATCGGAATTCACGCCCTTCAATAGGACACTTTGGTTTAAAAGACGAACAGAATGCTTGCGGAGAAAGTACAAAGCCTCCGCCACTTGATCATCCAACTCATTGACATGATTTGAATGGATTACAACAACGATAGTTAGTCGAGTTTGTGCTAACAAAGAAAGTAAACGATGAGAGATACGACTAGGTATCACAATGGGCAAACGCGTATGGATGCGCAAGGTTTCGACATGCGGTACGGCTTCAATGGTAGCAACCAATCTCGCAAGCTGCTCATCTTTATTCATCAAGGGGTCACCGCCACTTAAAATCACCTCATGAATGCTGGCATCAGACGCTATATAATCCACCACCTGTGTAAGCTGCTGACTACTTAAGGCATTATCCGCATAAGGGAAATGCCTTCTAAAACAATAGCGGCAATGCACGGCACACGCCGCATGGCTAATTAATAACACTCTTCCATGATATTTATGAATGAGACCGGGGACTTTGGTAAATTGTGCTTCTTCTAGTGGATCTTTAACAAAGCCCGGAACCTCCAGCATCTCTTTTGCGCTAGGCAAGACTTGGAGTAATAAGGGATCTTCTGGATTGCCTTTTTCAATCCGCTCAAGATATGGCCTTGGCACCATCACCTTAAAGCTTTGTTCAGCTTGCAAGGCCCTAGGCAAGTCATCGATCTCAATATCAACCGCTTGACACAAGTCGCCTAGGGTGCGAATACTGTTTTTTAATTCAATTTGCCAGTCATCTGACTGCCAAATTGGCTCAGATCGCGCTATCATTAGCCACCTTTATCTGTATTCATCTGGAAAAACATCATGGGATCATATTCTACCAACGAATTGCGCTCAGGTCTTAAAGTTATGCTTGACGGCGAGCCATGCTCAATTTTGGAAAATGAGTTTGTCAAACCGGGTAAGGGTCAAGCCTTTAACCGCGTAAAACTTCGCAACCTGTTTAGTGGACGCGTTTGGGAGCGTACCTTTAAGTCAGGTGAAAAACTGGATGGTGCTGATGTCATGGATCAAGATATGGAATACCTCTACACGGATGGTGAATTTTGGTTTTTTATGGATCCTCAGAGCTTCGAGCAAGTACAAGCGGATAAAGCGGCCGTTGGTGAGACTGCCAAATGGCTAAAAGAGCAAGAAACTTATGAAGTCACGCTATTTAACGGTGCCCCAATCAGCATTACCCCACCAAACTTTATTGAATTAGAAATCACCGAAACTGACCCAGGCCTTAAAGGCGATACCGCACAAGGCGGCTCCAAGCCTGCTACCCTTTCTACAGGTGCAGTAGTCCGTGTTCCTCTATTTATCGACCAAGGCGAAATCATTCGCATCGATACCCGCACCGCCGAATACGTTTCTCGCGCTAAGGGTTAATTCCCTCTATGTCTTGGCAGCCAAGCGCATCGTTCAACAACATTCGTGCGCGTGCAGCCATGCTTGCCAAGATTCGCCAGTTTTTTGCTGAACGCAATGTACTTGAAGTCGAAACCCCTTTGGTTTGTGACAGCACAGTCACTGATCCCTACATTGAGTCTTTGCAACTCACATCTGGTGACTATCTGCAAACTTCACCTGAATATGCCATGAAACGCCTACTCGCTGCTGGCATTGGCGACTGCTATCAAATTTGCAAAGCCTTTCGAGAAGATGAATCAGGCCTGCGGCATAATCCAGAATTTACCCTCCTTGAGTGGTATCGAGTCGGCTTTAGCCTTGATGCACTCATGGATGAAGTTGGCACGTTAGTCAACTTGTTTTTACCCAATAAAAAGGTAGAAAAATTAACCTACCAAGAGGCTTTTGAGCGCACCCTTGGGTTTGATCCATTAGCCATCTCTCTAAACGATCTAAAAGCAAAAGCCTCTCAGCATATTCAACTGGAAATGCCTGATGGCACACTCGATGATTGGTTAAATGCCCTAATCAGCCTTGTCATTGAGCCTACCTTGGGCAAAGAGGGGTTAACCTTCATTTACCAATACCCACCCTCTCAAGCTGCCCTTGCGAAGCTCACAAAAAACGATCGAACCCAATCCGTTGCGGCACGCTTTGAGCTCTATTATCAAGGCATCGAATTAGCCAATGGTTTTGATGAATTAACCGACCAACCATCTCAAGCTGAACGTTTTGCCAAAGACAACGACGAACGCCAGCAGCGAGGCCAAAAACGCATACCTATTGATCAGGCTTTTTTAACTAGCCTAGCTCAGTTGCCCGACTGCTCCGGTGTAGCGTTAGGGTTGGATAGGCTGTTAATGCTCAACACACAAAGCCCATCAATTCAGGATGTTTTAACTTTCCCTGACAGACAATAGAACTTACCTTAAAAAATATTGTCTATACTGGGCTTAATTAGAAATTTAGAGCCTAGGAGGCAATCGTGTTAACTACTGTTTTACTCTTAATTCTAGGCACTATTGTAGGTCTTGGGTTAATGGTTGGCCCACAATCTCTTTTTAAAAAAATAGCCTGCTTGATCCCTGCCGTATGGGCCTCCGCTATCCTAGCACCGTTAATTTTATCCGTTATTAGTCGTCCTCTCAGTGCCGTATTGCCCGTTATCTTTATTCGGATCATCCTATTACTGGCACTGATTATTGGTTTTAACTACCTCATGCATAAACTCTGGCACCTAGTTGCCAGCAAAATTTCTAACAACAATGACAACTTGATAAGCGAACCTCCCAAAAAGCAATATATCATTCTTCACTCACTATTAAACGCAGGCCTTGGCTGCCTTATTTTTCTGTTTCTTCTATTAGGGTACGCAACCACGGTCGATGTTAAAGTTATGCCACCGATTGTTAGCTCAGAAGTTTGGTACCAAACCACCGCAAATGGACTGTCAACCGTTATCTTTGGTAAGGCGCCTAGTACCAACTATATAGTGACGAAAAAGAAACAAAAGCAGAAGTTACAGCAACCCCAAACACATAAGTACGCCAGAAATACCGATTACGACAATATCAAAACGCCGCAAAATCGATCAAACGCATCTCAGTCTACTGCACCTTCAAGTCAATCAATAAATAAAAATACGCCTAATCGCTCAAGGTCTCCGTCACAAGTTGCTGATGCTGAAGAACGGCCACAACCTTTTGTATTTCCTGATATCAATTTAAAAGACGAAGATGTTCAAGCACTGCAAGAAATTGTTAATGACGAAGTGAAAAATCTTCTAAACGAAAGCCCTGATGAATTAAAACGCGCTCTATCGGATGTATTAACTGAAGAAAAAGGCGCAGAACTTAGCAGTTACATCGATGATCACATCAGATCCGGCAGGTCACTCGATCATCTAATGAATAAAATTGAAAATATTATGGGCGACCCGGATAACCTTTCTGCTGAGTTTAAAGAAGCCCTCCCCGACCTATTAAAAGAAATGGAATTAACCGACGACTAAGCCTCTTTCAGCCAGCAGTGTCAGAGTAAGCTCTGGCCCTGCTACTAAGCCTCTCTGAGAACAGGCGCCTATTAGATCGATTCATAGCATTTTTTGGGTATGAAATAGTGAGTCTCGTTTCCATGCTTCGTATGGGAGCGAGTTTCGCAACAGGACGAGCAACCTTAAAAAGTACACCACAAGCAACTCTCCCCTTTTTCTGGTATTATTCGGCGGCGAAAATGGAGAGCGCCATCATTACTAGCCAAACCCTATTAAAACTTGCGATTGCCTCATTACTCACCTGTGGCTTAGGCTATTGGGTCGAGAGCACCATTGGCTGGCATGCCATTATTGAGCAATGGCAAACGCTACCTTTAACCACCCTCGGCTTATGCTTTGGGCTGACCTTATTAAGCCATGCACTTCGGGGTACGCGTTTACTTTACACCTACAAACAGCTTCCGAGTGAAAAGCCTTGGCAAGCTCTGCCGGTGCTAGGCATCAGTTTTATCCATAATGCCGCCAACTTCATTTTACCCATGCGCTTAGGGGAGTTGGTGCTTCCCGCCTTGAGTCGCATGCAATTGGCCATCCCTATTAAAGATAGCTTTCGCGCATTACTAGGCATTCGCTTATTTGATCTGCACGTATTAATCAGCCTGCTGATATGCTTCCAGCCATCGCTGCTGGGTATTTGGCGATTACCTTTATTGCTTTTCGCTGTCGCAGGGCTCATTTTATTGCCTTGGCTTGGGAAATTTCGACTTCTATCCGGCTTTTTTCCGCCACAGCTTCATCATTACCCGGCCATAAGCATCACATACACCTTATCAATACTGATTTGGGGAATAAAACTCTTCGCTTTTTATACCTTGTTTAGTGCATTTATTCCGCTAGATTTAGCCACAGCAGCAACCGGCATTTTGATGGCGGATTTAAGCTCTGCATTGCCCATCAATGGCTTTGCTTCCGCTGGCAGTTATGAAGCTGCCTTTGCAGCTGGCCTACTATTGTCGGACAGTTACCATAATGCTTTATTAAGCGCGATAATCAATTTGCATATTTTCCTATTATTCAGCAATATAGTGGCCGCTGCCTTGGGCTGGTTGATACTTATCGCCACACCCAAATCGCTTCCAGATAAAAACCACGCTTGATATACGATACATTATGACCAGCTATTCTGTTTCCGTTGTTGTCCCTTTATACAACGAATCACAAAATGTTTTCCCGTTAGTTGATGAAATAACAGACGTTTTTGATGCAACGGAACATGATTGGGAGCTCATCTTAGTCAATGATGGCTCAAGTGATGACACCCCTCAAAAAATGCAAGAAGCGCAAAACAAGCAGCCTCGAGTAAACCCAATTGATCTGCAACGAAATTTTGGCCAAACTGCCGCAATGCAAGCGGGCATTGATGCTGCCAAAGGGGATTTGATCGTCACTATTGATGGCGACCTTCAAAATGACCCCAATGATATTCCACTCATGATTGATGAGCTGATCGAGCGCGACTTGGATTTATTGCAAGGCTGGCGATACGATCGACAAGATAAATTGGTTAGCCGCAAAATCCCTTCCAAAATTGCCAATAAAATCATTGGTAAAGTCTCAGGCTTAACCTTGCATGACTATGGCTGTAGCTTAAAAGTGTATCGCGCAGATATCATTAAACAGGTGCAAATCTATGGCGAAATGCATCGTTTTATCCCCATTTGGGTAGCAAACGTCACCGCACCTTCGCGTATTGGTGAGACCAAGGTTAACCATCGTTCACGTCAATTTGGCGAATCAAAATACGGTATTTCTCGTACTTTCCGTGTCATTGTTGATATTTTATCCGCCTTTTTCTTCTTGAAATTTCGTGCACGCCCCGGCCATTTTTTCGGCATCATTGGCCTCGCCGTTGGTGCCATTGGCGGATTGTTATTAACCTATTTAGGTTTCCTTAAACTCTGCTTGGGTGAAGATATTGGTCACAGGCCCTTGTTACAAATTGCAACGTTTTTAATCATCGCGTCCATGCAATTTTTAACCACGGGTGTCATAGCATAATAGCTAAT